>JBHICO010000040.1:0-11193 GCA_046759645.1 Nitrososphaerales archaeon
GCAGCTCGATGCAGCCAATAATGAACTGGTGAATTCCAAGCAGCAGCTCGATGCAATACAGAACAGTTTAGTTTTCAAATCAATGCGAAAAATAGATAACAAATTCCCTGAAGGAACTAGGCGAGGTGAAGTCAGGAAGATCACAGTAAGGAGCTTACACATAGTTGCTGAACAGGGCTTCAAAACTTTTCTTCGAATGGCCCAAGAAAAAATTAAACGCAGAGAATTCAGAATAGTGGATGCTGGAAGTTCTACTTTACGAATCGAACCAATCTCTCATTTACCTCTTCAGATGGAGATGTCCTTAGATGATACGAAAGTAATTAATAGGAAAGTTTCAGTTGTTATTCCCACTAAGAATTCGGGGCCTGAATTTGAGCTCACACTTGAGAAACTCAAGAACCAGAAAGGTATAAAAGAAATTGAAATTGTAGTTGTGGATAGCGGATCCGAAGATGATACGGTTAGAACGGCCAAAAGATACACGAATAGGGTTTATAGTGTAACACCAAAAGAATTTAATCATGGTGCAACAAGAAATTTCGGAGCGGAGCAAGCCTCTGGAGACTATATCCTGTTTAATGTTGACGATGCTGTACCTATTGGGGATTATTGGCTGTATAATATCGTTAAAGTACTCGAAAATGATTCCCAAGTTGGCGCAGTGACTTGCAGGCAAGTGCCTAAAAGTGATGCAGACCTCTTCGCGTGTATTTCACTGAGGACTCATTATGACTTCTTGAATTTTCACCAAGATCGTGTATCCCCCCATGTTCAAGAATCTATCTCCAGGAGAAAAAAGAAGACTCTGCCAGCTTGATGACGTAGCTACACTCTATAGGAAGGAAGTTTTTGACGATCTAAGGTTTGTTCAGATTCCATTTGCGGAAGACTTGGAAATTGGCACTAGAATACTGCAGAATGGGTATAAAATAGCATTCTTGCATTCTGTCGGTGTAATTCATTCACATAACAGAAGTGCGTCTTACTTTCTCAAACGATATTATATTGACTACATAACGCTACCTAGAATTTTATCATATGAGGTACCTTATGTTTTTGAATCTCATTCGAGCGCAAGAGATGTTTTTAGTTATGTCGTTTGGTTGTATGCCGTACTCAACGCATGCATAGAATCATTGAAATCAGTATCCTTTGATGAAAGTGGTGAGAAGATGATCTTAAAGGTAAGAACCCTGATAGAGGATATCTCAAAAAGTGATCCTTCAGAATTGAGGAAATTTGAAAGATCTGATGAAAGTCTTGACCTTGTCTTTGATGAAATCGAGAAAGTAGTTGGAAGAACTGATCTTAAAGCGAATAGAGCAGTGATTCAACAATACTTTGATAGACTTGATGATTATAAACCATATATGCGGATCTATAACTCATTATGGGAGAAGAAAACTGAATTCATAGATTTATTGTATAAACTGTTTTCAATAACTGCAGCCATGGCCTTCGGTAACTACTATTTGTTCAGATCGAGTAATCGTGAAGTTAATCAGGAATCATCGGTTTTAAACCATATTCTATCAGGAGGAGTTTAAACTAGATTTCCTGGTGATTTTCTACTGCTCGCAGCATAATCTCTTCATATTCAAACGCTTCTTCCTCCAATCTTCTGGGTCGAACTATTCCACTCTTAATTTCGCTAAGGATCTCTGGGTTTTCTGTTATTTTTTTCATCATTTTTGCTAGACTCGCAGGATTTCCAATTTCAAAATTGAACCCATTTACTCCGTCCTTTACTAGCTCGGCCACACCTCCGACATTTGTTGTTAATACGGGTACTTTAAATGCTAGACTCGTCAATGCCGTAAGAGGAGAGTTTTCCCACCAAATCGATGGAACTAGAATGCAATCGATCTCGTTCATAATCTCATTTAGATCTTCGTCTTTATACTGTCCTAGGAATACTACTCTATCGTCACCTCTAGTCATATTCACTAGATTATCATGATACTCTTTCTGGTCGAAGTAATGCCCATAAATCTTCACTCTTATATTTTCATTCTTCAACAATTTCAAGGCCTCCATCACTATGTGAAGGCCCTTGTGGGGAAGGATCGTTCCTATATATCCGAAGATTACATTATCATATTTTTGTTTCACATTCTCGTTCGGTTTTATATCATAATATACGTAATCGATGCCATGCCTGACAACCTTAACATCTCTATTAAATTCTGTCTTGATCCTATCTGCAAGAAAGTAAGTGGGAGCAGCGACAAAGTCTACAACCTTCATAATATCATGGGCTTCGTTTAACCTCGAAATAATTCTGTCTTTCCACGTTTCTTCATAGCATTTCTCTACACATGCAAGTCCACCATCTGGAGAACGGCTTAGCTCTCCCTTTACCGTAACTGATGTCGCTCTGGGGCACATCATCCAAAAGTCCGTAAGCGTTAAAATTATTGGTATTTTTTTCTTTTGAGCAACTCTTATAATTGATCCTACCCTCATGGCGTGAGACAGATGAATAATATCGAATTCTTCGCTGGAAAATATCTTTTCAAGTAGTTGCTCCGTTGATGTGTCAAAAATTGTAAAGTGTATGTCGGAAGGAACTGTTTTATGTCTGATAGAGATAACCGGAAGTCCCTGGTACTGGTACTCCTTTATTAAGAAATCTCCTTCTCGTCTAAATCCATCAGTTTCACCAAATGCGTAAGTAAGAACTTTAACATAATGGCCCATTCTTTGCATCTGCTTTGCCAAGTTTAAAACGAGTCGTTCTGTTCCTGTATAGTAGACAGGGAAAAACTGGTGCACTACGAACAAAATCCTCATAGGCCGCATTTTATCTTGCTGGTAATAAATTTGTTCATTTGTGTATGCTTTAGCAAATCCGTTCTATCCAGATTCAATGCATTCAAAGATTGTCACTATTCGAAGGCATAGGTTAAAATTTCTAACGAAGTCTGGTAATGGTAATGCTAGCTGTAATTCTAGCGGGAGGTTATGCTACACGTTTGTATCCGTTAACAAAAAACACGCCCAAGCCATTACTTCTGGTCCACGGCAGACCAATTATCGACCACATAATTGACAAGTTGTATGAAATGGACTCAATAAATAAGATCCTGATTTCCATTAATAGGAAATTTGAAAAACATTTTCAAAGATGGTTAGAAAGTAATAAACGCAGCAAATTGATCATGAATATTGAAGAAACTACATATGACAAGAAGAAACTTGGAGCTATAAGAGCCCTTGCTGAGATCCAAAAAAGGTTCCCTCGAGAGGATTTTCTGATAATAGCAGGAGATAATATGTTTACTTCTAGTCTGGGTAATGTATTACAGTTGTATAAACTGAAAAAAGCTCCTATCATTGTACTTTATGAACTTAAAGAGGAGCATATTGCACGCAATTATTCTTCTGTTGAACTTAACTCGGATGGAAGAATAATAACTTTCGTAGAAAAATCTCCAATTGTAACAACAAACCTTGTAGGAACCTGTATCTATGCGATTCCGCAAACCAGCATGCAAAGTATTCATGATTATCTTGAGGAAGGTCATAACCACGACTCCCCTGGACATTTTATAGAATGGCTCTGCAAGAAAGAGTCTGTCTACGGATATGTCCTTGAGGGTGGCTGGTGGGATATTGGGACAGAAGAAGTATATGATAATGTGAGGAAAATTTATGAATCAAATGAATAGTCCCATTCTAGTAACGGGCGGTGCTGGTTTTATTGGGAGTTACCTTGTAGAAAAGTTGCTGTCCGAGGGATTCGAAACCCATATCCTTGACAATTTCAGCAATGGTAATATCAAATACTTCGATAAGTGGAAGGGAATAAGTAGGTTCCAGTGTCACAAAATTGATCTGTTAGATAAAGCGTCACTTGATATTTTGCAAGACTACAGGGTCATATATCATCTGGCAGCAAACCCTGAAGTAAGGCAAAGTGTTACAGATCCTGAAATTAACTTCAAGCAGAATGTTGTAGCTACATTTAATTTGCTAGAATCAATCAGAAAATCCGATGCAGAGCTTTTGGTTTTCGCTTCCACCTCTACAGTGTATGGGGAAGCCACTAAGATTCCAACACCCGAGGATTTTTCTCTGAGTGAGCCGATATCCGTTTATGCTGCATCCAAACTTGCTTGCGAGGCTTTGATAAGCTCATATGCGCACTTGTATGGATTTAAGGCAATAATTTACAGACTTGCCAACATAGTTGGAGAGAATAGTACGCGAGGTGTCATCTATGATTTCATTAAAAAGCTGCAAAGTGATCCATCTAAACTCGAAGTTCTCGGTGATGGAAAACAAAGTAAATCATATTTGTATGTGTCTGATTGTATAGAAGCTATTCAATTTGGGCTAACTAGTTCGACTAAAACTGTGGAGATCTTTAATGTTGGTTCTGAGGATCAGATCGACGTTAGCACCATAGCGAAAGTGGTAATAGACGAAATGGGATTGAGCGAAGTTAATATTATGTACACCGGTGGTGTGGAAGGTGGCAGAGGATGGAAGGGAGACGTGAAGAACATGTTATTGGATATAAGCAAACTAAAGTCATTAGGATGGGAACCAAAGTATAATAGCCTAAATTCTCTACAAGTTACTACAAGAAAGATGTTGTCTAAAAGTCTTTAATTTCAATGATTATGAACGAATCCTTTCCGAATTATCTTAGACTACGAATCTTCGTTGTTACCCCTTTTCTGAGAAAATAATGGCAGGGTAATATATTTAACACGCAACATTGGAAGCAATTCATTTGGCAAACAAGAAAACGCTGCTTCTCATAGGGGTAAGCGGCCTTACCGGATACAAGTTAGGAAAGCGGGCCGGATCCAAATATTCGTTGTATGGGACGTACAACTATAGGAGTCTAATGCTTGATTCCTGTGAACTGTCTAAGCTTGATATTACAAAAGAAGAAGAGGCAGCTAATTTTATTGGACTGGTAAAGCCGGACTTGGTGGTGAACACTGCCGCGCTTCACAATGTTGACTATTGCGAAACTCACAGGGAAGAGGCTTTTAAGATAAATGTTGATGCGGTAAGAAACTTAGCCCTCATCGTCAATAAAATAGGTGCGAGGCTGATTCATATATCTACAGACTTTGTATTTGACGGAAGGAAAGGCCACTATACAGAAAATGATAAACCTTCGCCCCTGAGCTACTATGCCCTGACAAAACTCGAAGGCGAGAAAGCTGCACAGGAAGCAATCTCATATGCTGTAATTAGACCCAGTGTAGTTTATGGGTGGACTCCCTTGGAGACTGCCCAGACGAAATCAAGCTCAGGTAAACCTATGAATTTTGGGTTGTGGTGCGTCACAAAACTATCAAAGAAGGAGGAAATAAAGGCATTGACGGATCAGTACACTAGCCCGACTCTGGCTGACAATCTTGCAGATGTGATAATTGCATTGGCAGAGTCAGAAATGAATGGAACGTACCATGCATCTGGGCTTTCTTGTTTGAATCGGTATGATTTTGTCAGAAAGCTGGCAGAGGTAATGGGCTTCAGTCCATCTCTCGTGAAGCCTATTACAAGTGATCAGTTTGCGCAGATAGCTCCAAGGCCTAAAAATTCTTGCCTCGACTGCGGTAAAGTTGCCAAAGAGTTAGACACAAAGCTACTCACCGCTGAGGAGTCGCTCGAGATTATGAAAGAGCAGATCAAGTTAGAATCCCCCAATTTACTCTCCGGGATCGACTAACTCCTTATGTAGCATGTAACTTGGTTAGAAGCTTCGTGACCCTTATGAAGAAAAGCAATTTAGATTTTCATTTGATTCGTAATTTATACTAAGCACCGATCAATGCACTGTCTTATCAATAACTAGTACTACAGTAGTAACCAAGCCGACTAGATATCTTGTCATTATAGATATTTGCAAGATCAAAATAAGCAAGATAGGTTTTTATTTGATTTTTATCTGTGCTCTTATCCTATGCCCTTCAAATTCAGTAGGCTAGAGATCCCTGATGTAATACTGGTTGAGGCGCAGGTTTTTGGTGATGGAAGAGGCTTTTTTATGGAGGCCTTCAAGGAATCTGTCTTTGTCGCTAATGGCATAGATTCAAGATTTGTGCAGGACAATTACTCCCACTCAGTGAAGGGAGTCTTGCGGGGTCTCCATTACCAAATGAACCCAAAGCCTCAGGCAAAACTGGTAGGGGTAATTAGGGGAAAGATATTTGATGTAGCAGTAGATATACGCAAGGGCTCGCCTGGCTATGGTAAATGGGTAGGTGAAATCCTTTCGGAAGATAACCATAGGGTGCTTTACGTACCTGTGGGATTCGCCCATGGATTCTGTGTGTTCAGTGATGTGGCAGATGTGATATATAAGGTGACTGAGGAGTTTGCACCAGAGTACGATCGGGGAATTATATGGAACGACCCAGAATTAGGAATAAGTTGGCCCGTGGAGAGACCTCTTATATCCCAAAAGGATTCTAAACAGCCTACTTTCAAAGAGGCGGATAACAATTTTGTGTATAAAAGCTGATGATCATCATATTTTTTCATAAAATTAAATAAACGATTATGGCGAGTTGGTAGGTAATGCAGGTTCTGGTTACTGGTGGCGCAGGCTACATCGGTTCTGTTCTAGTACGCCACATGCTGGAAAAAGGATACAAGGTAAAATGTCTTGATCGTTTCTTTTTCGGCAGGGAATCTCTTAATGATATTTCTGCAAATAGCAATCTAGAACTGATAAGGGACGATATACGATGGTTCAGTCCCGATCTACTTGATGGTGTTGATTTTGTTTTTGATCTTGCGGCACTTTCAAATGACCCTAGCGGAGAGCTGGATCCAGCAAAGACCTTTGACATAAATTATTTGGGAAGAGTCAGGGTCGCTAAACTAAGCAAGAGCCATGGAGTGAAGCGGTACATCTTGGCATCTAGTTGCAGCATTTACGGATTCAGAGATGAAATATCCGATGAAAAAACTCAGGCAAATCCATTAACTACTTACGCAAAAGCCAACTTTATGGCCGAAAATGATGTCCTTCCCTTAGCTGATTCTAAATTCACTGTGACAGTACTCAGATTCGCTACTGTTTATGGATCATCACCAAGGATGAGATTTGATCTAGCATTAAATGGCATGACTCTGGGCCTTTATAAGACTGGGAAGATTCCACTTATGAGAGATGGCAGGCAGTGGAGACCATTTATCGATATCAAAGATGTTGTCAAAGCTTATTCGGCAGTTATAGAGAACTCTTCTGACGTTATAAATGGAGAGATATTTAATGTAGGCTCTGATGGGCAGAACTGCCAGGTTATTGATCTCGCAAAGGCCGTAGGAGATTCCATAGGAGTTCCATATGATATAGAGTGGTATGGTTCAGTGGATCATAGGTCTTATCGAGTAAGTTTCAAAAAATTCAAGGAGGCTCTAGATTATAATGTACTGTGCACCCCTAAAGATGCAGCCTTAGAAATTTACAATGCCCTTAAAAGCGGTGCGATAACCGATTCTCCAAAAACATATACAGTTAGCTGGTATAAGCATTTGTTAAGCAATTATGACTTGATGAAAGAAGTTGTGATGAAGGATACCATACTTTAGTGCTAGGCGATAAGGAAAACGATATATCACGCCAAATAGGCGATAGCATGCAATGAAGGGTTTGCTTTTGGCTGGTGGGCATGGCACTAGGCTCAGACCACTAACTTTCACTGGAAACAAACACATGATACCAATAGCTAATAAACCCTTGCTATTCTATGGTCTCGAACACTTGGTTAATGCCGGAATAAAAGAGATATTCATCATCCTAGGTCCCATCAAGGAGGGTGTTAGAGAGGTGATAGGCAACGGATCACAGTTTGGTGCAAAGATAGAATATATTGAACAGCCCAAACCCAAGGGTCTGGCACATGCTGTTCTGATCTCCGAACCATACATAGGTAATGATTCGTTCGTTATGTACCTGGGTGATAATCTTCTTAGACAGGGCGCCAAACCAATGGTTCAGACCTTTCTAGAGAATAAAACCGATTGTGTGATAGCTGTCAAGCCAGTTAAGGATCCATCGCTTTATGGTATTGCTGAAATCCAAGATGGTAAGATAAGAAGGTTGGTTGAGAAACCCAAACAGTCCAAAAGCGATCTTGCTGTTATAGGTGTTTACGTATTTAACCCAACTGTCTTTGAAGCTGTCAAGAAGATCAAACCATCCTGGAGAGATGAACTTGAGATAGTAGATACTATTCAGTATCTGGTCGATCATGGTAGGAATGTAGAGGTAAAATTTGTTGACGACTGTTGGAAAGATACTGGGAAGCCAGACGATTTACTGGAAGCAAATCAGCTTGTATTGCGTGATCTGAAGTCAGTGAACAGAGGTCTAGTTCGCGAGGGTGCTATGGTAACTGGAAATGTTTCAATCGGGGATGGTACGATAATAAATGAATCGACAAATCTGAGAGGACCTATCATAGTTGGCAAAAATTGTGAAATTGGCCCTCACGCATACATAGGTCCTTATACTTCGGTCGGGGATAACTGCAAAATAGTTGGAGCCGAATTGGAAAATAGCATCGTGATGGAGAACGTTGTGATAAGTTGCAGGAAGAGAATAGTCGATAGTATAATAGGAAAAGGTGCGCACATAACATCGGCAGATGAACAAATTCCCCATGGCATCAGGTTTGTGGTTGGGGATAGTACTTACCTATCTATATGAGCGAAACAAGATTATTTAGAAATCTCATTTATTGAAATAAAAATAACACTTCTATCCAGATCTTGGAGCGTTAGCTTAAGATGAAGATCCTTCGCCATCGCTTTGACAACATTAGCTAGAAAATCAGAGAATTTCCTGTTGACATTATGATGCAGTATAATATCGTGAGTACCATCATTAATTTCATGTTGAACCGTTCCGTAGCGCGATAAAGTAATCACTAAGAAGGAAATTATGCTACTGAAATCGATCTTGTTGAACATAAGAAGAATTGATTCCTTTGGGACGGTTCTTCCAATGTGGCTGGCAATCATATGCACTGATTGGTCATCCAAATTCTTGAAGAGGTGTCTTACCGTTTCTTTGGTCAGGGGGATAAAACCGAACTCTTCAGCATACTTCTCCCAAGAGACATACCTCTTTACAATGGTATTAATGAGGTGGTTGAGACTACCGCTGTTCCTTACGGCATCCTTCTGCAGGAGATGGTATAAGTTTCTGTCAAATCTGCAGGTTAACGTAACTGAACCCTTCTGTTTGGTAATCTTTTGAATAAGATAGGAATCTTTCTCCATGTTTGTGATCACTCATCTAGGCATAGATAAGTATTCTGTACTTATGAAAACAGATTTAGAATATATGTTTGCATACACAGCACGCATTCATGTAATTTTTAATAATAATCTTGTAAAATTTCTAGCCGTCATTCTTTACTCTAGTGCTTCGTCTAAATCCAATCAGCTATCTGTTACGTTAGCTATGCATTCTCTGTCCATAGAATTAAGTTTAGATTGTAAGGTTCTTAGGTGAAGGGGTCTTCCGTGCTTACTTTAACCGAGGAGTTTTTCTGTGGACTAGAATGATGCAATACAGTTAAGATTTCAGTTGGGTCATAAGATAGATGTATCATATTTTATCACGTAATTATGCTCATCTTATCTTAAAGCGAATACTTATAAACACAAGTAATTAAGGTAATTTTTTTATATCATGAGAGTGATAAAAAAGGGGCGCGGGAATGAAGAATAAGGGGCTGAGCATATTGATTTCACTAGTCCTAGTAGGATCTATATTTGTTTTAGCAACAATGATGCAGGTACAGGCTCCAAGCGGCACGCTCAATCTGAGCAACAATGCTGCATTCTCTGGTCTTCCGAAGATAGCTGTGAACGGTGATACGGTTCACGTTGTATGGGTTGATGAAGAGCTAGGAGTAGGAAACACGGAGATATTCTACAAGAGGAGTCTAAATAATGGCGTAGGTTTTGAAGGTACGATTAATGTAAGCAACACCGAAGGTTCTTCTGTAGATGCGCAGATAGCTGAAAATGGCGAGTTCGTCTTTATCGTATGGGTTGAAGATGAAGATGAATTTTTAGTTTCGGACGGAATTACGGACATAATGTTCAGCAGGAGTATAGATAATGGAGCAACTTTTGAAAGTCCAGTTGCACTTAGCAGCAGCTCAGTAGACGCATTTGCTCCTAAGATAGCTGCAACTAGTTCTGCTTTATCTATAGTATGGCGTGATACCATCAGTGGGGACGATGAGATCCAGTATAGAAGGAGTACTGATAACGGAGCAACCTTTGATCCTTCTCTTGTAAGCGACCCACTCAACATAAGTGATACCGTTATAGCTGGAAGCTCAATCAATCCTAGGGTAGCAATGTACGGCGGCAATGTCTACGTAGCATGGGCGGATAACTTTTCCGGAAACGATGAGATCTACTTGAGGAAGAGTACCGACTTTGGAGCAACCTTTACTCCCGCTCCCGGATCAGATCCGGTCACTGTAAGTAACAGTCCTGCTGGTGATTCGATCATTCCTGAGATGGCTATATCTGCTAGCACTAATTCGCCTTCCTTGATTGTGCATGTGGTATGGCTAGATAACGATCCTGCTTTTGGTGGTGGAGGAAACGATGTTGTAGTATACGGTAGAAGTATGGATAACGGAGTAAACTTTAACACTGCAGAGCAAGAGGTTCTGAGCGATACTTTGAACGACTCATCCGATCCCAGGATAGGAGTATCTGGCGATGTTGTGTCTGCAGTATGGCGTGAATCCTTGGGAGGATTCAATGAGATATTCTATAACAGAAGCATAGATGATGGAGCAACATTTCTTAGCGCAGAGCTTGAGAACATAAGTGGTACAGCCCTCTTTGATTCCCTTGCTCCTGAGCTATTCGTATTTGCCACCAACGTGTTTGTAATGTATAAAGATAATTCACCTGGAGACTTTGATATATTCATAAAGAGAAGCATAAATGATGGAGAAGACTTTGGTCTAGCTGTTAACATAAGTAATAGTTCTGGAACCTCTGACTTTGGGGAAGTAGCTTCAACCAGCAGCTTCCATAGTGTGTACGGAGTATATCGTGATAATACCGATGGAGACCCGGACGTATATATCCTCAATGCAGTGTTACCTTTGGCGGTTCAAGCATTTATGACAGATTCGGCGGGAAATGATCTGAATTCTTTCGATAGTGTCATCA
>JBHICO010000041.1:0-11010 GCA_046759645.1 Nitrososphaerales archaeon
GTCAAGTCAGAATATCTTCCCTCGAAGAGCGTGCCAGTTATTTCATCAGAGATTATATCCATATTGGCCATTCTGCCCACAAGTTCTAGATAGTGAAGAAATTCATGTGCCAGCACAGCATGTATCGTGCCCTTCATCCCGTACGCTATGAGGGGAGCTGCAAGTTGTACTACTACATTTACCCTGTTATCGACGCTTACTGTGGGAACGGTTCTAGCGAATAGAACACCAACTTGCTCCATCTCTACTGGAGAAAGAGACAACACTATGCTAGGTTCAACATAGTATGAAGGATACTTTATACCCGAAGTTTTAGCTACTCTTTTAATGCCTTCCTGTACAAACTTGAATCTATCATGAATTTTCCTGTAAACCCTTTCTGGGATTAGATTTGTAAGTTTGGCGTCTTCAACCTTCCTAAGTGGATCCATCTTTATCCATTCCAAAACATAGATAAAAAAGTGTTTGCTATCGATCTGTAAAATTAACAT
This sequence comes from Nitrososphaerales archaeon, assembly GCA_046759645.1. Classification (GTDB taxonomy): domain Archaea; phylum Thermoproteota; class Nitrososphaeria; order Nitrososphaerales; family UBA213; genus JBHICO01. The sequence goes on from JBHICO010000041.1 coordinate 492, forward strand.
TTAAGATATCAAAATAAGTGCATTTTGTTTTACAACCAATAATTTGTGAAATATTTGGTACCATACCATCACCTCCAACAAAGTGTTTTAAGGAAAGCCCACCATCCATAACCATCAAAATCGTTAAAGCGCCCTTCGATAGCTTTGCATTAATTTTGTAAATATTCTTGATCATCTCCTTTCCATGCTTTCCCGTAAATCTAACGCTCATATTAGTTAGATTATTTAGTTTCTGTAAAAATGCATTAGTAATTTCACATTCACATTCTATCAGCAATTTTACCCTAATGCTGAACTTTAGAGGCTTATCTGGTAATCGTTCAACTCTTTTAAGGAATTTTACCTGTACACCATCTTTGGTTACACTTCTTGGCTTTACAAACCTAAGTTTTGGATTGATCACTTTGACAAAAAAAGGCCTTCCTTTATTGAGAACCAAGCTGTCTTTGTCCTCACCTCCGACCCATGAAAATTTGGCGCTCTCACACTTTAAGGAGTCGATCAACTTTCTTACTATTATTCCCTCGATGCTATCAAATCCAGATAATCCCGTATTGTTGCATTGAGAGCAACCTTTGCCCATGCAAATACTGCAGCGTTCCTGTTTCTGGTTCAAGCCTCTTGTACGCTTAAGGTACCTGCCGAAGAGAAATACTGGCCTCGCTCTAACTGTTATGTCGTTTTTAACTGGGTCAATCTTGATTGTAACGTCTGGCAATTTGTAGTCAACCCTTTTACCAGTTTCCCTGCTAAGCCTTTTACCTAACTCTTTTGTTAAATAGCTCTTTACATTTTCAGCTCCTTTGATCTTGAATGATGCCCTTATTTCGTCCTCATGCTCCAGCATGTTTGATGGCAAAGCTGCGCCTATAAGGAATGTTTCATACTTGTATTCCTTAATGCTTGTAAGCGTAAGTTCAAGCAACTCGTTGATCTTGTTCATCAAACCGTTGCAGATATAGCATTCATCTTTCGCTTTATTGACATTTCTTGATATCTTTCTAGAAGATTGTCTTGCTAGACATCTACTGCATAGACTGTATTTTTTCAGAATAGCTGGTGCTATATTTACAGCTCTAACCAATACCCATTCTCCTTAGCAAACCCTGCATCTGCCTGCCCTTCGATGCTTTCATCACATCTTTTGAACGCTTGTAATTGGTCAACAATTCTTTGACATCACGGTCGGACATCCCAGAACCACGTGCAGCCCGTTTTATTCTTGAAGCATTGAAAAGATCTGGATTGGCTCTCTCCTCCTTTGTCATGGATTGTATGATATGCCGCCACTTTCCCATCTTTACCTCCATAACATCGATATCCTCCTCTTTCATGGCACCAGACAGACCTGGAACGTGTTCAAAGACTGCTCGTAACGAACCCATCTTTCCTACCTGTTCTAGTTGGAAGTAGAAATCGTCTATCGTCATCTTCCCAGTGGTTATTCTCTTAACTTTCGCCTCATCAGCCTCTGACTCGAGTTCCCTAGCCATATCCAGCAAGGCCTTGATATCTCCCATTCCCAGCAATCTTCCCACAAATCTGGTTGGTGAGAACTGCTCTAGGTCATCTATTCTTTCACCAGTTCCTATGAACATCACCCTCGCACCGGTTGCAGCTGCTGCAGATAACGCTCCGCCTCCTTTTGCTGCTCCATCGAGTTTTGTTACAATAATTCCACCGACAGGAACAGCTTTATGAAATGCCTCTGCCTGATTGTAACATTGTTGTCCTATAGTTCCGTCTATAACAAGAAGCACAATGTCAGGAGTAAATACATTGTAAATAGTGTTCATCTCCTCTAGTAATTGCTTTTCTTCCTTATGTCTTCCAGCTGTATCGATTATTACAACATCAACGTTAGACGGTTTGAAATGTTCCAGACCCTTCTCGATTAATTTTACAGGATCCTTTATCTTTTCATCACCATATACGCCTATGCCGACTTTTTCGCATATAGTTTTAAGCTGAGTAAGTGCACCTGGTCTGAAGGTATCAGCACCTATTACACCAACGCTGTAACCATGCTTTGATAACCACCTAGCAAACTTGCCAGTGATTGTTGTCTTTCCGCTTCCCTGAATGCCAAGCATAAGTACAATATTTGTCTTGTCTGGTTTGAAGGAAAGAGCTTTCTCTTCCCCAAGCAAGCCCGCCACCTCATCATACAGTATCTTTACAACATGATCCTTCCTAGACAAACCTGGAGGAGGTTGCTCATGCAAAGCTCTTTGCTCAAGTTTATTCGTTACCTCAAGAACGAGTTTAACGTTGACATCAGAGCCAAGTAACGATCGCTGAACATCTTTCGCGAGTTCCTTGATCAGATTTTCATCTATACTAGAGGCGCCAACCAGTTTCTTGAGCGCATTTCTTAATCCACTTCGCAGTGAGTCTAGAACCATAGTTAGTTAGTTAACCTTCCTTCTCTACTAGTCTCGCATCTAGTATTTCAAAATACCCCCTATATCCATCCCAATGCTTATTTCCGTCTTTTACCTCTATTCGCTTCTTGAAGATGGGGCAATCAAGAACAAAAGTTTCTGCTTCACCCCCTTCAAACGCTATGCTGAATCCATGATTCTTGCTTAAACTCTCGAGTTCATTCAATGCTGAAGAATCCAATATACGGCCTAGCCATCTTTCGTCTAGACCAGAGGCAGAAATGCCAACTATCATTATTACGAAATCATTTGCGAGAAGATCATGCATGTACTTTATTTGATCAACGCTCCAGCTTGGGCTGTAATACTTCAAATCAAGTTTATTGCAGACCCTCTGAAAGTTTTCCTGCTGGAACTTGCTTGCCAAGCCACCTGTAACTATACCTTCAATGGCAAATGTCTGCTTCGCCTCGGTAAGTGCCTGCTCAAGTGCATCGAGTTCCTTCTCCTTGCTTTCGCATATTGACTTTGTACTTATCATTGGTATGCCCAAACATTCTGCTTGGTAAAGTGTGAGGTAAGCATTGGGATAATGAAAGAATAAACTATCGTCCCTATCGGGTAGAATTGTAATCAAGCATGATATCTTGTGCCCCTCTTTCAGTGTCTTGTAAAGTGAAAATGTACTATCTTTTCCGCCAGAGTATAGCACTGCGAAGTTCAATTTAGGTTAGCGTATACGCCAGTCTTCATCTATATAGTCTCCCCTATTATTTCGGAAAGAATGTAACAGGAATAGCACTCCTAAGGTTGAACAGAAGAGGGACCCTTCAGATCATGGCAGTCCTCACCGATTCAGACGGCTCTTCTAGACATCATCAGGATCCGAGATCAACTACTGCCACAGCAGTAATAACATTTTAGCCCTTTACCCTTATCACTTTCGTTTTACTGAAAACCTTCCAATATTCTACTTCTACGCCCTGCTTTATCTTTGGTTTCGCATCATCATCAACAACATTAGTATCAAAGACTTCAAAGTTTTCAAGATCCATGATCTGCAGATTATCACCTGTTAATGCTATAATCTGGCCATTCCGCTTGTCTATTAGGGGAGTTTCCACGTTTGCATCTACAGGAGAGACTAGACTCCTTTTTACATGATCGAAGACACCTATGGCAACGACCCTAGCCTTTGCAGAACCGTGCTATCTGGGCAGTTTAGCACTGCATTCCAGGCTTGCTTTTGTCGTAGGAAACGATCCTGCAGGGCTCGCCATCTATCATTATGTAAGATCCTTCCTTTAAACTTCCAAGATCAGTTGGTCTGCTCATGCAATTCACAAAAATAATGCAGGTATTTAACGTTTACACATTCAAAAGAGACCGTACTTTGAAGAACCTTTGCGCGATTCAAGATCAAGATATACATTGCATTGTTTTTCTTCCAGTTTCTGTGAAAGCCATCTGATAAACATATCCTCCAACTTTACGTTAGGAATTGGCTGATTAGAGCTTGCATAATTGATTACCTTTTGTATTAGATTAGGGGTTACGTGTAGAACAAAGAAGTACCAACCCATCTTGAAGTCAGGTTCACTCATGATAAATTCATTTTTTGCGTGTGATACAAGTTCGGCATTACGCATAACCTCATGTATCACCTTTCTATCACTCTCATAATTCATACTTGCAACAGATATACCAACGGCCTTTACACGTTCAATGTACTCTTCTTGAGGCTGATACCTTGGCCATCGCCTTATACCAAAACTTATGATAGCTAGCATTACTCCGAAGGCAACAACCAACGTTCCAATAAATCCTATTTCCGTGTATGATAGATTCCTTTCATAACCTGGTGAAGGTATGGGACTAGATAATGGACCACTAGAAAGATTCTGGCTCGATGACAGTATAATCGTCAAGCCTGCAATTATAAGAATAGCAGCTATGAAAATCATTTTCCACCTAGGTTTATTTCGGCGATCCAACAATGTTATAATAGTAATTATTATTATTGTTATTATTATCTCTTATTGCTTACTTAAGTTCAGACAGAACTGAAAAACTTACTAGATTGTTTACATTTATCCCTTTTCTTATCACTTCATTTCGCGTCCTTTCGCAGTACTTCTGATCGCTCTGATGGCTCTTTTCACTCTCCAATTCCAGAAGTAAGAGATCGCTTGAGTAAGGAAATGTGAATTTAAGTGATGAATCAGGTACCACCTCTATATCAGCGACCGTAGCAGATCTTAACCTGTCTCTCTTTCGCAAAAATACATCTTTCAAGTCTCTAACATTTTCCCCGTTGTAAGACTGTTTGATATAATATACAGATACATAATTTAATTTCGCCATGCTCGGTCTTTCAAACAATGATGATTTCGTAGGAAATAGGAACGACATATATTTTGGAGCACACTCAGAGAGATCGTTTATGACACGTTCCCTATCAGAGAAGGTAGCGAAAAGATAATGATTAGAATGGTTTGGGAAGAAGGATCGACTTTCACTAGAAAATGTAGCTGTCACAAAATACAGTCTCTGTATGTGAAGTGAGTCTTTCCATAAAGACTGCAAGGCACCAGATACTTTGTTATGCCCATCGGGCACACCAATATACCCTTCCGGAAACCCATAGCCCAAAGTTAGCCTTTTGACTCTTATACTACCTTACTTATTTGCTTTCTGGCTTGGATAATTTTCTATAAATATCATGAGATTAAATTTACTTATACAGGTGTGCTCAGGACATATAGCAAGTCATCATGCATAAGCTTCTTCTTTACTAGATATCGCTAAATTATACATTTTTTGTGTAATTACTTCTATATGCTAAATATCCATAAACAACTTCTTCTAGATTGCCAGAAAAAAGCAAAATTTAAGAAAATCCCTGCTATAAGTTACGACTAACGCTAACTTAGAATTTCTTTAACTATTCTATTGGTTAGATAAATCACTAACACTGATTCCTTTGGTGCTATCAGCTACATGCCACGAAGAAGTTTTCAAATGTTTTGCAATACTTGATATGTATAGTGGGAGTGTACAATAGGCCACTGCTGCCGCCATCATACCTTTAGGAACTCTAGATGCTTCCTTCAGTGTTTCTTTGATTACTAAAGACAAAGGCAGTTTTATGTCAAATCTTTCAACATACTTTTTTATCTGGCTATGTCCCTGAATTGCTCTTACCACCTGTGACGAGAAATCTAGCATCGTATCCGTTGGTTTGAACCATACAACTGCATCATCAGAATAATTTATTTTATAGCCAAGTTCCAAAACTTTGCACTGAAGGTATAGGTCTATAGCTATAACATCTGGTACAGTCACCATCTTAGCAATGTCTGCACGTATCGATAACGCTCTGCCAATTACTGTATACTGTGATAATCCATGTTTCCTAACACGCCTTAACCATAAAGCGTTGAACGATGATGCCTTTGCTGCGATACCATTATTCTTCCTAATCGGCATCGGGTTTGATGCACATAGCGCAGTATCATCTCTTATGTTTGATGCCAGCAAAAGCGTTGTATTTTTGCTAGGCAATACATCGGCATCATAAAGTACTATTGCATCACCCTTGGCGTTCCTAAATATCTCGTTCCAGGCACCAGCAACACCTATTCTTTTATTGTGTTGTATCAATGTTATATTCAATTTGGAACTTCTTGCAAAATCATTAACTCTATCTGGTGTAGCATCTGTGGAATCATCAGAAATTATTATCTCACCTATCGTATGATCGCTATCTGTAATCTGCTGCTCCAGCACCTCAAGCAGACTCCTTATGCTCTTCTCTTCATTGTACGATGGTATGCCTATCGTGATCTGCATACAAGTGAAAAACTGAACATGAGATTTAATATTTCTTACTTCCTTCCTTCCTTCCTTGACTCAGATTTCAATATTGAATAGATTGGTGCCTATAATTGAGCCCTGTCTCGCAGTCTTCACCTTCGAAACTTCAAGGTTATGAGCCCAAATTGTTACTAGTATAGAGCCATCTGGGATTCCTTCAGGTCTATCGATAACTTTAATGTCAGACAGTCTAACACCATACTCTACAAGTTTGTTCTTGCTCTGTTCGACCAGTGCTTCACGATACCCAGTATTGTAAAGGTATACACTGCCGTCATAGTCGAGCTTGTCAGCCATCAATTGTATCTTTGAAATTCCTATAAGAAAAATGTTTCATTTTATCCTAGATAGTTATTTATTGCTCTGGAGAGGAAGCAGTTTCATCCCGTGGTAGCTCAGCCTGGTAGAAGTAAGCAAGCAACAAACAAGAAGTTGTATACTGCCAAAAGCTTCCGGCTGTAGTGGTTGGCTGGCTCATAGCTAAGCTGACCGTCATCAGCCTACTCAGGCAACAGATACCGGACCGTCGCAGGCTCAAATCCTGCCCACGGGATACACAATTTCTATTGAATGTTACATTCTCACTTACTAACTTTCTAACTCACTTACTCTCTCACTCACTTGTTCTGTTCGTAATATACATAAGTGAGAAAAACCATACTTAAGTTGTTCATGAGAAAAGAGTATGTTGTTGTAAGAATAGATGCAGCACCAGATGGTAGTCCGCAGGTGCTTGTCGCACTTTCCGATCCCAAGGATGTTAGGGAGAGGGGTCAAGGACAATTTGGCGGACCACAAATGATGGGTAGTTTTGGATCAATGGAGGATATGATGAAGAACATAAACAAAATATTTACCAGCCAGATGATGGGAGGTTTTACAACTAATCTGAAGATGAGCATAAAAGAGTATGAGGACTCTGGAATAAAAGTAGGTGACAAAATTTATCTTGATATGATAAAACCAGAAGGTGAAAGCGTGGCGCATGAATTGGTATTGAGTCCTGATCAAATGCAGAAATATGAAAGTGTGATAGGAAAGTTAAGCGATGCTGGTATAGGACCGAGTGAATGGTCTTCCATGCGAAATGAAATATTGAGCATGATAAACAAAGGTGTGCCGGTAAAGGAGATTGCTGATACAGTGACACGTAAGATCAAGGAAGGAAAGTAAGGAAGTAGGAAGTAAGTAAGTAGTAATTAGCTTCTTTTACCTTAAACCTTTATTATTGCTTAAAAAATTCCTCGGTAGACTTATATAATTGACAACAAACTGAAGTTTGTGAATAGCAAACCTATCTTGGCCATTTTTGCGGGATTGTCGCTGTTACTGCCGGTAATGTCATTCAATGCATTTGCTGCATTTGAACCTATCCTGAAAGCCCCTTCTGTAAATAATCTGATAGAACCGAATCAGGGTTACACTCCAGGAGCTGGTTTGACTGCTACTTCTATTGAGTTGGATATGATAGAACAATGTACCAATAGCTTGCAGTGCGATGCGATAGTCTATACTGGTACAACAGTAGTATTTACGGGCATGCTGACCGATGACAGTGGAGTGCCCTTGCCTGAGATGGAAGTGACGATAATGGGACTACTGCCAACACCAGAACTAGTTGTGCTGACAAGTGCTACGACTGATTTTGATGGTATCTTCACAGCTGAATGGATGGCGAAACACCATCAGGTAGAACCTGCATTTACAGATGTGACAAGGAAGTTCCTTAAAGAAAATTTGGAGGTCTTGGCTACATATGCAGGTGACGAGCGATTCGCACAGTCAAAGTCAGGTAAGCTATCGATGACTGTAGAAGCAAATACTGTACACTCATTTATGAACTCGGACAAGAACCTTTACGATGAAGGTGATACTGTACTGATCTTCATTGCATTCATAGATAGCAATGATGAATTCATAGATCCTGATAACATAAGCGTCACATGGAACAACGAACCTATAGAACTGGAAAAGAAGAAAGTGGGTTCCTACACAATTACGATAGAGAATCTGGCGAAGCGGCACCAGCAGGTAGTTTTGGTACCAGAAAAGGAAGGATTTAACGCAACCACTTCATTTCTAACTCTAATAGTGGATGGGCTGCGGTAAGCGAATGTAAGCTTCCTACCTTACTTTTTTCTTATAATAGATTCATTGAATTCCTGTCAATCCATCCTCTATCCTATTAGCTGAATTTTATTGCAGATTGAATCTAGAGCGTTTTATAGATTTGAGTTTATATACATCAAAAATAATGCATGAATTCATGCGGTCGTCGTCTAGATAATCGGTCTCATGAGAGCAATGTTTGATCGATTAGGACAAATTGGTCTAGGACGCTGGCCTTCCAAGCCCGCGACGCGGGTTCAAATCCCGCCGACCGCATCTCTGTTTCATGTGTGTTATTTGATGAGATTGCATTAAAGTCGTAGTTGCTGGCTCGGGCAGCCTATGACAAACTAACAATATCACTGCACGTTAGATAGATTTGAACACAAATAGAAAGTTAGATGTTTTAGATCTGAGTGCTATTTTCAAGAAAAAATAACTATTCTGTGGCCATTTGAACTAATTCCGAAATTTCCTTCCCTTTCGACTCAGAAATTGCTACTATTCCACCAGTCAAACTCTCAGCTTCAATGCCCTTCTGCGCAAGTACTTGAGCAGCTCTAAACGAAGTATTTCCAACCATGCATACCAGCAACGACTTGCCATTACTTCCTCCCAGAGCTTTATCCAGTTCTTTGGGAATTTGTTGAGTTGCCAGAAGTTGCTCCACTTCGCTGGCCTTTGGTACAGATATCTTACTTTCATCGCAACCCAGCGAAGCAGCCATTAGCTTTATTCCTTCCTCGCGAGGTGCATACATTGTGTGAATCCAGAGCACCCCACTATAGTTTCCTATGTTCGAGACAGCTTCCTGCAGAGGAACCTGCAGACGCTTCTCTTTCTCCTTCTCTTTTATCGCTCCAAGGGTCTTTCTGTACTTTTCAATACCATCGGCAATTATTACAACATACTTTCCTCCACCACCAAAGTTCGCCATCTGCAACACAGCGTAAAGCGCAAGGGCGCTACTTTCCCCCATATCGTACCCTTTATCCACAAAAAACTTCAGTAGACGTTTTGCCTGCGTAAAATCTACTTCATGTTGCCCCGCATACTTTTCAGGCTCGTAGAACTTCAAGCCCATAGCCTTGCCTTTTGTTCGTATGCCAGCAACATCTTGATCACCAAGTGGGAATACAACATGCACCGACTTTTTCCCAAATTTATCCGTCAAGTATCTACTCAAACCACCTGAAGTGCCACCTGTACCAAAGGTGCAGATAACTGCAAAGTCACTGAGCGAATGGCCTTGTTCATGCAATTGCTGGTCTATCTCTCTGGCAGTCACAGTTCTATGTACCTCAATATTCAGCTGGTTATCATACTGTTCTGGGCAGAAGCCTCCATATATCTTCGCAAGAAACTTTGCCAAGTTTATGATGTCCTGAGTAGCAAGAAATTCTTCTACCTCAGAACGCGATTTATCGAAGATGGTAGGATCAAATCCTAACTGAGAAAGCTGTGAACGAACGTTAGAAGCTACAGCTTTGGCAGCCAAAAGATTCGGGTTGACCTTCATTCCTGGAGCAGGGCATATGTCCATATCCAGGTGAATGATATGTGTTTTCTCGTTTCTCAACTCCTCGAAGACTCCTTCCTGAAGTTTCCTAGAAACTAGGGTAACGACATCAAGATTGGGCCTCGCAATCTGCCCTAGCGCGATCCCAAAGTTACCTGAGGTCGCTTCAAATATTGTCTGTCCATGCTTAAGCATCCCTGTTGCAATAGCATCATGTAGTATCTGGACTGCAGGCCTTACTTTGATCGAGCCTGTTAGCAAGTCTGAATCAAACTTGCCGAAAACTCGCAGCTCTTTATCAGCAAGATCAAGGCCATACTCATTTTTTGCACACTCCTTTAAATCTACAGTAATGTCCTTCAGAGGTGTTGGGTTGACAACCTTCTCTTCTTCTGGCTTTCCTTCTAGGTGAGGAACCTTGCTCCATACCTCTCGCTGAAATTGCTCTAGCATAGAGCTGTCAATGTCACTTCCCTTACTCTGGCCTTGCAATTTACTACTTTAGATCATATGCAATACGGTTTTATATTTTATATGTTAGATTTCAATCATTCACTTCACAGCAAGCTCTACATACCCACTTTCCGTCCATGACCTTCTCTCCAGCCCTCTGTTTGCATATCTCACACAC
>JBHICO010000042.1:0-10911 GCA_046759645.1 Nitrososphaerales archaeon
AAAAGCTTGAATGGCGGTTTTGTCTGGAATGAACTGACTCAAATAGTAAAAGATGTAATAATTATAGTCATGGGAGCCGAATTCTATGGGGACGACTACAAGATAAACAATGAGGCTATATTCGTGGGGATTCCAACCTTTCTGAAATTACCCTGGGCCAGGTCGCATAGAGAACTTGACCAAATTAAGCCAGATGTTGCTGTAATAGGCGAGCCGTTTGACTTTGGAACAACCATTATGCCGGGAACGAGATATGGTCCAAGAGCCATTAGAGCTGCGTCCACCGTTCCTTCGCCGCCTTATGAACACTTCAACATAGAGACAGGCGTAGATCCCTTCGGAGTATTCAAAGTCGTAGACTATGGAGATGTTCCAATATCTCCGGGTGACGTGATAGAATCACACTCACGAATGACAAAGAAAGTGCATCAGGCTTTAGAGATTGGTGCTATTCCCATCATACTCGGCGGCGATCATTCATGCACATTCGCAAATGTCAGAGCTCTGGCAAAAAAATACAAGAAAATAGGGCTAATACATATCGACTGTCATGCTGACTGTGCCCCTGATGGTCTTACAGGTTTCAAGTATGATCATGGTGCACATATAAGGCGCATAATGGACCTTGGCTGTCTTAATGGCAAAAACTATACGCTGATAGGTCCAAGAGGATTTTGGCCGGGGCCTGATCTCTACAGGTGGATGTACGACAAAGAATTCCAATGGTTTACCATGCTAGATGTGGAAGAACTTGGAGTTGAAGCAATAACTAAAGAAGCGATAGATCGAGCTAACGAAGGAGTGGATGCTGTCTATATCAGCTGGGATATAGATTCATTCGATCCTGCATACGCACCAGGAACTGGTGAACCAGAACCGAATGGACTTACTTCAAGAGAAGGAATGAAAATGATGAGATCATTGGCAACAGCGTTTAATCCCGACACATTTGCTTTTGACCTTGTTGAAGTTTCACCAACTTATGACGTAAGCGATGTTAGCTCATACAACGGTGGAATTACTTCTATGCTTGCAAACAGACTGATAATAGAATTGCTTGCAGGTTTATCCTTAACAAGGAAAGGTAAAAGAGAAGGTAAACCCGTAAGACCGAAAAACTACAGAGGGCTTGGTCATACATACCAATTTTCTATGCCAAATGGGACTGTTAGATATAGTAACCTGCACAGACACCAAGATCGATACGGGCGCACTCATAGTCATAGTCACAATCATAGTCATCATGGTCATAGTCACACAAACCGAGAACTTGTTAATTACAAGAATGATAGAAGGCACAGAACGTCAAAGAGGCTGAAGTGATGTCACTAAACGAACTATTTTTTAGTTCCTCTAGCAAGGAGGATGATATCATGATTGAGTATGCTGCGCATGATGCGTTAAGAAAAAAATATTTTGGGGCCAAATTGAATTACAAGGAGGTAGGAATCCTAATTTGCTGGCATGTCATTGAACAAGCGCGTAAGGGAAAAACTGTCAAACAGATAGTTGATTCTTCGAGAAAACTTCTGAAAACAGATGATGTTATGTATGGTGTGCCGGAAATAATGCAAAAGCTTGTAGTCAATGTTCGCTTTAATAATAACAAACACAGACAGATTATTATTGAAAATCCCATAAAAATATAGGTGTAAAACAGATGTTTGAGTTATTCGACGTCCTTGGAGACAGCCTGTCTGGTATTGCTCCAAGTTTGCTCCTTGTTGTTGGATTTGTTACAGGTTTGCGTCATGCGATGGAAGCTGATCACGTTGCAGCTGTTACAATACTGGTTAGCAAATATAGAAAACTTAGCAAGGCATCAATGCTTGGTGCACTCTGGGGATTTGGTCATACTTTAGCACTGTTCGCCACTGGGCTTGCAGTATTGCTACTAGCAATTAGCATACCCATAAAATTAGCACTGCTGTTGGAATTCGGTGTCGGAATTATGCTCATAGTTTTAGGACTTTCAGTCATTCGGGGTGTAAGAAGGAATAAATTAATAGATTATTTGTTCGGGATCTTTGCAACACGTCATATGCATCCTCATGCCCATGGAAACAGGATTCATATTCACCCTCATAACCATGATAGAGAACATCACCATTGTCACAAATCCCTCATAGTGGGGATTATTCATGGTCTTGCTGGTAGTGGTGCATTGATGCTTCTTGTACTTTCGACCGTGAACTCTGTAATTAACGGTTTAGCCTACATCGCTCTATTTGGAATTGGTTCTATTATGGGAATGCTTGTGTTAAGTACAGTTGTTGGAATGCCTGTTGTTTTCACCGCAAGCAGATTTGGTAGGATAAACAGGTATATCCGTACTATATCAGCAGTGGTTAGCATAGCTTTGGGAATCTCTATAATGTATGAAATCGGTATAATAGAACAACTCTTTATAATCTAAGTTAATGATTAACTGTACGTGATAAAAGATGATGTTAACACCTAAAGAAATGGACAAGATGTATATCTTCGTAGCAGCTGAAGTGGCAAGAAGAAGAAAGTCAAAAGGTTTGAAACTCAATTATCCAGAGGCAGTAGCAATTATTGCAGATTATTTAGTAGAGGGAGCTAGAGAAGGAAAAAGCGTTGTGGAGTTAATGAACGAGGGAAGAAAGGTTCTTAAGAGAAATGATGTTTTAGCAGAAGTTCCTGAGATGCTAAGACTTGTCCAGGTAGAAGCTACTTTTCCAGATGGCACCAAACTTGTTAGTGTGCATGACCCCATTACATAGGTGGGCTGATGAATAGAATGATACCTGGAGAATACATACTTGCATCAGAACCAATCATAGCCAACAAGGGACGTAAGACTATCAAATTAACTGTTAAAAATACTGGAGACAGACCTGTGCAGATTGGGTCTCATACGCACTTCTTTGAGGTGAATAAGGCACTTGACTTTGATAGGAAGAGAACTCTGGGCTTTCGACTTAACATACCTGCAGGGACAGCAATACGCTTTGAACCGGGAGATAGGCGATCAATTGAATTGGCAGAATTGGGCGGAAAGAAGGTCATATACGGATTTCATGCGCTAGTGCAGGGAAATCTGAAATCTGAAAATATCAAAAGGAAGGCATTGCGTAATGCAAAGAAAAAAAAGTTCAAAGGAGCCTAGGTGGTCTGTCTGACACTCAAGATCCCAAGGAAGCAGTATGTTGATCTTTATGGGCCAACAGTAGGTGACAGAATAAGACTGGCAGACACGGATCTCATAATTGAAATTGAAAAAGATTTGGTGACATATGGAGATGAGCTTGTTTTCGGAGGTGGAAAGAGTGTTAGAGATGGTCTTGGACAAGCATCAGGAATAACAAGTGACAAAGGAGCGCTTGATCTTGTGATAACTAACGCTGTGGTGTTTGATCCTGTAATTGGGATCATTAAAGCCGATATAGGCATTAAGAATGGGAAGATAGCTGGAATTGGTAAAGCCGGAAATCCTTACACTATGGATAATGTTTCCTCAAACATGGTGGTAGGATCAATAACAGAAGTGATAGCTGGAGAGCATACTATATGCACGCCAGGAACAATAGATACACACATACACTTTGTCTCTCCACAGCAGACGGTGGAAGCTCTATGCAATGGTACAACAACGATGATCGGAGGAGGCACTGGACCTGCGGATGGCACAAATGCAACTAGCTGTACACCAGGTCCTTGGAATATACAGCGTATGCTAGAGGCGATTGATAATCTTCCGTTGAACTTCGGTTTTCTTGGAAAGGGTAATGACTCTTTGACAGATCCGCTTATCGAGCAGATAGAAATGGGAGCATGCGGTCTCAAGCTGCATGAAGATTGGGGCTCTACACCAGCTTGCATAGATGCGGCGTTACGGGTTGCTGATGCAACAGATACACAAGTTGCAATACATACAGACACTCTTAATGAGTGTGGATTTGTGGAAGATACGATTGATGCAATAGGTGGGAGAACCATACATACTTATCATACTGAAGGTGCTGGTGGTGGTCATGCACCAGACATACTAAGGATTGCAGGTGAACCAAATATTCTTCCATCATCAACGAATCCTACAAGGCCATTTACACAGAACACTCTTGCAGAGCATATGGATATGATGATGGTGTGTCATCACCTTAATCCTTCAATTCCTGAAGATGTTGCCTTTGCTGAGTCGAGAATTCGGGGCGAAACTATTGCTGCAGAAGATGTCTTACATGACATCGGTGTGTTGAGTATGTTTTCATCAGACAGTCAAGCAATGGGCAGGGTTGGAGAAGTTAGTTTGCGTGCATGGCAGTCGGCAGATAAGATGAAGAAACTCAAAGGTAAGCTGAGCGAAGAAAAGGGGAATAATGACAATATAAGAGCAAGGCGATATCTGGCCAAATTGACTATTAATCCAGCAATTACACATGGCATTGCAAGCTATGTTGGTTCACTAGAGAAGGGAAAGTTGGCCGATATAGTTATATGGACACCACAATTCTTTGGCGTGAAACCGAAGATGTTGATCAAGGGTGGGTTCATAGCATTTTCAATGATGGGGGATCCGAACGCATCAATACCGACACCAGAGCCCGTATACTACAGGCCTATGTTCGGTGCTATGGGAAGGGTAGTATACAGCACATGCTTGACATTCATATCAAAAGCTGCAATTAAACGAGGTATCCCCAAAACACTTGGTCTCCAGAAGAAAGTAGTGCCAGTAAAAAATTGTAGAAAGATTGGCAAGAAGAGTCTTTTGCTAAATAATAAAACACCAAAGATTGAGGTCGATCCTGAGACATACGAAGTCAAGGTCAATAACAAATTAGCTACTGTGGAACCCGCAAACACACTTTCAATGTCAAGAACGTACAATCTCTTCTAATAACATCTCCGTTTTTATTTCTCTTCCACTTTTCAGAGGTCATGATTGCTATAGCTTCTGTGGTAGGGAACATAAGATCTGAAAAGAAGCTTAATGATGTATATCGAAAATTAGACCACGAGAATAAAGTCGAAAGGCTTCTGTTGTCGAGAATGGAAGCGGAGAGATCTAGAATTAGGAGATCAACTGATGCAGCCACTGACATAGCAATCAATCTTAAACATGGTTTAATGCTAAAACATGGTGATGTGTTACTTCTTGAAGATAGCAAGATGATCATTGTAGAATACGAAGTAGAAGATGTATTAGGTGTCAAAATTAAAGACGAGCTTTCTACTGATCAGAAAATTGCAACCGGGATTAAACTGGGGCATGTCTTTGGGAATTTGCATAGACCCATATGCACAAGAGATAACATAACGTATGTACCAGTACAAACAGAATCAGAGATTGCACATTTCAAGGAAATCCTGTCACCCATAATCGATTGTATAAATATTCATCATACAAAGATCATATTTGAACAAGATGAGGGAGCCAAAGTTCATGAACATTAGATACGGGTCTCATGATACAACATTGCTTAGTATTATGCAGCTTTCTGATTCTTTCCTTCCAACTGGAACTTATACAATGTCAAATGGTTTGGAAATGCTATACTATCAACATAGGGTGAAGGATGAAAAACAATTACTGACGCTAATTGAATCCTGCCTTAAGATGCAAGTAGGTGTTACTGACTGTGTTGCTCTTGGCAACACTATAGATGCTGCCAACACGTCTAGTATCAGATCTATAATAGATATCGACGATACGTTATATGCAATTAAACTTGTGAAGGAGATCCGTGAGGCTTCTCTTAGATCCGGCATACAATTTCTGAATTGCGTAAATGCATTTACTGAGAATAACTTGTTAGACAGGTATAGAAGGGCTATAGTCAACGGAAAGGCAAAAGGAATGTATCCAGTGGCACTGGGCATTGCGTCAAGCGTTTATAGAATATCAAAGCATGATGCGGCGTTAATTCTTCTATACTCACTTTCAGTAAGCTTTGTTGGAGCTGCACTGAGGTTGGGTTTCATTGATCATATTCAAGGGCAAAAGGTAATTCACAAGTTAAAACCGACGCTATTAGAGACTGTGAAAAATGTTCACAGACCGTTGCGAGAAATGTGGCAGTTCTTTCCTACTTTAGACATAGCGCAGATGATGCATGAGCGAATTGAAAACAAAATGTTTGTAAGTTGAGGTGTTTGTGTGAATTCCAAACGTAAGCCAAGACTTGGTATTGCTGGTCCTGTGGGTTCGGGTAAAACTATGCTCATCGAGCAGATAGTGCCAAGATTGATTGCAAAGGGTTACAAGCCAGCAATAATTTCCAACGATGTAATTTCAAAAGAAGACGCTGCCAGAATGAGGGATCGTCTATCAGTACAGAAAGGGCTGATGCCAGAGAACCTAGTTATAGGTCTCGCAACAGGTGGGTGTCCCCATACAGCCATACGTGAAGACCCATCGATGAACATAGCTGTTATTAGTGAAATTGAATCTAAGGCCAAAGATCTGGATCTTATTATAATTGAAAGCGGAGGAGACAACATTACATCTACGTTCAGTCCTGCATTAGCTGATTATTTTATCTATATAATAGATGTTGCTGGTGGCGATAAGTATCCAAGGAAAAGAGGCTTAGGCATAACAAGTTGTGATCTTTTGTTGATCAATAAGATTGATCTAGCTCCATATGTGGGGGCCGATCTAGCAATCATAAAAAGTGATGCGAAGACAATAAGGGGAAGGAAGCCATTTGCATTCGTGAACTGCAGAACCGGTAAAGGTATAGATGATGTCGTTAGACACATAGTGCGTGACCTACTGTTCGAAGCGTCGCCAAAAAATATTTTGGCAAAGGGAACGAAAAATGCTTGAGAATAATTTTTACCAACCAAAAGATCTTCCTGAAGAATTTTTGTCATACGAACAAACAGTAAAGCAGCTTGGTGTAGGCAAAACTGGAAAGACTGGATCATTAGTGATGGTACTGGAAAGAGATCCGCACAGGAAAAAAACTATAGCGACAGAGCTCTTCAGTAAGGTTCCGTTACAAGTACAAAAGATACTTCACATTGAAGAGTCTTCTGCAGATATGGCCTACGTATACATTATGTCCCCTTCAGGTGGTATATTGCAAGGCGACAGGTTGAGGATTGATATTAGGTTAGAGAACGAAGGACAGGCGCATGTTACAACTCAAGCAGCAACCAAGATTTACAGGATGAAGAGAAATTACGCAACACAAATGCTTAACTTGTCTGTAGGAGATGGTTGCTATCTTGAGTTTGTTCCTGACCAAATGATTCCGTATAAGAATGCGAGGTTTTACCAATGTGTCAAGATGCAGGTGCATGACAATGCTACAGCAGTATATTCTGAAATTATAACTCCAGGGAGGGTTGCTAGTGGTGAGCAACTGGAATATGACATTTTGTACCTGAAGACTATAGCGATGAATCAGAATTCTAGGCTACGATTTATGGATTCTTTATTATTGGAACCAACAAGACAAAAAAGATTTGATGATTTTATAGGATCAAAATCTGTCTTTGGGAGTATGTATATTTTGACAAAAAAAATTAATGCAGATCTTCTGAGCGATAACATCCATACTATGCTTAGTAAATGTGCCGTTATCGGAAGTGCGTCCGTACTTCCTAGACATGATGGAATATTTGCTAGAATGATTGCAAACACTGCAAATGAGATAAAAAGTGCAATTGATATTATTCTAGAGAAGATTAGAAGGGACATTCTAAATAAATCATTTACGGGTGAAAGAAAATACTAAATAAATCGAATATCCCAAACTTCAAATAAGTCTATGTTTGGTCTTATAAGAGGCAGGTTCATGATCGATGAGCAACGCTGATCTATATCTAGCAGCGCCTACGGCTTCACAACAAGGTAGGAATAAAGAACCAGATGTCTATATTTTTGGGGTTCCTTTTGATGCTACGTGTTCGTACAAACCGGGAACGAGATTTGGGCCTACTGCTTTAAGGGATGCATTTTCTAACATAGAGATAAACTCTATGCGATACGACATTGAATTGGAAGACTTGACCATTGAAGATCTTGGAAATGTAAAGTTCACTGTTAATACATCTGTTATGCTAGATATGGTTGGTAAAGTTACTGGTGAAGTTATTTCAAAGAACAAACTGGCTGTTATTCTTGGTGGAGAGCATCTCATTACCCTTGCATCCTTCAAAAGCATGCCCGCCAGTACTCCTTTAGTAGTGTTAGATGCACATTACGATCTCAGAGATGACTATGCAGATACAAAGTTTAGTCATGCCACTTTTTTGCGCAGAGTAATAGAGAACAGGGGTGCTGGGAATATAGTACACGTAGGGGCAAGAGGATTTAGCGCAGAAGAAGCGGACTTCAGGGATAAGATGAACCTAAAATCAATTTCTGGTAAGGATTTCCTGAACGGTAATGGTATGAAAATGTTCAAGGATGCGATATCAATCTTTGATAACATGTATCTTAGTATAGATCTCGATGTTGTAGATCCAGCATTTGCTCCTGGTGTAGGCAGCCCAGAAGCTCTAGGAATCACATCACGACAACTAATGAATCTTGTGTATATTATGGAAGACAAAAAAATTAAGTGTTTTGATATAGTAGAACTATCACCACCATACGATACTGGAGCAACTGCTGTGCTGGGAGCAAAGCTGATGGCAGAATTGATTGTCATGAATTCTAGGCATTAGACCATTATTTGTGGTCTTTTTGAAAGCTGTTTAGGCATATTCAGAGGCATGGATGGTTTACCCTTACTCTCATCTGCTATTACTTTGACAAGTTCATTGATGCTTAGCTCTCTTACGCTGCCTGCAGATCTTTCTCTTACACTTAACCTGCTAGTCTTCACCTCTTTCCCTCCTATGACTATTATATATGGTATCCATTCTGTTTCAGCTTCTCTGATTCTCTTCGCTAGTGTTTCGTCTCTATCATCCAGATCAGCCCTTATCTGTTCTACTGTTAACTTTTCCAAAATCTTTTCACATTGCAATAGGAATTCATGTGAAACTGGCAATATCCTAGCCTGTGTTGGTGCGAGCCACGTCGGTATAGTTGGAGTTTTGCCTTTCCTCTGGAGCTTAACTGCCCTTTCTAGTAATGCATAAATGACTCGCTCTATTGCTCCGCTGGGAGAGTTATGTAAGATTATGGGGTTCTTCCGGGAACCATCTTCGTCAACGAAAAAAATGTTATACCTTGCTCCATTTTCTACATCAATCTGATCTGTTGATAACGCAGATGCTTTGCCTAAGTTGTCGATGAAGTTGAACTCCCACTTTAGTGTGAAATAAAAAAACCTCTCCTTCCAAGACTCTACTAATACAGGTTTACCAAGCATTCTTACGAGTTCATGCACAAAATCTTTATTAGATGCATAAAAGTCTTCGGTAAAACGTATCGCCATCTCAACATCGTCGGTTGTTAACCCTAAACCTTCGATTACTTCTATTGAGAGTTTAAACCTCTTTATGGCTTCCTGCTTTGCTTGTTCATTATCTTTACATAAGGCATGACAATCCGGCATAGTAAAAGCTCGCAATCTTCGCAGGCCAACTAACTCGCCACTTTTTTCTTTCCTGAAACTATACCTCGTAAGTTCATAAAGTTTCAAAGGTAAATTCTTGTGTGAAATTTGAAAATCTTTTGCCATAAGAAATTGACCAAAGCAAGCAGCGAATCGCAAAAACAAGTGCCTATTGTCTTCAGATATATTGTACTGCCTTGCAGGAAACCTGTTAAAGTAACTCTCCATGCTCGGATGCTTTGCGTCGTACATTATAGGTGTTTCAACTTCTATGCCACCATACTCACTTACTTTCCTAGTAACATATTGTTCGATCAACGATTTCATAAGCCTGCCCTTGGGATAGAAACGCATGTTTCCGGCATCTGATGCGGGTTCATAATCAGCTATCGCTAGTTTCTTCATCAACCTGACATGTGGAGGTTGCTCTTCAACGGTTCGTTTCTTTGCAGTTTCGTATCTTGCCAAATCCTCCAATTTTTCCTTATTCACAAAATTGTATTTGTCTATAGGTGTTAATCTTCCATCGAGGTCCAGTATATACCAATATGATACCATTTTCTCTTCGGCCTTCAAAGCCGCAGAAACTCTTTCTTTAGCGCTTTCTCTCGATAGAGTACTCGAATGCTCTGCCAGCGGATGGCCTTTCACGCTTATGTTGAAGGACTTAGTCCATCCGAAGGGCGCCCTGTGAACTTCTATGACATTCTGGGCAAGTGACTCCATTGACTTTATTACAGTCATGGCAGTGCTTGGTGAAGCTAAGTCCGAGCTCAAGTGTGCATAAGGATAAAGCAGCAATTTGTTGCACTTTAAATTAGAAAGGGATTTCTTTATTTCATATACCGCATCTTTAGCCACATTTTCATCGTCATCCTTTTCAACTGCAATGAAAGCAACTACTATATCTTCAAGCCTCACCTTCTTCTTCTCGATCTCCTCAGCAGATGCTATCTCTTTCTCAATTGGTTCATATTCTATAAAGTTAGAGTGTAATTGTAAGATACGCATATTGCATACTGAACAAATAAAGTGAAATTAAAGGTTTCTTGCGATGGTGGCTAGAATCCTCCACCATACCGAAGAGACACATCATCTTTCTTGCTTTGCTTCATTTCTTTCTTCCATTCTTTATAGTGTTCCTTGCAAAGATAGGACTGTTTTGTGCCAGTATTAACAGTAAGCCCTACATCCTTGACCCTGTTGGAATTCAATGATCTAACTGCTGAGTTGTTACATGCGTTTACACTACAATTCACTCCTTTGCTGATCTTGCCCATTTGTTTTCATTGTTTGGCACTAGCCTATAAATACTTGCCAACTACCAATCATAATATTGCTTAACCGAATACGGGACAGAATAGAACCTGCAAGTGTCAGTTATGCTAATGTCTCTCACACGCTTGCCCAGATAATTCACGTGCTT
>JBHICO010000043.1:0-10563 GCA_046759645.1 Nitrososphaerales archaeon
GAAGAGGCTGCATTGATTGATGGTTGCTCTAGGCTGGGAGCTCTGAGACGTATCATTATGCCATTGTCTATGCCTGGCTTTGCTATAGCTGCGATTTTATCGTTCAGGTTCTCCTGGAACGAGTTCATACTTCCGGTAGTTCTAGCAAATAAACCTGATTCTATGGTATTCCAAGTCGCACTGTACCAGTTTATTTCATTATATAGGATAGACTGGGGCTATCTAACAGCAGGAATAACTCTTGCCCTTATCCCAGTCTTGGTTTTAATGCTGATCTTCCAGAAACAGATGATCAGGGGGCTGACGCTTGGCGCAGTAAGAGAGTAATGGATATGATAGCCATAGCATGATCGGCTGATCTACTCTATGCTTAGATCTTTATTTACTGCATCCCAATACCATTCTATGTTTTCTGAAGATCTTTTGATCAGTTCCGTATAATTAGAAATTGTGTTGCTGTTCATGAATCGCTTGATGTCGCTCTTAGCTACAATATCATCAGATGGTTCAAAAACTGTGGAATACTTATTGGTCAATGGTGAAGTGACTGCCTAACTAGATATAGAACTTACGTTTCTATGAACAACGACATCTTAACAACCATAGATTGAACAGAACGTTTTACAAAGGCTATAATGAATACGGTTAGTAGCGCCAAGCAAATAACAGAAAAGTTATATACGCCAATTCCATCTTTCTTAGCTAGATCAATATGAGCAGGCATATGGTTTATGGATTAGGTGTGGCTATATTGCTTGTAACAACTACTACCGGCTCAGTATGGGCTCAGTATGGTGAAGGAACAGATCTTTCGCAGACGGCAACGCCGGAGCAGCTGGAAGAATGCAAGTCATTAGGCATACCGGAGTTCACTTGTACGCAAGGAACCATCCTTGCAAAGAAGAGAGTTACATCGGCAGCAGCCACAGGTGCATACGGATCTGGAACATCTATGATCACTCAGACATTTGGTGAGATGGGTGCAATCTTAGGAATACTTGCTGCAATCTTCGGTGGTGTAGCAGTGGCGTTCTTCGCTAAGAGCCGAGTAGGAAAGAAAGCTGAAGCATAGTAATTCACCTTACTTTTTGTTTCCTGACGATGTTTAGCCTATGCATTCCACCAACTTTAGGAATGAATATAATTGATGCAGAAATGTATATATTCATCCAGTAGGAGCATTAGTACTAATGATTGCTATTATTGGCTTGGTCACAATGGTTAGCGCATCCTTGAGTAAGATGGCTGGGCAGATAGGCCCCGTATATGATCCACTATTCTATGACGTCATGGTATACATTTTTGGAGTGATGGTATTCGCTGTATTCTTGCTGGGCGTTATCTCATTCTGGCTAAGAAGGAAGGGGCTTGGTGGTACTGCACAGGAGAAGTGGGTCGAAGAGCTAGAGAAGCACTACGAAAGAGAAGGCGTCGGTCTTCTACCAGAAGAGTCAAGAAAGTAAGTAGTACCTCACTTCTTTTCTATTTTTATTACAGATCCAATAATAAAGTAAAGTCAGTTACAACTTAGAATCACCATTATAAGCAATCATAAAATGAAAAGGGGTTTGTGGCTTGTTTAGATCACTTGCCACGGTTTTGCAGCCAGTGATATACCCAGTCCTACAGAAATTAGTATTGATTGATAGATCACGTTGGCAGTCGAGACAGGTTTCACTATGGGTTCGCCAGACACGACCACGGTTTGACCTGGGCCCAGACCTGGGCCTATGCTTGCAACGTTGAGCTGAGTATGCAAGTGGTATACACCAGGCTCAAGCGCTTTGACCCTCATAGAGTAACTTACTTCGCCGTTTCCAGGAATATCAAACACATTACCAGGCGGATCACGCGCTACGAATTCCCATCTATTACCGGCATTCGTGGAATCGCTGAAAACAGAGAGCCAAGCCCTAGAATCTCTGTTGATGAGACTGATCAGGGTTCCCCTAACCTCAATCTCCTCGCCAGTTTCAACCGTCTGAGCAGAGAAGGTCTCGTCGGTAATTCTGATGAACCTGCTCTGCAGCTGTGCCTGCACACCATGACCCCATGCATTTTCTAGCAAAATTGTAGCAGTGCTTAATACTATTACTGCAGCAAGACTTGTTGTTATTAGTACCCTGCTTGTATTCATTAGTCATTAACGAGGGAGCACAAAGATATATATTTTATCTTTCAGTTATTGTATCTTATACTCTATGAGATAGATTTGTAGTCTGTTTAACTTCGATGTTTATCATTGAAGTTAATCGCCCTTTAGATATGATTTATTATTGTTATGCACTAATTTCTTAATATTTTTGGTTTTTATTAGGTTTTAAATATAAAATAATACACGATCGTGTTGGAAATTTGCACTGTAATGCTAATATATCATGAACCACGTCTTAATAATTGAGCGACAATGGCACAGATGCCAGCACTAATTCCAAAAGAAGTAGAGATACAGAGACTGAAGAAAGTGCTGATCATGATCATCATAATGGGATCGATCGCCGCTTCAGTCGAAGTCGACAACTTCGTAGACGGTTCATTACACCAGACTTCGATCAGAGACTCGGCATTCACACCAGCTCATTGGTGGTTATACAGCCACTTCGTGGCTCTGCCACTTGGTTGGGGTGCTATAATGATCTATGACCGAAGAATTCCATCACTTCGTGGTCCAAAAAACACAGTGAATACTGGTCTGAAGATAACCATCATCGGTTACCTTGGTACCATGTTCACAATCGGTATCAACGAAATGTGGCACTTCTGGTTCGTCGAGGAAATCTTCGCTGTGCCCAACCACTGGTCATTCAACATGGGTGTCGTCGTGGCATTCATGGGTGCATTAGGCTACGTGGTCAGAGTCTATGCTCGTATGATTGAGCTTGGTGTTGAAACACCACCAAGGAACCCATACGTAGCAGAGATGTACAAGCAGGCTCTAGAGGGCAAACTGTACAGCAGAAGCATCCCATAAACGAGCTCGATAAAACCCGTCCCCGGAAGGGGACTCTCCTTTGTTCAATTCAGTTAACGGAAGTTGTATTGAAATTCATAGCAAATTTCATGCTTATAGGTGTGAATAATACAGCAAAATTTAAAAAGCCACTTTTGCTTCTAATAGCCGTATGTCCAAAGATGCTCCGAGGGACGAGATCGAAAGGATGATCGGTAGAAGGGTAGAAAACATGAAGGGGCTTTTCATTGTTGGATTTGCACTGGCATGGGCTGCTTTGGCATTTGGTGTCTGGGTAGGTGTTACATACTATCCATGGGCTTACGCATTTCCAAGCGGAATGTTTGCGCTTACAGTGCTGACAATCATAGAGGCACTTGCGTTTGTCTTCATTTGGAAGACTGCGATGGAAAAGCCTGTCAATCCGTAAATAGCCAATCCTTCCTTATTTTCTTATTTTATTTTGTTTTATTTTGTTTTATTTTATTAGGCGATCCGAAGGGATAAAGTCTTATATAATGGTCATCAGTCAATTATAGCCAGTATGGTCTGGATACGACGTTGTATACACTATCTGTTCATTGTAGTGGTTGCAGTAAATTCTACTCTACTAACGATAAATGCTGGTGACTACATATTCTATACAGACTGGGCATGGACATCATTCGTCATATTCAACCTTTCACAATCAACTATGCTTGCGGTTGGTGCGATATACTATCTTACATTCACCGGTGTTCCAGGTACTGCGACGTATTACGCGACCATCATGACAATATACGTTTGGATTGCAAAGGGCGCATGGTTTGCATTGGGCTATCCCTATGACTTTATCGTTACGCCGGTATGGATACCTAGCGCAATGCTTATGGACCTTGTTTACTGGGCAACTAGAAAGAACAAACATGCAACAATACTGATCGGTGGTGTGTTGGTAGGACTTACAATGCCGCTCTTCAACATGATCAACTTGGTACTGGTAGCGGATCCATTGGAAATGGCATTCAAGTACCCAAGACCTACACTGCCTCCGTATATGACTCCTATAGAACCCCAGGTGGGTAAGTTCTATAATAGTCCGGTGGCACTGGGAGCGGGTATTGGCGCTGTAATATCGGTGCCTATGGCTGCATTGGGTGCAAAGTTGACGACATGGACCTACAGATGGGCAGCTGCTTGGAGTAAGTGGGACTAGACTAGCATAGACTAAATTAGACAAAAAACCCATTTCTTTTACTTTTTATTTAACTAAAGATATCGTTAGATCTAGAATTCCTTTCGAATAATTAATAATCAATTTCCTACTGTTCATCACTATGAAGAGGTTCTATCCAAAACCGCAAAAGTGCAATATATGCAAGGCTGATCTGCTCCAGATGGAGTCTGAGAACTTTTCTGTGCCTGTAATGGAAGAAGGGCAGCTAGTAGGTTACTCTCCCATATTGACCAAGTACGAATGCACCAACTGTGGTATGAAATGGATCCTTAGGCACCCAGATAAATGGGAAAAGGTGTGGTCAACGTACTAGGCAGACATGGTTAATTTGTCCAGATTAAATATGAAGTAAACTATGTAAATTGAATATAGTAGCATATTAAACAAAAATAGGTTTCTATCGTGTCCTTCTTATTGAAACGCCAATAAAGACAGCTAGTCCTATGCCCAGTCCAACCATTAGTGGCACATAAGCCTTCAACGATTCACTCAAAAAGGCACCTTCTCCCTTCAGTTCCTGGGCGAAAGCACTAGGGAATACGAATGCTGCAATGACCAGCCCGAACATTAAAGCCAATACTAGACCTTGCAAGCCCTTCACCGTATAGGTATCCTCAGAGGTATAATATAACTATGATGGTTTTTGTGAGGAGTCAATGCATGCAATAAGCATGTGCAGAGGCTTCCTATTTAGAGCGATCAATTCATTTTCTCAAACTTACATAATGCATAATTGAAGCCTCGGGCGGGATTCGGACCCGCGACCTCTTCCTTACCAAGGAAGCGCTTTAACCGCTAAAGCTCTGGCCAGGCTGAGCTACCGAGGCATGATGAACTCGCTGCTCCGGATAACTTATTAACTTTCCTTGATCAGGCTTTGTGCAACTCCTTCTTCAACTTCTTGTAAAGTTTCTTCATTGCCTGCTTGCTCTGCGGCATATTCACGCCATGTATGATCTTACAACCACAATCACACTGGCTAAACTGGAGCTCGCCGTTGGCAAACTTGGCTAGGTATCCTTTGTGTGTATCATGTTTGCAGTAGGGGCAGATCTGTTTCTCCTTCTTCTCGCTCAATGCTAGCCTATGCTATGTAAACATCCTTAAGGTTTCTGCAGCTGTTAAAAGGTTTAAGTTTAGTTATGACTTGCAAGTTAATCTGTTATCGCGGGGGTCGCCGAGCCTGGCCAAAGAGGCTAGAATAATTGGAAGCGCGGGACTTAAGATCTCGAGATGGGTGATCCCGTCTCTTAGGAGTTCGTGGGTTCGAATCCCACCCCCCGCATCTTCCCCACTCGGTAAAGACATTTTCCACTATCATAGTAAAAGACATGAATAAGAAAAAGGGGCAAAGACAAAAACTAAAAAGGTGAAAAGAAGATTCGTGGTTGTGCACATATGAAAAGAAGTAGAGTCTATATGACGAGAGATCTGCCGAAAGCTGAGGAGATCCTTTCTGGATCCTGTGACCTTACCATGCATAAAGGAGAGGATCTGCCTAGTAAGACGGAGATCATCAGGAATGTTAAGGACAAAGATGGCCTTCTATGTTCTTTATCTGATGTTATAGACATGGAAGTGATCAATGCTGCATCAAAATTGAGGGTAATAAGTTCCTACAGCGTTGGTTACGACCATATAGATATCGATGCTGCAACGAAGCGTGGCATATGCGTTACCTACACACCAGAGGTTCTAACCGAGACTACTGCAGACCTAACATTTGCTCTTCTCCTCGGAGCAGCAAGGCGAATTGGAGAAGCAGATGCTTTGGTAAGAAAGGGAAGATGGCGAGAAGGTTGGAAGTATGATTTCATGTTAGGCAGTGATGTTCATGGAAAAAAACTTGGTATAGTAGGTTTAGGAAGGATAGGCTCAGCAGTTGCGAAGCGTGCTTATGGCTTTAACATGAAGGTACTTTATCATAGCAGGCATAAACTAACAGTTGAGAAAGAGAGAGAATTAAGAGCTGAATATAGATCTTTGGAGGATCTTCTCAAGGAGAGCGATTTTGTTAGCATCCACTTACCGTTGAGTAAGGATACCTTCCATCTACTGAATGAGCAAAAGCTGAAACTTATGAAGCCTACTTCGTACCTGATCAACACAGCAAGAGGCTCCATTGTAGATGAAAAGGCACTTCTGAAAGCTTTGAAGCAGAAATGGATTGCTGGTACAGGATTGGATGTTTTTGAAAAGGAACCCCTTTCTATGAAGAGTCAATTGCTAAAAATGAATAATGTTGTTCTTGCTCCCCATATTGGCAGTGCAAGTACAGAAACTAGGGAGAAGATGGCAGAAGTAGCAGCCATTAACATGCTTAATGTCTTGAATGGAAGGAAACCAATTTACACTGTCAATCCTGAAACTCTTTCGTAACTAATTACTTTGTAATGTAATTACTTCCCTAGAACCATACTTCTTGAATATATTTTCATAGCGTTCTACCCGCTCCTTTACTGGATTTCCGTTTTGGTCACTCATTTTTGTGAAAAAAGCAGCAACAAGCCGTTCGCCCTTTGCATTCAAAAGCCTTATGCTGTAACTTGTTCTGGTCTCCTTCTTTTCCTTCACAAACCTAACTTCCTTAACTTCATTCTTGTTTATGTGCATATGACAGGGACCATTGTTATCTCCAATTGTTATCCAGTTTTCTCTTACACGGAATGGCATATCATTGTTATTATTGACACGCATCTCAATAACAGCACCTGAAGCATTTACTGACATCAGCACGTTCTCTTCCTTGAGAATATCCTTTAGAAGATCTTCAAGCATATTTTCCCTTTGCACCTAGATCTTAAATAAGCTATGGAAAATAATAAGAATGATCAATTGGGAAGCGTTATGATGCACCCATTAATCATTGCATAATCATACTTTCAGCCATCTCAAGAGCATATGTAATTAAAGTGCGTTTAGGTTAATGATCTTCCTCTCGCGCCTGCTCCTGATCTAGCTCCCCTTCCCACTTTTCTGGATAGTTTGTTACACAATCAGTTGCTACCGGTTTTACAGGCACAAACTTGATTTTCCCTTGCAAAAGATCACCAGCATTCTGCATACCAATTATGCGCTTCTCCATAGTTACTCTATGCTCTTCACATACGACACCTACCATATATTCTCCAGAATTGTGCGTTATCGATACTACGTATGAAGGTGGGTTTGGGCAGTCACCTTTACTATCCTTGAGAGAGCATCTGTCCGGAAGCATAAGATAATTTTTTCAATAGCATAGTAGTATTAAACCTTGTGAGAAAGGTTTGATTTATTACGCTGCATCTAGAATATGCAAATATGTTATTCTCGAAGGACAAGAGCAGAAACATGCAGGATCTTCTTATTGATCATGCAAAACTTGTGATACAATGTGTTGACAATTTTCAAAGTATGATGAATGCGTTACAAGTGCTTGATCTGGAGAAGGCAAGGAGGTTTGAAGCTGCAATCGATAAATTCGAAACTGAGGCTGACAACATGCATAGAGAGAACGTGACCCAGATATGCAAGGGATCGTTTTTTGGTTACATGCGTGAAGATATACTGCAGATGATGGAGATGGTCGATAGCGTAGCCGATAGTGCAAAGGAGGCTGCAAGGGCCTTGATGTGGAGAAGGGTGCCAGAGCAGATACTTGCTAAATTTCTTAACGATACCGCTATGAGTTATGTGAAAGAGAGTGCGAATACTGCACAATCCTTACTTTCAGTTCTGGAGAGTTTGAACATGAAGAGAGATGTTGTAATTGAAAAGGTTAGGGTAGTTGAACATCTTGAAGAGGGTGCAGATACACTGAAGGATAGGCTTTTTCAGGAGCTTTACAGCAGGGCAGATGAATACGATACCCTAACAGTCTTACAGTTAAAGGAGTTCATTGATCTAACGGATAATATAGCAGACAAGGCAGAGGATGCCAGCGATATCGTATTGATAATGCTGGCAAA
This sequence comes from Nitrososphaerales archaeon, assembly GCA_046759645.1. GTDB lineage: Archaea > Thermoproteota > Nitrososphaeria > Nitrososphaerales > UBA213 > JBHICO01. Next base: position 8,114 of record JBHICO010000043.1, read on the forward strand.
GGGATACTCTTGAGTTCTATTCTGTTAATCCCGCTGGCTATATACACTTCATTTGTATTTGGAATCAACAACTCTGGTCTCCCTGCAGGTAGTTTGCTGGCATCTGGTTTTTCTTATAAAAAGGGTATAGCTCTAACAGGCGTAGGATTTCTTGCTGGCGCACTTCTCGAGGGCTGGAAGATGGGTGGCACACTTGAAGGCCTTACAGGTGCTACTTCAACATTATCAGTACTTATTATTACATTGATAGTCACTGGCATAATTTTTTCCATATTCTCCTTTCTAGGATTCCCGATAAGTTTGGTTAACGTTCTGATAGGAAGCTATCTTGGTGCAAGTCTAGCGATTGGCCTTTCATTGAATTACACATACATGAATGTACTTCTGATAAGTTGGGTTGCTCTTCCATTCGTTGCAGCCATTGCTACAATAGGCGCATACAAGGTCACTGTTAGACTATTAAAAAACGTCAGCCCGGTTGGGATGGCAACATTCCATCTGATAAGTGTGCCTCTCATAGTGTTCTACACAGCATATACTTTGGGTGCTAACAACATCGGCCTCCTTTACCATTTATCAGTACCAGCAGAGCAGATGATGCAGTTTCTTTTTCTGACACTTTTACCGATTGCATCATTCTTTGGTGTAATGAAGAGCCGAAAGACCAGTATCTTTGTTAGTGAAGGTGTAGTTGGTCATAGCCCCCTTACAATATTCAGCAGCCTACTTGTAGGTGCTATTTTAGTATGGATATTCACGCAAGTGTCTTTGCCTGTATCACTGTCACAGGTATTGATTGGTGGCCTGATAGGTGTGAATCTTTACAGGAAACCAAGGGCATACAACAAGAACGCTTTGATAAAGTTGGTTGCGTCATGGGTTGGCGTTACGTTAGTGAGTTTCTTTGCCGCATTGGTGTTACAGGCATTGTTAGCATGAGGTAGGGTAGGCGTAGGCGCCGGGGGAGGGATTTGAACCCTCGCGACCATTGCTGGTCATAGGCTCTCTGCCTGTCTATCTTCTTACTTATTCCAGGCTTAGGTTATGGTACGGTATCTACCTCCTCCCAGGCTAGAGCACCCCGGCTCTGCTCAGTGTCTAGCGTTTCCTCCATACAAATAAAAATGATCCTTATTGATTGTGATCCCTATGCTGTTCATATCCAGTTTGTTAATTTAGTACATGACTGCATTATTGGATCCAACATTACGAATACTACTTACTTATAGTCCTATACTGTTCCTCTGACTTTTGCTAAGCAATTCCGTTCGAGTCCGCTTGTATACTCTAGGGAACCTTAGAAGGGTATAGCATCACTTGCTAACATAATCCAAGTGGTTTACAACCAGTGGTGGAAGCAGATCTAGAGTTCAGTAGGAATCTAAATAAAAAAAGGTTTTTGTGAATAGTTAGGGCTATTCTATGAAGGCGAATATGGTAACAGAGTGCGGATCGGCTAGTGCCGTATCATCAGCTTCGCCAGTACCGTCTCCATTGCCTGGTAATCCAGTTGCTTGTATCAGAGCAATATCCGTAATGTCGCCAGCAGCAGTGGTTACATGATAGGTACAGATTCCGTCGTAAGTATCATCGGCCGATCCAGCTGTTGAAAGAGGGACTACAATGTCAGCAGAAGATATCAGAGGTGCTAGAGCAGGTGCTATGCCCGATACTACTGTATATTCTGGGTCTGCGTCCGCGGTACCTACTCCATCACAGGGAACGACTAGTGCTACGTGTACATCGACTTCTGTTGGCGTACTATCAAAAATCAACTTGAACTCTCCTGGATCAACCGTATCAACGGTACCCATATCTATATCTGGTAATGCCACACCTTTTAGATCGAATACAACAGAAGTAGTACCTACAGATCTCGCTAGGTCATCCAAGTTCGCATTTGTAGCTCCTTGTAGCGCTGCAAGTATAACATTATGCACTGTCTGTGCCTTCTGAACTGGCATCAAGGCGACGAATCCTGCTACAAGTATTATTCCTGCTAAAATTGCTGGAATAAGGATTTTCTTCATTAATTGCTCTGTACGTAGGAAGTATTTAAGGGTCATGAACAAATTGTGTAGAACTTGTACTAGAACATCGCTAGCGATTTCTGTTTGAAAAACTAGAATTCCAGATTCTAGTCCTTAGAACTTTTCCAAATAGCCCTGTAAAATGGCGCCAGATGTTTGCTATAACTGACTTACTTGCGTCATCCATATCATGAATATTACAAGAAAATTATTCCATAGCATTACCTGACTTTGTCATCAGAGTTATCTCTCTTTGTATTGCCATCTAACCCCTTCTGCCTACGATTCAAAACAGAGTTGGCACTCCATAAAAATAATGATTGTAATGATAAAGATATGAGTACTGAGAGTGCGAGACCTATCAGTCCATAGATACTTCCTAGCAGATACAGCATTGGTACCAATGCTCCTATGTAGATC
>JBHICO010000044.1:0-10527 GCA_046759645.1 Nitrososphaerales archaeon
TATATTTGATGGTGTTTACATTCTTGCTGGGTAGGCTAAAATGAGAAATATATTTGCCATTACTTTAGTGAATGTGTTGATTCTATCCTTCGTGCTACAAAGTATTCATGCACAATCCCCCCTAGCAACTCCTGATCAATCTCAAGTATCAGTAGCAATGAAGCATACAAAGAAGATAACTTTAGTATCTTTTAGAAATGATGGTGAAGTGCCATTATATTGGGTTGCTATAGAGAATCCGGTTGGTAATATAGCGTTCATAAAGGCCAGAGGCTGGGATGCAGAGAGATTAGACGTGAGAACAATTGTTGTCATGACAGATGAGAGACCGATCAATCCTGGCAAAGTTTTAATAATTTTGCTAATGGTCCATCAGGACGTATCGATTTTAGGATGGAGCGTAGGTGATACCCTTGCCAACACTATAGCAGATGGAACTGTAATAGAGCGCTCCGAATAACGAATTACACCTTGGCATAAACTATAAAACTTTCAGTTTTATCATTAATCATCAAGCATATGCTTTTTTTATTAGCTTAAATACGGCATTCTGCTTTTGCGTTGTATGGCTCTGGATAACACAAGTAAATCAATGATAGCAGAGATAATCGAGGAAGTCGTTAAGAACATTTCAGATTACTTGGCAAGCTTTGGAGAGTTCGCATCTGATAAAGATAAAAAATATGCTTTTATTTTTGGTATCACTGTAGGTGCTGTTCTGCATGCAATCAATACACATTACCAGACTGCTCATAAAAGATCGTTAAATAAGAAGGAGAGGCAAGAACTAGTTAACATTCTCCTGTTAAGAGGACCAGAGATAAAGAAATTGATTTTAAAGAAGAAGGAATAAGAATTCAACAAATCATTAGGAAAGACTTACAGATCTATTTTATATTCCTGATACTGCACCACGCTAAGCCCGCAATGCAAATAAGACAGAAATTACTTCATTAGCATATGAGAAAAGAATTCGTAGTTGTAAGAATAGATGCAGCTCCTGATGGAAGCCCACAGGTGTTAGTATCACTAGCCGATCCAAAGGATGTAAGGGGAAAAGGCCAAGCACAGTTTGGCGGTCCTGGGTCTATGGGAAGTTTTGGCTCAATGGAGGATCTGATGAAAAATATGAACAAGATATTTGCAGGCCAGATGATGGGAAGTTTTACAACAACTCTAAAGCTCAACATGAAGGAATACCAGGATTCTGGAATAAAGATTGGCGACAAGATCTTTATAGATATAACAAAACCTGCACAGGAAAGATAACCATAATGTTTTGTATGTTTTCAGCTAAATATGGTTGCTAAAGATCTTATGATATGGTATTGAGTTCTGATCTGAGCATGTAATTGTTACATCTTCAGATGTCCATAATCCCATGTTGAATAGTAAGTTGGGGTTATTTCCAGTATTACCGAAAGTCCACCCCTCACAGAATCCATTAACACCTTTGCTACCTTATTATCAAGACCTCCAGTATACTTGATCATTAGCTTCTGAGCTATCGGTATGTTACTATTAACATCCTCAGAAATCCTTACCCTGCCCTTGCCACGAACTCCTTTGTACGGAATCGTCTCGTCATCTATGCAAAAATAAATAGTATCCTTTCTCCTAATATTCTCTACCTTCTTTGAACCTTTACTTGTCTCAATGTAGATCTTGTTGTTATCAAAATAATACCAGGTAGGATGCACATTAGGGTCCCCCTTCTCGTCCACAGTACCTAATTGAAGGTTTAACTTACTGCTTGACAGAAACTGTTTCACTTCATCCTCATTCATAGGAGAACCAAAACCTGGGCTTGCATTCAACATTTTCATACCATATTACCCAAAAGATCTGGTAATAAGTTTTCTTGAAACATTCTCTATTATGGTATTTGATATGAATCATTCTCTATTGTGGTAGTTCATATGTTAAAATGTTAGCCGCTGTATTCCTGCGAAGGCGACATCTTTGCTTGCACTTCCAATGCTCTCATTATAATCCTAATGAGCGCTTTCTTAGGTTCAAATTTAGGATTCCTTAATTTCCAGAAGATTATACTGCCGTAGCTCCGCAAACAAGTTTTCAAGCGAATTTCTAACAGAAACAGCATCCTGTTGCGATGTATCAGCAACAGTATCTACCAGTTCACTGAATGATATTCCATTACACATATTCCATAGTACCACTATCGGTTCATTCACCTTGATTGCTTCTCCATTCTCATTCACCAAAAGCAATGAACCGTCTTCTGCTTCCGATTCCTCACCCTTCCTGAATAATTTTTCTGAATTCGTAACTATTTCTTTTCACCTGTTATCTTTTAATGTTTTGGGTTTAAAAGGATCCTGCACCTAGTGATCACAATTACCAGTAAGACACAAATCTAGAATTCACCTCTCACATTCGAAAAGGCGTGAGAATGTATTAAAATAGCATTATTCAAAGATGAAACAATACTTGTATTACAAAATGTGATCTTATTTGTGTACTCCTCTCAAAGTCCTGGTTATCGCCAATCATCAATGACATAGGTATCAGAGCGGTTGTAACCAGGCTCATCTGGCTTGTGCATCGCAACTCCCTGCATATCTGTGCGGAAGTAACGTGCTATCATCTTAGAATATGCCTCTCGACGACCCAGACTAACCCCTGCAACAAGACGAGACATATCTTGCGATTCTGCAAACGCTTCACAGGCATCCAATAGATTGTCAAAGAATTGCCCCGAATCAGGTCCTGGGCGTACTGCGCCAAATTTGATATAGCAGGTACCGCTTCCTCCTTCAGTTCCTGCTCCGCAGTGGCAGATGGCCATACCATCTAGCTGTACATTATCTTCCTCATAGAGCAGTACAATGTCACCAAGTTGTTGTGTGTTAACAGAATGAATTTCATTCTTCAAATCTAGCCCTTCATATATCGTATTTGTTAGATTACGGCAGGTAGTAAGAGATTCCTCTCTCTTGCTTGCAGGAACCTCAGAATACCTTGACCACTGAGAAAATGCATTCCCTCTTTGTTCAACAGACTTGGACATTATCGCAGTCAGAAACCATGGCCAGAAACCAAATTTACGGTATAGGTTTATGTGCTTTGCACTGTGAGCAAAGGTGAACAGTCCTACATGCTTTGTCCCCCACCTAGCGAAGATTTCCATTGTTCCTTCAAGTAGTCGTTTGGCAATTCCCTTATCCCACAGGTCAGGTCGTACAGTCAATGGGCCAAATACTCCCACACTCCCCCAGTTCATTGCAAAATTTGAGCCTACAAGTTCGCCATCAATTTCTGCTCCCAATGCCGCATGGGGATCAGCTTTGAAACGAGTCCGAACATAATCTGCATCACCATACCATTCCATAGGGTCTGGTAGCCCGACGAAGGTACCAAAAGATAGTCTGAAGATCCGGTCGGCTTCTTCCAGATCCTCATTCCGCAAAGGCCTGATAGATATTTCATTTATGGTCATATCAATTCTTTACCTCCAACATTTGCTATTTTTTGTATCGAGTATATATTAGATTATCAACCGCATTGGTGAATAATTCCTGGAAATAATTAAAGTCTCACAGGTTTCTGTTGGTGAGAAGTTTAGAGCTTACTCATCTATTCATACATGTTTAGTAAGCTAGTGCTTTGCTGGTCTATATGATGTACAGTAAGCCATTTCAATATTATTTGACAGTATTCATGCAAGTGGCAAATCTAGAGCTGTCTATTTGTTCTCTCTAGCATAATTAATAAACGCCTTCTGTTGCGCATTCCTTGATTAAAACACGTACTGGTTTCTCTATAGCTCAGACTCCATAAAGCATATTTGAAAAAGTTTGAAATTGACCATATGCCAGTCTTAAGGAATAAAGCAGTATTCGTAACAGCTTCCGTAGCCCTACTGTCCGTAATCATCCTAGTCTCAACAGCATCAACAGCAAATAGTGGTGAAACCAAAACTGGATTTGACTCAATCACGGTATTGTTAAGCTACAAGAAGATTCCATCGGGTGATTTCATCCATCTATACGATTCATTTCCTAGTCGTGTGCCTAATGCTCATTTGGCGGTGAAAGTAAAATGTGACGAGGACTCAAACGGCATCGTATCTATTATAGTTGGAGTAGCTCCAGACATGGAAGTCATAGACCTTACAACCAAGAACTTGGTTTATGAGTTATTTACTCCTGCGAAAATATGCGTTTACCACATGCATCTACCTCAAGGAGACAGGGAGTTGACGGACATTGGTTTAATAAATACCAGTAACGAACCAGTAAGACTTGGCCCAACTGCGACAGTGTTAATCCATATTCATGGTTAAACAATGTAACGTGAAGATGTCAGTAATTTAAAGAGCACTTCATCTGAAAACAAGTTAGCATTTGACCTTAAGAAGCAATTACACTAATGAATAATCTACTTGTAAGCACAACAAAATAAGCGATCAGTACCCTGGTTTTTATGATCTGAGAAAATAATGTAAAATTTGTCGAATGACGATTCATTATTTTATGATGTAAGGCATAAGGCTTAAGCATAAAGAATCATGACATCCTTTATGCTGAATGATCTTATACTTACAATCCAGGACTGGTTTGCTAGGCAGAACTACAGGAAAAACAGGTCACTATTGCTTGATATTATGGATCCAAAACCTGAAGACATCTTGCTTGATATCGGGGGAGGAACAGGACTCCTTGCGCAAATGTTTGCTGAAATCTGCAAAGAGATCTATGTCCTTGATCCAGAGGCCAAGAAGCTAACATACGCAATAAAAAAGAGAAAAGCTATGAGATTCATCCATGGCAGCGCAGATCTGATTCCTGTCCGCGATGATTATTTTAGCAAGATAATGGGAATAGTTTCATTCCACCACTTTCCTGACCAAAATTCTGCTCTTAATGAGATGAAGAGAGTGCTGAACCCCAATGGGTTACTAGTCCTGAACGAATTTGACCCTTCTACGTTGAGGGGTAAGCTAGTAAACTTTCATGAAAATAAATTGATGAATATGAACTGTAAGTACTATCCGCCTTCTCAGCTTAATGATAAATTCACTGAACACGGTTACAAAGAAATCTCCATTATACCCTCACCTATAGGGTACTTTCTTACAGCTATGAAGTATTGATTCATACGCTTTAATAAAGTCTAGAGATGATGATATTTGAAAGAGGGATTAGTAAGTCTACCTTTGTTGGTTGATTGATGTTCGTATGCTCAATCTTATCCAGGGCCTATCAATACTAGGTCTTATGAGTTTCGCTCACGTGCTTCAACAACTCCTTCTGGTTCTTGAAGATCGAACTACAGTACGGACATGATATCTGAGGTGCACCGGATTCTATCTCCTCGATGATCTTTAAAACTGATGTATCTTCAAGATCACTCTGTAAAGCAATGATATCTATAGGTATGCCTGAAGAATAGAGATTCTTAACCATTTCTTTCTTTCTAGTCTCGATAGCTGCATTGGACCCCATAATATGATTAGGGGCTTAGGGAGGGGTATATTTGCGTTTACAATTTTCGTGAATGATCAAAGAAATAGACTTGTATTATTAGAGTTGTATGCTGTTTCTTATCAAGATAATTTAGTCAGCCATGGCTGGATTAGTAAACAATGAACAGTATCTAAGATACAACTACAATCGATTTCCAAGACTTACTTGCAAAGTATAAAATCATGAAGTCTGTTGTATTTTGTGGCACCCCTTTTGGCCAAGCAATTTCTGAGAGGGACGCTCTTCGTTATATGGGTGCACCCTATGCTGCCAACGCTGTCTATATGATATCTGTTCTGAACAGAGCGTAAATAGACAACAAATTAAGAACGATCCAAGGGGTAAACTTGTTAATTCGGGATAATAGGCGTTGTAACATCTTATAATCAATGAAGTTTATGAGGAATCAAGTTTGGCTCTCGCAATCAACCTAGCAACTCTTATAGGCTCAGGAATCGATCCTTGTAGCATAAACTTATTCAAGGCTAGTTTTGCACTTTTAGTGCTAATACCTTCAGCACGAACAAAGACATCATGCCCTGTCTTCAACTTCACCTTCTCCCTCGTACCAAGCCTATGATAAACTTCCAGTTTGCTTTCCCACGTGTTTGGAAAAACTTTTTTTATATATGGATCAAGCCCATCAGACTCTTCAAAAGTAACACCAATTATAGGAATATTCAATTTTCTCCATAATCTCTCTGGCTCGATTATGTTATACATGCTTATTATCAAACCACCTATCATTAGGAAGTTTATGTCTGTACGATCAAGCTTCTCATACATACCTATTATGGCATCTGTGGCATCATCACCTTTGACGGTAGCATTTGCATACGATATGCCATCGATGACCATGTCGCTTCGCATCACAACGCCACCTAGTATAGATTTTTTTTGTGCTTTGGTAAAACTCTCAGCAATACCTAGTGCCCTTATCGCCTTCTTCTCAATATGCAGGCGTTTCATCTTTAGTTTCATCCATCTTCTTTTCTCTAGATATCTTGGAGTAAAGAACTGCCACTATTGCGATGAATGCTATAGTGACTATAACCCATGCAACCAAAGCATTGACATCTAAGGGCATATGCAAGGATATTTACATACATCATATAAAGCTGCTTTAGACGAAATCAATTTGGAATGAACTTATGTCTGGTTTGGCTCCCATGATCTTCTTTTCCTTTACATCAACCTCTACATTGTATTTAATTGATAGGGTGAACTGTTTACCAATGAACGGTATACCAGGTCCAACCTTCACCTTGACCGTATCTATAATACTGTAAAGGTTACCGGAGACTTCTTTAGGTTCGTCAGTAAGGAATTCTAAGTTTTTATTGATTAGACTTGCTAAGGAGGTTGCTGCTATATCACGCAAAAGCGGTGCCCGTTGTGGTATTATTTTCGCAATATCCTTTACTATATTTGATACCTGTGATTTCTCCCATTCTTTAACTACACTTTTTGCCTTCTTCTTGTTGCGGCCTCTAAACAGGAATGACATAAATGTGATTAAACTGACGATCTTTTATCTATGATGTTTACTGTAGTTCTTCAAGGGTGAAGACAAACCTTGAACCCTGAAATTCAGACGTGCCTTCTCTCTCCCAATTTATCTTGTAGTTCTTAGCAGACTGTTTGCCAAGAATCTTTATCGTTTGAGGTAAAGATTCCCATAGACGCTCTACTTTCGATTTATCTCTAGTCATGAGCAAGGAACGTCTTCGCCTCATGAGGTACTTCACTGCCACATTCCTGGGCTGATGACCTTCTACAGGTATCTGTTCATGTCCTGTATCTATTACGAACGGTCTTTTTGCCAAATCAGCACTATTTCTGTAATGTACAGTAAAAAAGATTATTGTCTAGGTTCTATCACAAATCAACAAAGAATTATGAATAAGACCATATGAATATCTTCATTTATTTTTCAGATACTTTCTGACGCCTTTCGACTCAAGTTTAGTTATATTCCTTTCTACATCTTTGCGCATTTTTTCTTTATATTTAGCAATTTTCCCAGCTATAACTTCGTGCTTGACGCCCAATATTTCACATGCAAGTATACCTGCATTCTTAGCCCCATTGATTGCAACAGTTGCAACTGGCACACCGCTGGGCATCTGTGCAATGGAAAGCAAGGAGTCAAGCCCATCAAGAGATTTTGTCTTTATCGGTACTCCTATTACAGGCATATTAGTTACAGAGGCAATCATTCCAGGCAAATGGGCTGCGCCTCCAGCACCCGCGATTACAACTTTGATACCCCTCTTTCTAGCAGTTTTTGCATACTGCATCATCCTCCGGGGGGTTCTATGAGCAGAAACAATTGTCAATTCATATTTCACGCCAAATGAATCCAGAATCTGACCTGCATCTTTCATCACAGCAAGGTCGGAATCACTTCCCATGATAATACCAACCAAGGGTCTATCCATTGATACCACTCACATCTTTAATCTTGATCAAAGATCTAGCCTCCCTAGCTTTTTGAATAGCATGTTTAACATCACGGTCTACGACAGTAATATGGCCAAGCTTCCTTCCCTTTCTCGCTGTTGCTTTGCCATAAATATGCAACGAGGCTCCGGGAATTGCCAGCACATCCTTAATGCCTTCAATGGCATAGGGATGATCTGAGCCATCCTCGCCGATAATATTGATCATCACTGCAGGGCTGAGCAAAACCGGTTCGATCAATGGCAAATTTAGAATAGCCCGGATATGTTGCTCAAACTGCGAGATACTGCAAGCTTCAATGGAGTAATGACCCGAATTGTGGGGTCTAGGAGCAATTTCATTAATTAATACTTTTTCATCTTTCGTCAAAAACATTTCAACTCCAAATATCCCCATTCCCTTCAACATACGCACGGAATCCTCTGCAACATGTTTGGCTTCTTTTCTTGTCCCTTCGTTTATCCTTGCAGGAACGATTGTAATATCTAGTATATTATCCCTATGAATATTTTCAACGACGGGGTGACTAACAACCTGTCCCAAACCGTTTCTAGCAATCATAACTGAAATTTCCTTCACAAATGGGACATACTCTTCCAAGAAACACTTTCTATCCATCAGGAATTTTACGGCTTCATCTATCTGAGCTTTAGATCTGACTAGTAAATTGCCACGTCCATCGTATGAATCAAACCTAGCTTTCAGCATCGCAGGAAATCCAAATAGTTTCAATGCTTTTACCAGCTGCTCTCTCGTTACTACCTCCATGAAATCAGGAACGGGAATGTTGTTCATCTTCAGCATTTGCCGCTGCAGCAATTTATCCTGAATATTCTTGAGAGTTTCAGCAGAAGGGTGTATGGCGAAACCATTCATCTCCAATTCACTCAAAATGTCAGAATTGCCCAGCTCAATTTCGTAAGTTAGAATGTCACAGTTATTCGCTAATTGCTTTATTGCATCTTCATCCTTGAAATCAGCAATAATCTGCCGATCAGCTATGTTGGAGGTAGGACAATTGGGGGCTGGATCTAGTATAATGACGTATATAGACATCCTTTTTGCTACCTGCGTAATCATCTTCGCCAGCTGACCACCACCAATGATCCCTATTCTGACAGGTTTAGCAATATGCAGCGGATCAACTTTGGCATTGACTTCAAGTGAACTTTCCATTGTACGAGCCAAGTTCTCTTTACACCTGCATATCCTAAGTACTGTTATATATTTCTGTGACAATCTTGGCAATAAATTCGTGTATAAAACAAAATTTATACAATAAAATTGTTGTTCCGAAATAGGATGGTTTTTTATCTGCATGCAATATAATTCAGGGTATGCAGTTGAAGGATATACTTGATAGGTTAGCGAAGGGACAGATAAGTGTTGAAGAAGCACAGAAAATGGTTTCCTTGCATTCCATAGAATATGTCGAGGATTTAGCTAAATTAGACATCGGAAGGGATGCGCGGAGAGGCATGCCAGAAGTTGTATTTGGAGAGAACAAGAGCTATATCGATCTGACGAAGATTGTAGGTTCTGCACTAAAGCGGAAACGATCAGTAATAATAAGCAGAATTAATAACAATCACATCAAACACCTAAAGAGATTCGTGCGTAAAAAAGGCAAGGTAGTTGCAAGTCAAAGGGCCCGAACATTGGTGGTGAGCAGGAATAAAGTTAGTAATACAAAAGGTAAGATTGGAATCATAACTGCTGGCACATCTGATATTGGGGTAGCAGAAGAAGCCCGACTCATGGGTGAAGCCATGGGTTGCAGGGTAATAGTCAATTACGATGTCGGAATTGCTGGAATGCATAGATTGTTTCCAGTATTGAAGGACATGATCCATAAGGAAGTGGATGCAATAGTGGTTGTTGCAGGGATGGAAGGTGCTTTGGCATCAGTAGTATCAACGATGGTGGATCTTCCCGTAATAGGCGTCCCTACTTCTGTGGGATACGGTTTCGGTTCTGATGGATTTGCTGCTCTCGCTTCAATGCTTCAAAGTTGTACAACTGGATTAGCTGTAATGAATATAGACAATGGGATAGGTGCTGGTGCCTTGGCAGGTATTATTGCAAATAGGGTTGCGCGTTACAAAAACTAATTGTGAATGAAATGATTTGAATGGAAATTATTCGATTTACTCATGAGGTTAGCTAATGAAGGATCACTGCTTTGTATTAAATTGCTCACATGATCTCTATGTGTTAATTTCTCAGAAGCTTTCCGTATCATTATTTGTACCAATAACATTTCTAGTCATGAGATTATAATTTATGTTATTGACTCTGCTATCTTTACCAGATCTTCAAGAGGCATGTTAGCTTCTATGTTATACAACATCGCGTTTGTGATCACAAATATCCTTGCTGGATATGGAAAGGTTTCTTTAGCAATACCACCTGATAGTCCGCTATTAGGCTCATTCCCTATTCCAGGAATACCGTTTATAATAACTTGCTGGAGATCATTTTTAGGTACTATTTTGTTTACAGCATCGATCATATCAGCATGGGCATCAGATACCTTAAGTGAATTTGCTACACGGACAACCACAGCACCATTTAG
>JBHICO010000045.1:0-10428 GCA_046759645.1 Nitrososphaerales archaeon
AGGAGATGAAGTATCTAAATAGTAAGATTGCAAATATGGAGCAGTTTAAGCCGTACAGATCAGATACAAATTTTTTTCTAATTAAACTTGCTCAGATCAATTCATTAGCACTGCGGCAGAAACTTCTGAAGAAAAATATACTAGTTAGGGACTGTAGTACATTCACAGGCATGGGTACAGACTTTATCAGAGTTGCTGTGCAGAAGCGCAGAGCAAATAACTTGCTGGTAAATGGGTTGAAGGAGATCCAAGTTGGTTAAATTCTTGATGATACAGGGAACGTCATCAAACGCTGGCAAGAGTTCCCTCGTAGCAGCCTTCTGTAGAATATTCTCTGATAAAGGATACAAAGTCGCCCCACTTAAAGCACAGAATATGTCATCCAACTTGTATTTTACAAAAGATGGTCTTGAAATGGCAAAGGCCCAGGCAATACAGGCAGTTGCAGCAAGGATTGAGCCAAGCCCAATCATGAACCCCATTCTGCTTAAACCAATGGGCGATTACGTAAGTAGGGTTATTCTGCTGGGTAAAATGTACAAGGATATGCATGCGAGACATTATTACAGCAGTTTCGTTCAACAGGGAATTCAATATGTAAAGCAAGCAATAAAAAAATTATCAAAATATGATGTTGTAGTAATTGAAGGTGCGGGCAGCCCTGCAGAGATCAATATCATGGATTATGATATTGCCAACATGCGAATAGCAGAGCTAGTAAACGCACCAGTTCTCATAGTGGGAGACATTGAAAGAGGGGGTTGCTTTGCAAGCATAGTAGGAACCTTACGGCTGCTTAAGCCAAAGCACAGGAAACTGGTGAAGGGGTTCATAATCAACAAGTTCAGGGGTGATAAAGCAATTCTGGATCCAGCATTAACATCTATTAAAAAGATCACCAGAAAAAGTGTCCTTGGGATCATACCATTCATTGACGATATCTTGCTGCCGTATGAAGATTCGCTGGCTATAGACCTAGGAAGACCAAGGCAAAAACGAATAAACATTGCAATTATAAAATATCCTAATGCAGTCAACATCACTGACTTCGAACCACTACTCAGCTCTTCTGGTGCCCTGAATACATACTACGTTACTTCAAGCGGCAAACTTTCCGCTGCTGATCTCGTGTTGCTTCCGTCAAGTAGGAATCTTATCGATGATCTGAAGTGGATGAAGGAGAATAGAATTGCAGATAGTGCTAGGTCATTAAGATCAAGGAAACCTGTCATTGGAATATGTGAGGGGTTTGCAATGATGGGCAAGCATGTACAGATTGATGGCATTGGGATTGATGGGTTAGGCTTGATCGACACCGCCGTATATTCTGACAGAAAACTTGCTGGTAATGTGAGTCTAATGGTGACCAGCGGGAAGACAATAGTCTCTAGGAATGGGAAGATCCTACATGCTTTCTTGAGACGAGATTACAGAGTCGTAAAGGGAAGGCGCGCAAATCCTTTATTCCATATATTAAAGTTAAATGGAAAGCCACATAGGTTGACGGAAGGTGCTATAAGTAATGATGGGCTTGCATTTGGCTGCCAGCTTTATGGCTTGTTTGAGACCGCTTTGATAAGGAAGAGTGTGGTAGAATATTTAGCGAGCAGGAAGAGGATCAGGGTTGAGACGCATAATATGGAAGCTGTAGAGTTCTGGGATAGACAGATACAGAGGCTCAGCAACATAGTAAGGGATAACACTGACGTGGAACAGATCATGAAGCTGGTGGAGCCTTGATTGCAGAGATATTTCTGGTTCTTGGAGCTGCAGTAGTTCTTGACTTGATTTTAGGTGATCCTCCCAGTAGGCTGCACCCAACAGCATGGATAGGACGATTGATCGGTGCATTAAAGCCAAGGTTGAAAAGTAAATACAAAAATATTGAAATGATGAAGGGTTCTGTTGCTGCAGTTGCGATAGTTTCTTCAACAGTATTATTAGCTTATTACTTCATTTATCTAGTTGAGGAGTTCCTTGGTATAATAGCACTAATTATTGTTAGTGTACTTATGCTGAAGAGCACAATTGCAATAAAAGGCATGGAGACCCATGCAAGGTCTGTAATGGATGCATTGGTAAATAAGGACATAGTTGTTGCAAGGGCAAGATTATCTAATATAGTTGGTAGAGACACGTCACAGCTCGATGACCAGCATATTTTGTCTGCTACTATAGAAAGCGTAGGGGAAAGCATTGTAGATGGAGTAACGTCGCCTATATTCTATTTCTCGTTGTTTGGAATTCCTGGTGCGTTTGGATATAGAGCCATTAACACTTTGGATTCAATGATAGGTTACAAGGATAATTATCATAAGGACATAGGGTGGTTTTCGGCACATCTTGACACACTTGCAAATTTCATACCTGCACGAATGACAGCATTCCTCATGGTCATCACGGCGAGGATAATTGGTGGAGACTGGAAGAATTCTCTATACATAATGAGAAGGGATAGATCTAATACCCCTAGCATGAATGGAGGCTGGTCAATGGCTACTATTGCCGGAGCACTTAGAGTAAGGCTCGAGAAGAATGGATATTATTCAGTGGGAGAAGACTATGAACATTTAACACTCAAGCACTGCGACATGGCAATTGCTATAATGAAGGTAACAGCGTTAATCTTTTGTGTTGTGTTTGCACTGCCAGCAATTATATTGACGTCAATGATCTGGTGATAAGTTGGTTGGTAAACCAGATAAGGTCGCTGATATCATTTCTAACTATACTTCCGATCGGTAAAAATTATGATATTTACTACGTAGCTAGAAACATGTTCCTTTTCCCTGTAGCTGGTGCTATAATTGGCTTGCTGATAGGTTCATTTGCGCTGGGACTTTCAATGATCGTACAACCTCTATTCGTTGGTCTGATTGCTATTGGTGCACTCTTCATACTGACAGGGGCTCATCACACAGACGCGTTATCTGATTTTGCGGACGGATTGATGGCAAAAGGTGGGAAGAATTCTAAGAGGAAGGCAATGAGTGACCCGCGGGCAGGGTCTGCTGGTACAGCTGCATTAGTCCTATATTTTGCGGGAAGTGTGATCGCCGTCTCCATGCTAGCAGGTATAGGGGGATTCAAGCTATTGATGGCTATCGTTGTTAGCGAGGTTATTGCGAAGTATGTAATGGTTGTGCAGGCACACAAGGGAATTGGGGCCTGGGAAGGCGTAGGCTCACCATTTACAGAACAGATGAAGAGTAAAATGAAGTTTCTTACTGCAAGTGCGATAGCCTTACCCGTTGCGTATTTCGCAGGCGGTCTTCCAGGGCTTTACGCTCTAGGAGCTGCAATTATAATCGCTTTTGTTCTCCTCAGAATTTCTAATAGAAGTTTTGGAGGCGTATCAGGTGACGTGTTTGGCGCATCTAATGAGATAACCAGACTTTCTTCGTTGATGATACTTGCATCCATATTGTGACGAAAATGATCTAGCAATAATTCAACTTTTGACTTAATTTGATCGTAAAATGAGTGGGAAATGACAGGAAATTCCAGAAGTAAAGAAGCACATGGATGTAAAATATACCCATGAGAAATGTGCATTCCGTAATGGCAGTATAAGTGAATACGGCTACTGTGCACGTGACGTAACAAGTCAATTGTACATAGGTTAGCGATCACTTCAATAAGCTAATCTATTAGCAACCTCCCTGATTTCATAATTTCTGCACAGTCAGTAGTGATATCACATTTTCCAAGAATGCAATCAACATGCGTTGTTGATTTCCAGTCAGCATTCGTCTGTGATCCGTAAGGATCGCCAAAAGCTATATGCACCCTGGCCTTTTCATCCTGCAACATGTTACCTACCAACGGCATTTTCATTAAAGAAAGATTTGTAGGAATAGAAAATTCCGAAGCTCTGTTGCTATTTTCATCAATTTTAAGATATTGTAAAAACTCTTTCTTCAATTCTGGATTATCGCAATGAATGCTATCTAAAACTACTCTTGAATTTTTGATCTCAAGACTAACAGTCTCTTGTAGATAACCATACTTCTTAGCAAACCAGTCTCCAAGTTCAGAAATTACAATCTTACCGTTGGCATTGTATGGTGCTGTAAAAACCTCTCCATCAGGAAGGTTTCCCCACATACCCTTCTCCTTAAAGATACCATGGCTAGGAACCCACTTCCAGTTCTTGTTAAACGTGAGATCTAATGCAGTTCCATCTGTACTGCTAACCTTCACGCTGTTCAGGTCTTTAACAGTTTGATACACCTTCATCGTTATCTCGTGGATTAAATTATAATCAACACACATACCCTGTTCCATTATGGCTTTCGTTACACCAGGCATGTGGGCGTGTCTAGCATGCTTCAACGCTTCTGCCCTGAAAAATGATCTCACCTCAAGTTCTCCTTCATATGATTGTGCAATCCAGAAGGTAACTGTGGAATCTGGAATTGCTTTAATTATTTCCGTTGGGAGTCTTGTCATTGGCCTTGAGGCGTAACTCTCCAACACAAACTTCCTAATCTCTGTTATAGATTGGCTCACATCATGGAGAGCTTCTGCCACCTCCTTCGCTTCAAGATCGGTCACTATCATAACCCTGTCTGAGTTATTAACTCCCATACAGGTTTTCACTGCATTGATTGCTCCTTCTTCAAGAGAACCCATTCCAGTCCCTATAATGATGTACTAGGATAAAATTGTCTTACTGTAAGACAAACTTCGTACCCACGCTGTTCTGTATAAAAGCATCAGGCATAGTATTGGCTATTCTATGTGCAGATTTCCATCCCGTACAGTGACACGGAACGATGTATGTAGGCTCTATCTTCTGGAGTTGCTCAACCGTACGCTCAATAATTTTCTCGAATATATTCCCGCTAAGATGGAAACCACCTAGAACAGCATAAACACTTTCTACGTCGGTTATTTTTTTGGCATAATTGATGGTGTTGATTATCCCAGCATGTCCACAGCCGGTTATAACTACTATACCTCTCCCCTCAATATTCGCAACTAGCGCCTGATCATCCATGATCAGGGGATCTGGTCGCAGCTCATTATTAATTTCTGCATATTGGATCGGAAAACCTTTTTCAAAATCATTTTCCCTTGAAATCTCTCCCGTAGCAAGTATTAAGTCGCCAAAAGCAGACGGTTCTCTTATCTTTCTGATATCAGCACCGTTGTTTGTGAGTTCAGTTTCATCTAAAACAGGAAATTTCATCTTATCGCCATTGGGAAATATTAGAAACCTT
Source organism: Nitrososphaerales archaeon (assembly GCA_046759645.1). Lineage (GTDB taxonomy): Archaea > Thermoproteota > Nitrososphaeria > Nitrososphaerales > UBA213 > JBHICO01. The sequence continues at coordinate 5,226 of JBHICO010000045.1, forward strand.
TGGAGAAAAGCATCAGGATGAAGTATTAGGGGTATTCTGCGGTTCATTCGTTTCAAAGTAGATAATAGTCCAGCGAAGTGATCCTTGTGACCATGGCTTAGCATTATCGCATCAATGCTGCTAAGATCAATGCCCAGTCTATCAATATTGTAAAGCATGCCTGTTTGGCTAACACCAGTATCGAAGAGAATACGTTGCTTGGAATCACTATACACATCAACAAGTGCAGAAAAACCATGTTCTGCTATTAATGGTGGCAACATCAGACCATCTGCGTATAATGGGGGTCTTTTTGCCACTTCATTGCTATCAAGTAACAGATCTGTTGTGTTATCCATCAATATCGTAATCTCAACTTTGCTTACAGGTTTTATCAACCTCTCTACGAGATAACATTCTGGAATTTAAATCATAACGAAGATTCTTTATAATTAATTGTATAACTTAATGGTTAGAATGCTCGCATTGATAATGGCTGGTGGGATGGGTAGGAGGATGTTATCTAAGGAAGAAAAACCAATGTTGTTAGTAAAGGGACAACCCATAATTAGTTATGTTTTAACTGCATTAAAGAATTCTAACTGTTTTGAAAAGATAATAGCATATGTGAGCTATAACACACCGAAAACTGCGCAGTTTCTGGCAGAGGCTGGTGCTGCAGTAGCCAATAGTTCTGGAAGTGATTATGTAATGGATCTAAATTACGCTTTAGGGCTTGTTAGACCTAATAAAGCATTCATAATATCGGGGGATATGCCATTGATTGACTGCGATACTATCAAAAAAATAGTTGGCAGTTTTGACAGTTGCAAAAAACCATGTCTTACAGTTATGGTTAGCAAGGCGATGCTTATGCATCTTGGTGTAAGCACAGATTACTGCTTGGAACATGACGGAAAGATAGTTTGCAATACTGGCGTTAGTGTGATAGACTCATCAAAGGTGAGTCAATATTCAAACATAGATGAAGAATTTTTAGTTATGGATAGGATGCAACTGGCGATTAATGTGAATACTAAGCATGAACTAGAAATCGCAGAAAAATTTTTAATCTAATGTTTTGAATTCTTTACTGTACAACCTTGCCCTACTTCCCGTCTTCTCAGCTATGATCGAGTTACATGAATTGCACTTGATATCCAGCGTAGTATGTGAATATACAATATTGTCTTTACCGCATTGCTGACATCTGACAGATAGAAAGTTGCTTCTCGGTTCCGGCACGGATATATGCATCTTCTTCAATGTGCAACAATCTCCAGTTTACGCAGACGTATACCATATTTCTGAACGACATACTTGCAATCCTTACACTTTAGCATCAACGTTTGTTTCTTTGTGGTCTTTGCGGTTCTTTTCAATTCGGGGAACTTCTGGCCACCATAGCCTTTCTTATCCTCCGCATGTCTTCTAGCACCAAGTGCGGAACCACGATCTTTTCCTTTTTTATACAAGCTTACAGTATGTGCAGTATGTTTCTTACACCTAGGACAGTAAGTTCTGATTTCCTTCGGCACCTTCATACGCAATCTCGATTACGCCCATAATTTAAACATACACCTCTATAATTCATTTATATCAAGAGGTTAGATCATCTGTTATGACAAGCAAACTCATACAAATATCTGATAAACTAATTGACGTATCTCTTGGCAAAGTGCCTGCGGATCTATTGCTGAAAAACTGCAATATGTTAAACACGTACAGCGGAGAGATAATTGATAAGGTAGAGGCAGCGATCTATAAGGATAGGATTGCGTTTGTTGGACATGACGCATCTCATGTGAAGGCAAATAAAACAATCGATCTGGAGGGTATGTTCATCTCTCCTGGTTTGATGGATGCACACACACATCTAGACTTTCTAGTTTCACCCACAGAATTCGCAAGTCAAGCATTGTTACATGGAACCCTCACGGTGTTTGCAGATCCTGTTGACATGGTCGGAGTGTTAGGCCACAAAGGTTTCAATCTATTCCTTAAAGAAGTTCGAAGTTTACCTATAGGGGTTTTCACAATGGTTCCGATGGCTCTGCCACAGAATCCAAAGTTTAGCACCTCAAAGAATATGAAGTATCATGAGCTTGTTGATGCACTTGAGAATGATGATGTGCTAGGGTTAGGAGAGATCCTTTCATGGACTAGAGTATTAGACAAAGAGAGAGAGCTCTTCAAGGTAATGAAGCATGCTCTGAGCAAAGGCAAGCTGATCAACGGGCATACGGCGGGTGCTACCGGCAAGAAACTTTCTTCGTATATATCATCGGGGATATTTTCCTGTCATGAACCAATAAACTTCGATGAAGTTATGCAGCGCTTGCGGCTTGGGATGTGGGTGATGCTCCGTGAAGGCAGTATAAGGAGGGATATGCAAGCAGTAATATCAGAAATTCGTAGAAATGAGATAAGCTATTCTCGACTTATGATGGCAACGGATGGTGTAGACCCTGATGATATGTTTAGACTCGGATACATTGATCATTGTATGCGTCTGTGCGTCAGATCTGGTATACACCCAGCTAAAGCAGCACAGATAGCTTCCCTTAATACTGCAACATATTACGGGCTAGATGAGGATCTAGGGGGGATTGCCCCTGGCAAAGTAGCCGACATAGTAGTGTTCAAGGACCTTGAGGATTTTGTGGTGGCAAAGGTGTTTGTTAATGGCATACTAGCTGTTGAGGATGGAAAGTTAATATCTAAACCGAAACCATTCAAACATCCAGAATGGGCAAGAAATACTATAAGCGTAAAGAAGAAACTTACTGCTCCTGACTTTTATATAAAAGTGCCAAATGGAAAGATGACACAGGATAATAAAGTAAGAGTTATAACATCTAACCTACAGACCGACATAATAACTAGGCAGGGTACTGCAGAACTCACTTTGATTAATGATAATATCAGAGCATCAAAAGGAGATGACGTATGGAAGATTGCCGTTATTGACAGGCATCACAAGTCGGGCAATATAGGTCTGGGATTCATGAAAGGCTTCAAGACAGATGTGGATGCCTTTGGCGCCTCGATTAATGTTTGTGAAAACCAATTAGTAGTCATAGGTTCTGATGAGGAGCAGATGGCAATAGCAAGCAACATGATCATGGAAATTAACGGTGGGGCTGTAGTAATAAGAGAAGGCAAGGTTATTGCTAAATATCAGATGGATATTGCGGGTATAATGTCATCGAAGAGTTATGAGGAAGCATCTAAGGAGTATAAGGAAATGAATGCTACGCTCCAAAAGTACGGCTGCCCCTTTGACAAACCTCTTAATGTTTTGTTCTTCGCTACCTTTTTGGCACTACCGGAGATACGCTTTACCGACAAGGGTATGGTAAACGTGAAGAAGAATGAATATGTAGATATTTTTTATGTTCACTGAGAATGTGTATAACACTGGTGATATCCTTAGAACCGTTATCTAATAATGGCTTTAGCGATTGGTTGCACATAAGCATCGTCTTTTGAGATTAATTGAAAAAAAATCTATAAATTACAGCAAATAGATGTGAATATGTTCTAGGTGATAATTTGGCAGTAACACAATCAGGCGGTGGAATGCCGGTCATTATCCTGAAGGAAGGCTCGAGCGAAAGCAAAGGTAAGGAAGCACAGAGAAACAACATAATGGCCTCTAAACTTATTGCTCAAGTTGTTAGAACATCTTTGGGCCCACGGGGAATGGACAAAATGCTTGTCGATACTTTGGGTGATGTTACTATAACCAATGATGGTGCTACTATACTGAAGGAGATTGATGTACAACATCCAGCGGCAAAGATGATGGTAGAGATAGCCAAATCGGTTGATAATGAAGTTGGTGATGGTACTACATCAGCGGTGGTTCTTGCAGGCGCATTCATAGAAAAGGCTGAAGAATTGATCAACAAGGACGTGCATCCAACAATAATTGTGGATGGCTATAGGAACGCTGCAGACAAGGCATTGGAGATACTGGACAAGATAAGCATGAAGGTAGATCCTAAAGATCGCAAGACACTTCTAAAGATCGCTCTAACAAGCATGGCATCAAAATTGGTGCATGATGGTAGTTCTAACCTAGCTGAGATTGTCGTGGATGCGATTGTTCAGGTAGCCGAAAAGTCTGACGATGCATACCGTGTTGATATGGATAATATCAAGGTAGAAAAGAAACCAGGCGCTTCTATGCAGGATACCAGGCTGATTAAAGGCATAGCGTTCGATAAAGAGGTTGTTCATGCCGGTATGCCTAAGCGGGTGGAAAAGGCAAAGATAGCGCTGATCAACGCAGCCCTTGAAGTTGAAAAGACTGAGATAAGTGCTGAGATAAGGATATCTGATCCTGAACAGATGAAGTCATTCTTGGAAGAAGAAAACCGGATGTTAAAGGCTATGGTGGATAAGATATCAGATAGCGGGGCAGGAGTTTTGATCTGCCAGAAGGGGATTGACGACATCGCGCAGCACTATCTTGCTAAAGAAGGTATACTGGCGGTAAGGAGAGTCAAGGAAAGTGATATGGTAAAGCTTGCCAAAGCAACTAAAGGAAGGGTAGTCACAAACCTTGAAGATTTGGCAGGGGACGATCTAGGAACAGCAGATCTGGTAGAAGAACGCAAGGTAGAGCAGGACAAATGGGTATTTATAGAGGGATGCAAAGACCCGAAAGCCATTAGCATTCTCGTACGTGGCGGTTCTCAGAGGGTGGTAGACGAAGCTGAACGTTCTATCCACGATGCATTGATGGTAGTGAAAGATGTTATGGAGCAACCAGCTGTAGTTGTTGGCGGAGGAGCGCCAGAAGCCTATATTGCAACAGAGTTGAAGACGTGGTCTAACAAGCTTTCCGGTAGGGAGCAGTTAGCAGTTCAGAAGTTTGCAGAAGGAATGGAAACCATTCCATTAACGCTGGCAGAGAATGCAGGGATGGATCCAATAGATACAATGACGGAGCTAAGGGCGAGGCAGAGCAGGGGAACCAAGTGGATTGGGATAGATGTGATAAATGCAAAGGTTGCTGACATGTATAAAGCAGATGTCATTGAACCAGTTTCAGTAAAGGCGCAAATAATAAAATCTGCAACAGAATCTACCAGCATGATACTTCGTATAGATGATGTTATAGCAGCAGCAAAGTCCAGAGCACCAGCTGGGCCTCCGGGAGGCGGTATGGGCGGTATGGGCGGTATGGGCGGTATGGGCGGTATGGGCGGTATGG
>JBHICO010000046.1:0-10309 GCA_046759645.1 Nitrososphaerales archaeon
GATGCTGGGGGTGTCGAGGTGAATTTAAAGAGTGAGCAGGAAGTTAGAAACGGGTATAAGACTATGTTGGCAAGCGTTAAGAACTACAGATCTGACGCAAAGATCGTTGGAGTACTGGTGCAGGAACTTGTGCAAGGAGGTAAAGAGACCATAATTGGCGCAAAACAGGATCCAAAATTTGGACCGTTACTTATGTTTGGCATGGGTGGTATATACGTCGAAGTTCTTAAAGACGTTATATTCAGACTGGCACCTATAAACGAGTATGAAGCGAAGGATATGGTAGATTCCATAAAGACTAGTAAGTTGTTGAAGGGGGTAAGGGGGGAGAAACCCTCTGATGTGGCAGCACTTGCAGATTGCCTTTTGAGACTCTCCCAACTTGTTACAGACTTTCCTGAGATAGCAGAATTTGATATGAATCCCTTGCTTGTCTTGGAGGATGGGAAGGGATGCAGGGCTGTTGATGTTCGAATAGGCCTTGCCGGCAATTGATCGAATAAGTAAAAGAAGAGTAATTCGTAGTTTCCAGTTGATATGGATCAGAAATTAGGATTGAGGATCCAGTTATTGGGAATTGGTTTCAAATAAGATGCGATCAAAAAGTTAACTATGTGGAAAGAAATATTGTATATATAAAGATCCAGAAAAGTTCGATACAAATTTGGGAACAGCACCAAGCACGTAGTCTATGGTGAAGTTGCGAGGGTTAATAAAGCATTTATATAATATTAGAGCGACAGTTTCTTAGGATGCCTATACGAACGGGCGCAGAATATATTGAGAGCCTACGTGGTCGTAACCTAAAGGTCTACCTGTTTGGAGAATTGGTGAAGGAACCAGTAGATCATCCTATGATCCGTCCTTCAATCAACGCCATTGCTGCAACGTACGATCTTGCAGTTGAAAACCCAGAACTTGCTACAGCTTATTCTTCGATCTCCGGCAAGAAAGTCAATAGGTTTCTGCAGATCACAGAAAGTGTGGATGATGTTGTACTGCAGAACAAGATGCAGCGAAAACTGGGGCAGTTAACGGGTACATGCTTTCAACGCTGTGTTGGTATGGATGCTATTAATTCACTATTTTCAGTAACATATGAAATAGACGAAAAGCATGGTACAAATTATCAACAACGCCTCAAAGATTTTATCAAACTGGTTCAAGAGCAGAACCTTGTCATCGGTGGTGCAATGACAGATCCAAAAGGTGATAGGAGTAAGGGACCGGGAGAGCAGGAAGACCCTGACATGTTTGTGCATGTAGTGGAAAAGAGAGAAGATGGCATTGTGATCAGAGGAGCAAAGGCTCACCAAACTGGTTGCATCAACTCTCACTGGATAATAGTCATGCCCACTATTAGGTTGACACCCAAGGACAAGGACTATGCAGTCGTATGCGCGATACCTGTAGACCATCCTGGTCTTACATACATCTATGGCCGTCAGTCCTGCGACACCAGAAGCATGGAGGGAGGCTCTATCGATCAAGGCAATGCAATGTTTTCTGGACAGGAAGCAATGATAATAATTAACGATGTCTTTGTGCCGTGGAAGTATATCTTCATGTATGGAGAGACAGAGTTCGCTGGATTACTTGTGGAACGATTCACAACCTACCATAGGAGGAGCTATGTTTGCAAAACTGGTGTGGGCGATGTCATAATAGGGGCAGCTGCTGCAATCACTGATTACAACGGCGTACCAGAGGCTTCTCATATTAGAGATAAGCTGGTTGAGATGACGCATCTAAACGAAACTATCTTCGGAGCCGGTATAGCTTCTTCTTACGAATCATACAAGACCAAGGCTGGCAACTATCAGAATGATGATATGCTATCAAATGTTTGTAAGCACAACGTAACTAGGTTCCCATATGAGTTGGCTCGTTTAGCTCAGGATCTTGCCGGAGGGGCAGTAGTAACACTTCCATCTGAGAAAGAGTTCAACAGTCCCGAAACTGGTCCAATTTTGAAGAAGTTTTTAAGAGGACGAAAAGGTGTTTCGCCAGAAAATAGAGTTCGTGTATTACGCCTTATTGAAAACATGACTTTGGGTCGTAATGCAGTTGGTTATCTAACCGAATCGATGCATGGTGCGGGTTCACCCCAAGCACAAAGAATCCATATTGCACGCCAGATGCAGCTAGGATATAAGAAGACACTCGCAAAGCGTTTGGCTGGTGTTAAGGAAGACGAAGATATGCAGGAGCTTGCCGACGACGAACAGGCATATTTTAACAGAATATTCAATCTTGATAGACACGAGACAGCCTCTAAGGTTGTAGCTAAGACAAAGGACGAATAAACTTAAGATAGTTTATTTCCACATTCTTCACAGAATTTTGAATCAACCTTATTATCAAATCCACATCTTTTACAATTTCTGAAACTGATATCTGATCTTCCCTGTTCTTTTGGCTTGATCAAAACTACATCGCCTATTTTCATTATTGTATCCCAAGGTATTTCCCTCTCTGTCTGTTCCGTCGTAGAGATAACGACAACAATCTTTGATTTGTTATCGCTAAGACCTATATCCTTTATAGTTCCAACGAGGATAGCGTTCTCGTCATAGACGTTGACACCAATCAGCTTCCTTAATGCCACAAATCCCTGCTGCTCATATGAAGCCTGAGACTGAAAGGATCTAGGGCTGTTTTCACCGTGTTCTGTAAATGTTTTGTATTCCGCTATCACCTTTCCGCATTGTTTGCATATGTACTGACCCTGCTCAGACAAAGTGTGGCCTTTAGCAACCTCTTCGTTTACCTTCTCATGCTTTATTTCAGGCGCACCATCAAATTCTTTATTGCAATTTTTACAGAAATATCGCAAAACCCTCTTATCCTCGATCCTTCCAACAGCCCCGATAAACAGATCGACTCCAGCAACCATACCTTTCTTAACCTCTTCCCGAGTAAGGTTGGCAACAATATGACCACCTGAACCTTTCAACATTTTCTTTTCAAGCTCACCGCTCATGCCTTTCTTTGGGCAAAGGCATTTAAAAATTGATCAAATTGAATAGAACGGAAATATGTGAACATATATAACTTACATCAACGGTCGTATTTGATGACAAAGATGAGTAACGTAGAAGTAACATCTTCAAAGGCGTGGGCCAAGGACGTCGTTCAATCACAGACACCAGTCCTAGTTGACTTTTGGGCTGAATGGTGCGGTCCTTGCAGGATGGTCTCACCCGTAGTTGAAGATTTAGCCAAGGAGTACGATACAAAAGTGAAGTTTCTGAAGCTTAATGTAGATGAAAACCAGGATATAGCCGCCAAGTACGAGATATTCAGCATCCCAACTCTGCTAGTATTCAAAGGCGATAAGGTAATTGGACAGCATGTTGGTGCAACTTCGAAGGATATCCTAAAGAGGTTTCTAGAACAGTCACTGCAGAACGCTTAGCTATCATTATCCTGTCACAAATTTTTTGTAGATAGCTTTTAAATAGTTTATACAGATAAATTAATTTCTATGGGAGACTTAGGTTATGGCACTAGAGGGCCCCTTGCTGATAAGTTAAAACAATTAGTTAATGACATACAAGCAGTTTACGAGGAATTCTTAGACGCAGAAACACTCTACCAGCAAGGGAAAATCTCTGAGAAAGAATTCTTCAAAAAGATGGGAAATTTTCTGAAGGCATTTTCTTCTTTAGGCTTTCTTGCTGTAAAAGTGATCCTTGAAATCAATAATGCTATTAGGGAAGATGATGAATCCAAAAAACCTGAAGGAGGTACCAAGCCCTCACCATCATATGGACCAGATATGTTGGGTGGTATGTCAACACCTCAGTACTCCCCCTCGTACGCTCCAGCAAAAGAAGAGGATGTATCGATGGAAGAGGGTACATTCTCCAAATCATGTTCTCGATGTGGCACAAAGATTCCTGTGAAAGCCAAGTTTTGCAGCAGATGCGGCACTCCACAGTAGCCTAATGAAAAGAGATATTACATCTTTAGTGGTAGAGAATAATATGAAAGTATTCAATGGTAAAATGGCTGCAGAGCAATACATGTCAGCTCACACATTAGCATACTCCACCCCAGATATGACATTGAAGAAGTTTGCTTATTGGTTAGGAGATCTGATCGACGTAGACTGCAACCTGGAAAAGGATAAATGCGCAAATGAAGACGGGTTGCATCCAAAGCATCGGGTACCCAGGTTAATGGTTTTCATAGAAACCAAGGATATTCCTTTTACACCTGACGAAGAAGATCTAGATGAAACAGCTCACAAACCTTCAGGTGCCATTTCAGCGTTCTACAATGTCAAGAAACTCCGTCCTGAGACGGAGGGAGCCTCATCAACATCCGATACAAGGTTTTGTATGGAATGTGGTGCAAAGATCCGGCCATCAAAGTTTTGCCCTCAGTGTGGAACACAGCAATAGCGATTGTATTTTACGCATAGACGGAATAGTAATTCGAGCTAACATACATACAAATGCTATACGACATTTTGGATGAGTATTGTAATTCCTTAAATTAATAATTAGTGCAAAGATTAATTACACTTCCTACGGAATCAAGCAAAGGGCTGGTAGTTCAGCGGTAGTAATGCTCGCTTCGCAAGCGAGAGGTCGCGGGTTCAAATCCCGCCCAGTCCATAAATTACAAGGATTATCGATCCATTCCGTATGCCATCGCCAGCAAATCAACTGTCAATCCTAATTCCTCGTCAGAACCTTCCTCGATCTGTAACTTGCATGACTCTCCAGTTGTATAGACCTTCTTTCCCTTTTTTACAGTGTCAAACAACTCTCTTCCGATCTGCATTGCCAGATCATAATTTTCCTTCATAAAACTATAAGAGCCACCTACACCACAGCAGCCCGCCTCGATTACGTCGTAACGCAGCTTTGGTATCACGTTAAGCAAGTTCTTTACGTGCTTGTCTGCGCCTTGCACTATCGTATGACAGTGGAAGTGTATACCAACCTCTTCCTCTACTGGTTTGAAATTAGTATCTAGTTCATTTCTCCTATGCAAATTGTCGAAAAACTCATGTATATCATATGTATTGCTACTGACTGTTCTAGTCTCTTCGTTATCAAGTACGTTAAGATAATCCATCTTTAGCGCAATTGATGAGCTGGGAGAGAAACATACTACAGGTATACCCTTTGATGCATGCGTATACATGTTCTTTACATTATATTTCACAATTTCTTTTCCAACATCAGGCGCCCCTTCTAGCAATGCAGGCAGTCCTGAAGACACCTGTGGTGGGAAGACAACATTATACCCATTTCTTTCCAACATCTTTACTATTACCATACCTAGCTCTGGATCGACATATTGTACGTAGGTGTCACAAAAGAATACCACTCTTTTGCCCAATACTGGACTTTTGTACTCTTTAAACAAAACATCGAATGTCTTTCTCTTGAATTTTGGAAATTTCTTCCTTGCGTCTATACCAGTTTTAACTTCAAGCAATTTTCTGAATAATTTGTTGCCCATCAAGAAGTTTGATAATGGAGCTAGTTTGCAGCAAAATGATGCATGTTTATCTATGTTGATAAAATATTCGTATCCTTTGGGTAAGCCCATCTTCTTAGCATATGCAGCTCTTGCTTCTGCCATTGATTTGCCCACGTTAACATTAGATGGACAATCTATCAGGCACATTTTACACTGCACGCAATACTTGTAAATTATGTCTTTGTATGCTTTCGTCAAGGCAAAGTCATTTGCAAGACCATCAACTTTGAAAAGCCATCTCAACACATTGTTCCTTCCACGGCAGCTTGCAACTTCATCATTTAATCCCTTGTATACTGGACACATCCTCAAGCCGAAGTTGAGTTCTCTACAACCCCCACATCCATGGCATAGATCGACTTCGTTATCATAACTAAGCTCTTTTCTATAACCAGTGACCTCAGTTTGTATTCTACTATCATCTATCTGCCAATTCAATATTTTTGCCAGATCCCTACGCTTGTAACCATACCTGAAATTTTTTACAAATGTTCCTGCCAACGTAATCTTCTTGTTAGGGTTCATTATGCCATTAGGGTCAAAAATTTCCTTTATCTTTACAAACAACTGATAGATTTCACTGCCATAAACATCTCTTATGAATTCAGAACGTGCAAGACCATCACCATGTTCCGCAGATATACTACCACTGACACTCGTGACTGCATTTAGAAGATCTTTTGTTATTTCTTTCATTATTTTTATTTCCTCATTTTTCCCCACATCAAGCAGTGGTCTGGTATGTAGGTTTCCATCACCTGCATGACCATAGATGACATAACTCAAGCCATACTTGCCATACAGCTGCTGCAAAGTATCAACAAGAAATCCCATTTTATCTAAAGATACTACAGGATCTTCCATGAAGGCAACTGGCTTCTTAGCACCTTCTCTTATCTTCATAGTGTAAGATAAAGCATTTTTTCGGATATCCCATAACTTTCCAATTTCGTTATCATCTGATGAATGCATAATTTTTTTAGCACCTATCTGATCAATGAGTTTTGAAAGACGATTAACAGAGTCTTCCACTTCATAGATATTGTTGCCATCGAACTCCACAAAGAGTAAACAATTGGTATCGGAAGGGACCTTTGAAGCAAATTCATCACTTGCAGTTCTCGCCAGCTGTATAACGGTTTTGTCGATAAGCTCAAGTGCAGATGGCTTCAATTCAGATATTTTTATAATGGACTGAGATGCTTGTAATGTGTCTTTGAAACCAACAAGCGTTAGCGCTTTTTCCTTTGGGAGATCCATTAATTCGAACTTAGCCTTTACTATAATACCAAGCGTGCCTTCGGATGCAACGAATAACTTGCTCATGTCAATCAAATTACCTTTTAGCACCCTATCCAGTCTGTAACCACAAGAATTCTTTCTAACCTTAGGAAACCCATTCCGGATCAGCTCTTCGTTTGGCTGCAACAAGTTTGAAAGTGATTCCAGTAAATTGCGTTCAATAGAGTTGCCTTTACTGCGCCAAACATCATTTCTAATATCCACAGGCTCGGTGTGTAGAAGTTCACCGTTTGACAAAATCACATCAAGTGATAGAACATAATCTATCGTACTTCCATATTTGACCGTGTGCACCCCACTTGCATTAGTTGCTATCATCCCCCCAAGTGCACAATAGTTCGAACTTGAGGGATCTGGCGGCAAAAATTTCCCATATTTCTTAAGTTCCCTGTCTAGAATGCCCTTGTATATTCCAGGTTCTACTATTACATAGTTTTCCTTTGCATTAATCTCCTCAATCTTATTCATATATTTTGTAAAATCTATGATTATGCCATCTCCAATTGCCTGACCAGCAAGTCCGCTACCACCACCCCTTGCAGTAACTGGTATGCGATTCTCAAGAGCAAAATTTACAACTTTGACGACGTCACCAACGTTCCTCGGCATGACAACGCATTTAGGCACAATCTCATAGGAGCTTGCGTCACTTGCGTACATATATCTCTGCCATGCATCGGAAAAAATATCACCACTTATAGATTTCAGTGATCTAGAAATGAATTCTGGATTCATTTAATTCATGCTTCTTCTACTCATTTTGTGCTATAAAGACTTTAACCCATAATTAGAGATGTTAAAAGCAAAGCTTTAATTTACTAATCCTAATTTTGTAGCTAAGAAGTATGAGTTTACTGGATGTTCTGTTACAGCTCAACCCATTCTTTCCTGAGGGCGGTGAGACCCAATGGTGGTTTTACCTGATATGGATTCTTCCCATATTTTTCTTCATATTTTACGGACAGAAACTACAGATGTGGATGGTGCTTAATGACGTATCCAAGTCCATGAAGAGGTTGAAGGGCATGAGGGACAGTTCTAGAAAAGAGGCAATCGAGTATGCAAAATCGGTAAGTCCGAACACAGATCCTATGGAAAGTATCGATCAATTCATGGAGTACTTTACCATAATGCCCGTAGACATGGATCCTAACGGGATAATTCCTAAACTGCAGCATCTTATGCGTGTAAGAGACGATAGAATCAAAGCTGAGGTAAGAAAATTGTCGCCCTCAATGGATTCCCTGACTGCAAGCAAGATGGAGAATATACTTGAAGCTGCAACTATTCTTCATTTGATCTTCAAGGTTGTAAGACACTTCTATCTTATGGGGAAGAAGACCACGAGTATGTTCTTCCTTGTACAGTTACAGATGATAATGCCCATCCTTCTACAAGAGGCTGAAGCACTAAACAAAGCTATAGGTGCTTTCAAGGCTGGGCAGCCTATTGGTGATGGCATAGGACCTATGATCGTAGGAAAGATGATGCTTAACAAGGAGAAAATAACACTCGCAAAGGAAACAGTTGTATGTGAGGATCAGTACAACGGAAGAATTGTTTACCTAATGAAGGCCGAAGGGCCTGCAGGGAGTGTAGGCGAGCCAGGAACAGCTGTTGAGAAACTGATCAAAGAAATGAGTGTAAAGGTAAATTCGATAATAATGATAGATGCTGCATTGAAGCTTGAAGGTGAAAAGACGGGAGATCTTGCGGAAGGTGTTGGTGCGGCTATAGGAGGCATTGGCGTAGATAGGTTCCAGATTGAGGAGGTTGCAACTAAGCATGGAATACCTGTTTATGCAATTATAATCAAGCAATCAATATTGGATGCAATTACTGTTATGAAGAAGGAGATAGCAGAATCTATTGATAAGGTTAGCAAGTCGATCTTCAACGTGATAGACGATAAAACACAACAAGGTGATAGAGTCTTGATAATAGGCGTCGGAAATACACTAGGAGTTGCGCAATGAGCAAGCAAGAGAGGGAGAAGCCTACAGTTTATACAATTGAAGAATGCCAGGAGTGCGGCCTAAAGACTAAACGTACCTTCAAGCTTGGAGATTTTGTCTATAAAGTTGGAGAATTATGTTCTAAATGCAAGGCTTCAACATTGATAACAATGATCTATGCCGAATACATGAAGGTTTAACGTGTTATAACAATTACATTGTTTTCAGTAGGTATAAGCGTGTGTTCTGCCTGTGCCACAAACTTTCCATTACCCTCAACCAGTATGGGATAGGAATGTACAAGTTTTTTCTTCACAAGAAATTCCAACATTCTGCGAGCTTTCTGTTCTTCAAAGTCTTTGAGTGCCCAGCGTAGTGCAAATGGTAATGTCTTAAACCTTTTCCATAGATAATCTAGGAACAAATCTGCATTATTGTCTCCGCTTCTTTTTCTTGTTGTTACAGCATATATGTTCTTCACCTTCCCGTTGTGAACTACACCGCTACCATCTTTCGTGGTGAAGAAAGGTTCTATAGCATATGCTTGGTTAGATACCAAACTAAATGTTCCTATAGTCCATATGTTAGGTATTGATTTGCCAGCATGTATTGTATACTGTGCGAGGGAATGACCACTAAGATTGTGTATTGGTTTGAAGCCTATTCTACTTGCCGTATGCTCAATAACCTTACCTATCTCGCTGGCCTTTACATTTGCTTTAACTAGCTTAACTGCTTCTAGCAGAGCAAGTTCGGTTGCATTCACCAGTGAATCATATTTTGGGTTATAGCATACAGTAACGGCGGTATCTGCAATAAAACCGTTGACATGAACTCCTATATCGATCTTCAACACATCACCATCTTTAACTACATTCTGATCGTTTGGTTCAGCTGTATAATGTGCAGCAACTTCATTCAAACTTACATTGCATGGAAATGCTGGTGCTGCACCACGTTCCAATATCATGCCCTCTACTTGTTCACATATTGTAAGCAGTGTTTTGCCAACTTGATAGCGCTTCCTTACATCTTCTCTTACTTCAGCAGCTATCTTACCAGCTTTCTGATATTCTTCTATATTCAATATCTAAGACATCTTTTAAGGGCTTAATATAAAATATGATAATTTATTATAACTAGTTTATTCATAGTAAAATTGAGGATGGGACCTTTCACTACCGAAAAGGGTATTAAGCAGGAAGATTTGCCAAAATTACGAGAACGTTTTGATGCCATTATAATAAAAGCAAAAAAGAAGCCAAAAGATTTTGATGAGTATTATAAGGATGAGGAAGAACATATTGCTATGCAGGTTAAGGAGTTATTCAGAGAAGATGCACTAGAAAAGGCAATGGAAATGATAGAAACTTCAGCTAAATTTGAACTCATAAGAAAGGATGTTGTGCGTGGCATGCTTGAAGGTAATATCTAATTTCTAACATGGGTCATGATTATTTAGATTTTAAATTCTTACGAGTTAACGAACGTTATATCATATAAGGAACATCTGAAGAGCATATGTTTCTATTCCATCGGTCCTCTAGTAG
>JBHICO010000047.1:0-9918 GCA_046759645.1 Nitrososphaerales archaeon
TGATGACACTATCGAAAGAATTCAGATCATTTCCCGCCGAATCTGTCATAAATGCCTCAATCGTCAAGGGAGATACTGCCGGGAGGAATAATATTTCATCGTTGCCAGGAGAGACATCGTGCCATGTGAAGTACACGCTGTGGAAGCTGTTGGTTGCAGCCGTGAGCCCAAAGTCAGAAATTCCAGTGTTGTCACTTATCGGAACCCTGACACCAAAGGTTGCCCCAAAATCTTGGCTCCTTTTGAGGTATATCTCAAAGTCACCACCTTCATTGTCGCGGTACACTACGAACACATTGCTGTCAAGTACAAATAGCTGAGGGTGGCGAGAGTCAAAAGAAGGTGTATTGCTAATATTAACTACTGCTGCCGGAGCGGGAAATGTTGCTCCTTGATCTGTACTTCGGCTGAAGGATATCTCATTCTCGTTAGGCATCGCCGTGCCTTGGCGCCATGCCACGTACACAAAACTGCCAGCTAACTCTATCTTCGGAGCAAGAGAGTCTACACCACCAAGGCTTAGAGGAGTTGGTGCTGTAAATGTCGCTATATTATCTAAACTTCTGCTGTAAAGTATACGATCATTTCCTGAATCATCATCATGCCATACTAAATGCACAATTATGCCGCCAGCGGGCGCTGTTTGTCCCAGTAAATCAGACGATAAAGCTATTTCCGGATTGATCGAGCTTCCTCCATTGTTACTTACGTTCCTTGGATCGGAGGCAAGAACAGGTGTAAAGGTGGCACCGACATCGCCACTTGTCCTGATGTATATGTCATCGTTTCCCGACTTGTTGTCAGCCCAAGCTTCATACAAGTTGCCACCATAAAATGCCACTCGAGGATTGATCGAGCTTGCTGCAGGAGTGTTGCTTACATTAACTACACTTCCCAGCGTTTCAGTGGAAAGATCAAATGACTTCAAGAATATCTCCTCGATTAATGATGCACCATCACGCCATACAAAAAAGAGAGTCGTACTAGATCCGGCGATTCTTGGAGCGATCGAGGGTTCAGGTGTATTGCTGATATTAATTGGGGGCTGGGGAGTCGCTATAGGAAGGGGGCTGGGAGTAAAAGTCACTCCACTGTCACTACTTCTTCTATACATGATCTCCTTATTTACTCCGTCATCTTCAACCCAGACCACAAAGACAAAATTGTCGACCACAAATAGCTGTGGATCGAAAGAGTTATCCAAGGTATTACTCACATTGATTTCAGCGTCAAAAAATTCCCCATTGGTTAAACTTCTCTTGATAAAGATATCATTGTCTCCATCACGATCATCAACCCATGCAACAAAGACCGAGTTATCTTGCACAGCTATCGTCGGATAACCAGAGAAAGCTGGATCGTTGCTCAGATCGATTACTCCATCTGGAGCCTGTACCGGCGGCATCATTAATGCAAAAACAAAGACAGATAAGACTAGGACACCTGCAACTAATATGCTCAGCCCCTTATTCTTCAATGCCCGCGCCCAGTCTATTTGCCTCTCATCGTATAAAAAAATTACCATGATTACTTGTGATTACAAGTATTCACTTACAGATAAGATGAACGTAATTATCTAAATATCATATGTTCGTCTTCTGAACGAACTGAAATCTTGGCTTTATTACATCAATCTGGCCTACAGAAGAATAAAAGATTGTGTCATCATAGACTACTGTATTTGCATCACTTGCAATCTATACTGCGAGTATATATCATCAATGCTTACATACTTAAATATGAACGAGTGGCAACGGGTCAGTACATTAGGGACTAGATTGTGATCCGAAGTAGAAAAGCACGGAATAGGCAAGGGACATATGGTCTACGGGGATAAAACGCTGAATACTGTAAAGAAAGAAGGAAGGCTTGTTGCAGATAACCAACGATATACTATCTACGATCTATGTGTGAATGAATTAACAATCTCCTTGACTGAACTAAAGCCAATGCAAGAAACACGTGGCCATAGCCACATGGGTGCTGGCGAAGTTTACTTCTTTATCGATGGCAGAGGAAGGATGCAGATTGATAAGGAAGAGTATGATCTCAAAAAAGGGAACTTCTTGCTTGTTCCCAGAGGAGAATTTCACAAGGTAACCAACTCGGGTAAAGAAAAACTCATCTTTGTAACCGTTTTTGAGGGAAGCCGATCATCTAAGAAGTACAATTACAAATCGTGAATTTTCTTCTTAATTTAGAATTATTTTGAATTGATATGACAGATTAAGTCGTCACTGCTGCGGTGGGGTATCCACTTACTTTACTTACTTTGCTTATATCGATAAATAAGTACTATCGCCTACCACAAACTTCAAGCCTTGTGGAAGCTGCATCTCGTTAGATCTTATCCTGGAACCCTTCCCTATAACGCTATCAACTATTCTCTTTTTGCATTCTATTACCGCATTCTCCATTATGATGCTATTTTCTATCTCAGCCCCAACTATCCTGCAGTTGTCCCCTACAGCAGTGTAGGGACCAAGGTAGGTATTCGGACCAACTTCGCAATCATTTCCAATTATTACTGGCCCTCTAATACTGCTATTCTTTATGATTGTGCCCTTTCCGATAGAAGCATTACCAATAATACTCGAATCCTCGTCTATCCTACCCTCCTTGGATGGGGAAAGGTCTTGTAAAATCAATTGATTGGCCTCCAACAAATCCTCAGGCTTGCCCGTATCCTTCCACCAGTCCTCAACTACTTGCACATCAATTTTCTTCCCATGAATAAATAGCGTCTGTATTGCGTCGGTTATCTCTAACTCATTTCTCCGAGAAGGTTTTATCTCTTTGGCTGCATCGAAAATACTATGATTAAAGATGTAAACTCCTATAAGAGCTAGGTTACTGATTGCTTCTTTTGGCTTCTCAACTAAGCGAGCTATCTTACCATCTTGCATTTCTACAACTCCGTACATCTGTGGATTTTTTACTTGCGTGACACCAATCACACAATCACTTCCACTTCGATTAAAAAGATCCAAAGAGGGTTTCACCCCTTGCTTCAGTAGATTATCACCTAGATACATTACAAAATCTTCTTTGCCTATAAAATTCTCAGAAACAAGTACTGCATGTGCAAGTCCCTTGGGCTCCGGTTGATCGATATATGTAACGCTGATCCCAAATTTTGAACCGTCTCCAATCGCTTCCATAACCCCTTCCTTTATAGGTCCCAGGATTATACCTATTTCTTTTATCCCTGCTTTTATCATGTGCTCAAGTCCATAAAATAGCATTGGCCTATTAGCTATAGGCAACATGTGTTTATTTCCAGTAAATGTTAGTGGTCTTAGCCTTGTTCCATGCCCCCCTGCCAGGAGTAGTCCCTTCACACCGTGCGTGTGTTATATGCAGGTTTTATTATAATTTATCCTTAAATCACTTACTTTGATTTCATGAAGATCCTAAGTTCCTTACAAAATGAATCCAAACTCTGCTCCGTCGATTCTGGTTTAGCCTTCAGAGATGAGATTGCCTTCTCCACATTCAAAGAGGAGTCTCTGGGTCTTTTTGCTACCCATTTTATATTCTGCATTCTTATTGGTCTTAGTAGATCTCTATTCAGATCTAGTCTGTTTGCTAATAGTTTAGCGAAGTCAAGTCTTGAAACCCTAGTGCTACCACTAACATGAATTATCCCTTGGAATTTGTGCTCAGCTATTTCGATCAACATTTTGGCAAGATTCCTTACATATGTTGGAGAGGTATATTGATCATCTAGCACCTGCATTTCTAAAGCCGAAGATAATTTTTCAGCGACAAGCACCGGAAAACTCTTCTTGTGAGGATGTAATCCGTATGGTGTACTGGTCCTCGCAATGCACCAACTGGAAGCGTAACGTTCGACAGCTTCTTCGCCTCTTGCTTTTGATTCGCCATACCAGTTCAAGGGGTTAGGCTTGTCACCTTCGCTATACATCCCTCTATATCCATCAAACACGTAATCCGTAGACATGTACACTAGATGGGAATCATACTTGCTGGCTTCTTTTGCAACTGTCTCCACTGCCTTGGCATTTGCTTGTAAAGCCAATTCTCTTTCTGTCTCGCACTGATCAACGTTGGTTAAAGCTGCAAGGTGAATTATTGCATCAGCGCTGGCCCTTTTAAAACAATTCTCTACACTACCTGTATCATTTATGTCGAGATCGATCGGTTTTCCAAAATCTGGTTTTGTTTTATGTTGTCCAGAGCATACATCATGACCCAAGTCCACTGCCGTCGATGCAACTTCGCGACCTATTAGACCCGTTGCGCCCGTTATCAAAATTCTCATTTTTACCATTTTAGTTTCCATGGTGTTGGGTGCAATGTTCTCTCATCCGCCAAAGGCTCCCACCACGGCTGATTCTTCACGTACCAGTTTACTGTTTCTTGCAAGGCTTGCTCAAATTGGTACCTTGCTTTCCAACCCAGCTGCTCCTGAATCTTTGAAGAATCTACGGAGTATCTAGTGTCATGCCCAGGCCGATCTTCTACATTTTGTATCATATCTGGGCTCTTGCGCATTATGGAAAGCACCTTGGTAACTATCTCTCTATTGGTCATTTCATTCCAAGTAGTAAGATTGTATATCTCTCCAGCTTTTCCGTTTCTCAGTACCAAATTCAAAGCTTCGACATGGTCAAGAACATAGATCCAGCTGCGTATCTGACTTCCATCACCGTATATGGGCACCTTCAATCCCTTCAAAGCACGTATTATACTCTTGGGGATCAACTTCTCTGGAAACTGGTATGGCCCAAAGTTGTTTGTGCACCTTGTTATGATGCAACGAAGCCCGTAAGTCTTGTAATAGGCCGATACTAGATGGTCTGAAGATGCCTTCGTTGCTGAGTAAGGGTTACTTGGTCGTAGTAGATCTGTTTCGTTGAAGGACCTATTTGATTCGGCCTCGCCATATATTTCATCGGTAGATACCTGGAGGAAAAGATCGACATCGTTTACGCGAGCTGCTTCAAGAAGCATGTAGGTTCCTATAACATTTGACTGGATAAATGGTTCAGGGTTTGCTATACTTCTATCCACATGTGACTCTGCCGCAAAATTCACTATGGCATTTACTTCTTTGGCATAATCATTGACTAGTGAAGAATCAGAAATGTTACCTTTTATGAAAGTGTATTTGTCATTTTTTTCCAAATCTTTAAGATTGGCTGGGTTCGAGCCGTACGATAGACTGTCTATATTGATTATACTTTCGTACTGATGGTTATCGATCGAGTGTCTGATGAAGTTGCTACCGATGAAACCCATACCTCCTGTTACCAATAATTTCATCGCTTTCCCGTGAGAGCAAGTATGATTTTTTATTTAATCATTTGGATAAGCTTCTTAGCTGTTCAATACACGAAATTGTTCTCAGCATCTCTTAAACTAGGAAGAGAAGCATCCTTCTTGGAGAGTAGTGGATTCTCTAACGGCCACTTTATCCTAATCTCCCGGTCGTTCCATATTATTCCACGATCGTATTCTGGCGCGTACTCTTCACTAACCTTGTAGACAACATCAGCCCCGTTACTCAGTACAAAGAACCCATGGGCGAACCCAACTGGGATATAAAGCATTCTATGGTTCTTTGTGGACAAAACCTCGCCCAACCATTTGCCGTAGGTTGGCGATCCTTTACGTATATCCACGGCCACATCAAAAATCTCTCCGCTTGTCACCCATACCAATTTTGTCTGTGGCCTTGGGTTCAACTGGTAGTGAAGCCCTCGCAACACGCCTTTGATCGAATGCGAGTAGTTGTCTTGAGTAAAGCTTGTACCTATGCCATTGGCAGAAAAGACCGATTGCTTGAAGACCTCAGTGAAGAAACCTCGATCATCCATAAATGCCTGGGCCTCGATCATTATTATGTCAGGAATAATAAGCCTGCTGAATTTAAAGCTCATACCCGCCAAATGTACGGTAGGCTAGATAAAAAATGTATTTCGCTCGGAGCTTTACTTGAAACTACATTGGTAGAACATTAAAGGCATATATTATAAGCTTATGTCAATAATCGTTCATGATATATCGATACCAGAAAGTTGTCATTGTTTCTATAACGATTACTGTAGCCCTTGGAATAATGATCACAGCTTTTTTGGTCCAGGATAATGTTTTGGCCGATCCTCAATTGGTTGTAGTAATAACTACAAATGATCGATTTGCAGCTTTAGACAAGAAATTCTCATTCTTTGGCCAGCCTACTTTTAACGATAAGGGGGACATAATATTTTCCGCTTCAATAGAAGATGATTCATCACCCCAGGGAATATTCAAGTCATCTCCAAATGGAGTAGTATCAAAGTTAGTAGGTTCTGGAGACAAAACGCCATTGGGAGGCTCCTTCTCTACTGTCGTTACTCCATCTGCTAATAACAACAACGAGATCTTTTTTCTGGGATTAGTCAATGGTGGTTCTTCTCCCCAGGGAATATTCAAGTCTTCAAACGGGGTGATATCAAAGGTGGTGGCAGTGGGGGATGCTACGCCTTTGGCTGGTTCATTTCGAGAGTTGGCTTTTCCTACGTTGTCTGCAAATAACAGTGGTGACTTTCTTTTCTTTAACAGATCCGAACAGCCCCCTTCTCCCCAAGGAATATTCAAGTCTTCAAACGGGGTGATATCAAAGGTGGTGGTGGAAGGCGACCCTACTCCCATTGGTGAAACTTTTAGAAATATCAGGTATGGAATCAGGCCGATGAATGATCAAGGTGACATAGTTTTCACTTCATATGTCCCTGGAGGTTCTTCTCCCCAGGGAATATTCAAGTCTTCAAACGGGGTGATATCAAAGGTGGTGCTCCAAGGAGATTTGAACTCCAATGGCGAAGCCTTCTCTCAATTCGATCCTCCATCGATAAATAATCAAGGCGACATTGTTTTTTTCGGTGGTAATACGGGTATTCCCTCTTCAAAGGGAGTATACAATGTGTCAGGAGGAACTATTTCAAAGATAATATCTGTGGGGGATGGCACTCCTATAGGAGGAACATACTACCACATGGATACTGTGTCAATCAATGACAAAGGCGATATCGTTTTCTTTGGTTTTATAAAAGATGGTAAATCAGATCAGGGTATTTTTAGAATATCAAAAAATCAAACTTCGCAGACTATTCTAGGAGAGACGACTCCTATAGGAGGTTCATTCTCAGGAATGAGAATCCCTATAATCAATAATAATGGTGAGGTCGTCTTTTCTTCATATGTAAAAGACGAAAAAGGTACAGAAGGAATATTCTTCATGAATCCTGCAGATTCCAAATTGAAACTAGGAAGTTGATAGAATGAAAAAAATCGCTCTTATTGCTTCGCTATTGTTGTTTCTGCTTATTGTTGTACCATACAACCAACCTGTGCAAGGTGGTGAGCTTCTTACAAGAACCATCTATTTGATTGGAGATAGTTCGTTGATAGTTGGACAAAACAGAATTGTTGCAGGAGACGGATCCCAGCAAAACCCATTTTTAATAAAAGACTTGACCATTACACCTCTAAGTACACACAATGGAATTGTTATTATCAATATTAGTAAATTTGTAAAACTATCAAATATTATGATAACAGGTGGTATTAATGGAATCACCATTGAGAACAGCAAAAACATAACTGTAGAGAAGGTTACTATTCTTAACACTTCAGCCAGTGGAATAGTACTCCTTGGTGCAAGTAATATCAAAATCGATAACGCAACTATCAAGGACATTCCCTACAGAGGAATCTACACAAATACTAATCATTTCCCAGAAAAAACGTTTGGAAATTCTATCACTAGATCTACAATTGACAATACAGGGGATAGTTCCATACTCATGTTTGGAAACAATACTATAATATCAAACAATCAAGTTCTTAACTCAAAATTTCGAAGCATTGTAGTCTTGAGTCCATTTGTGAATTCTGTTATAGCTGATAACTATATAGAAAATTCTCAATTAGAAGCCATATTTGCCGTAGGATATCAAAATCTGAGCATTCTGCCAACTATCGGAAAGAGTGCGGACAAATCTACCAAACTTTACATTGTAAATAACGAAATAAAAAATATGCACGAAGATGGTATCGAACTTCTAGAAGGGGTCTCAAATTCAGTTGTCACACATAATTTCATTCATGACAGTCCACTCGCTAATTCAATAAACTTTGGTCATATGAATTCATTAGAGCTTTTTAGAAATGCTAATAACATAGAGTTGCGGCATAATATAATTGCAAACACTGGTGGAGATCCTGCTAAATATGCTAATGGAATTACTATAGCTCAATCACCATCAAACGTAGTAGACTCTAACTCTATTACAAATGTGCCTGGATTCGGGGTAATGATAGTCTGGGATGATGCTAATTGGCCTATCCCCCAGGGAAATAAAATAACAGGAAATGTGGTTTTTAATGCGAAGCAGTTGTCTGTCCTAAATCACGTTGATTCGCAAGACTTGGTCGCTCTAAACACAATAATTTTTGATTGATCCTTGGATTCATCAGATGAGCATCAAAATGTCATTATTGATATGCCTCGGCTCAACTGCTTACCGTTTCATATGCCTCCCGGTACAATTAATATGTAGTCTTGATAAATTGCGAATGGAATTTTGATTTCACTCGGTGAAGTTGAATGACTGATACTAGTACACAAGAAAGAGCGTTCATCACTGGCGGTGCCGGATTTATAGGCTCACATCTGGCAGAGCATCTTTTGAGGATGGGATCTATGGTGACTGCCTATGATAATTTTGATGACTATTATGGTTCAAAAGAACTTAACATTGATTTTGCTGGCAAGGATCCTAATTATAAATTTGTTAAAGGTGATATTCTAGATCAAGATAATGTGAACGAATCATTCAAAGATTCAGAAATTCTTTATCATCTTGCAGCACAACCAGGTGTAAGGTTTTCGATAGAAAATCCCCATAAGACTTTCCGGGTCAACTTTCAAGGAACATTAAATGTTTTAGAAGGAGCAAGAAGGCTGGATATTAAAAAAATCGTTTTTGCTTCTAGTTCTTCAGTTTATGGAGATCCCAAATCATTACCGGTGAGAGAGGATAGCAAACTTGAACCCATATCTCCTTATGGGCTTAGTAAATTTTTTGGGGAGAAAGCATGTCTGCAGTACTCCCAGATCTACGGTTTAAGAGTGGTCATATTGCGTTATCATACGGTTTACGGACCACGTCAAAGACCTGATATGGCTTTTAGAAAATGGATTCTCAGTCTGTTACATAAAAAACCGCCTGTGATTTATGGAGATGGTAATCAGACCCGTGACTTCACCTATATAGACGATATAATCGAAGGCACAGTAAGGGCCGCATTGATTAAAGAAGCAGAAGGAGAGGTATTTAATCTTGGGAGTTGTAGGTCCACGAACGTAAATACTATCGTTAGCATTTTACAAGAACTAATGGATAGCAAAAATATACAACCTGCCTACGAAGAAAAAAAGATTGGAGATGTGCAAGACACTCTTGCCGATGTATCTAAGGCCAAGGCTATAATCGGTTACAAGGCTGACACCTCTTTGAAGGTGGGTCTAAAGAATGAGGTAGATTGGTGCTTGAAACATCTACAGGTCTAGTCCCTTATACATGGACCCTTGCGTCTTTATGTATACGCAAGTGTTCTCTTCAAATCTTTATTTCAAATCTTTATTTCCGGATCAATTAATAGCATAAAGTTTCGCTCATTCTCGTCATCTTTAAATAAAGCTCAAATGAAGAACAGTCTAACATATGCAGCATCCTTCTGTCGAAACTTCTGAAGCTTCATCAGAGAACGAAAATGAAAAACAGAGGAAAGCGAAGGTCTTTGCTTGCATACCTGCTTACAATCAGGAACAGCGTATCGAAGAAGTGGTGCAAGGCACGTTAAAGCATGTTGATCATGTGATTGTTGTAGACGACGGTTCTTTTG
>JBHICO010000048.1:0-9902 GCA_046759645.1 Nitrososphaerales archaeon
ATAAATTGTTGGGGGAAGGTATCTTTGTTCCTCCCTCACAGTTTGAGACTTGCTTCGTTTCATATTCCCATAACAAGACCGATGTTAGGGATACAGTGCAAGGTTTTGATAGAGTATTACGAAGGGTGAGATCGTGAAGCTTAAGGTTGGAACTAGAGGAAGCAAATTATCAGTTACGCAGACACAACTGGTCATAGATGCTCTGAAGAAGGTACAAGGTGACATAGAGTTTGAAATAATTACCATAAAGACAAAAGGGGATATGGACGCTAGACCTTTGTACACCATCGATAGAAAAGGCATCTTCGAAAAAGAGATAGATATTGCCGTACAAGATGGTAACGTGGATTTTGCAGTTCACAGCTTGAAGGACATCCCGTCACTCTTACCAGAAGGTTTGGTGATTGCAAGTGTTCCCAAACGTGAAAATCCGCATGATGTTTTTGTAAATGACAGGGGTTTAAAGTTAAAGGATTTTAATGGTGACTCAGAGATAGGAACGAGCAGCCTGAGGCGTGCAGTGCAGCTAAAAAGACTTAGACCAGATGTTAATCCAAAACCGATAAGGGGTAATGTAGAAACAAGAGTAAGCAAGATGGTGAATAAAGAGTTCGATGCGGTTGTCTTGGCAGAAGCAGGTCTGAGAAGGTTAGGCTTGGAAGATGTTATTGTCGAAAGATTTTCCGTTCAAGATTTTGTGCCATCACCAGGTCAAGGCGCTATGGCAGTTATTTCGAGAGACGATGATCCCGAATTAATGCGGTTGCTAAATAAAATAGAGCACAACGTGTCTAGAGTCGAGGTTACTGCAGAAAGGGCGTTGTTGCTTCACATAAACGCTGGTTGCAGGTTTCCTCTTGGAGCACTTGCAACTGCAAACCAAAGTAAACTTGAACTCTATGCGTGTGTTTACTCTATCGATGGCACAGAAATGATAGAAGTAAGGCAGAGTGGTGGTATAGATAACGCTGAAGGTCTTGGAACAAGTGTTGCTACCGAACTGGAGGAAAAGGGTGCAATGAAACTCGCTTCATTGTGGAGAAATGCAATGGATGAATGGAGTGCTAAGAGATGAAGGGAAAAGTCTACATCGTTGGTTCAGGTCCAGGTGATCCAGATTTGCTTACGCTAAAAGCCTTAGACCTGATCAAGAGTGCTGATGTAGTATTATACGACAGACTAGTAGGCCATCAAATACTGAATATAATACCTAGTGATGTGGGAAAGGTATGTGTGGGAAGAAATGTTGGTGATGATTATACACACCAGAATGAAACAAATGAACTAATGTTAAGGCATGCAAACGAAGGAAAGAGTGTAGTACGACTGAAGGGCGGTGATCCGTTCATCTTTGGCAGGGGCGGTGAAGAAGCTGAATTCTTGAAGGAGAAGGGCATAGATTTTGAAATAGTACCTGGCGTCACTTCTGCGGTTGCATCGCCAGCATACGCAGGGATACCACTAACCCACAGATCTATGTCATCATCTGTTGCTATAGTGACTGGCCATGAGGATCCACATAAAGATACAGTTGTCGTTAGATGGAAGGAATTAGCGAAGGCTGTTGACACCATAGTGATTCTCATGGGCATGGGAAGACTTGAGCAGATCGTTAGGGAACTTTTGTCAGGGGGTGCAAGCAAGGATACAGAGGTAGCAATAATTGAGAGTGGTACTACGGAGGGACAGAAAGTCCTTCTTGGTAACTTAGGGAACATCGTTGACAAAGTTAAGGGTAGTAATATGAAACCTCCGGCTATAATTGTGGTAGGGAAGGTCGCTGGTTTGACAGCGAAACTTGACTGGAGGAAAGTAAAGAATGCTTGATGGTAAGCTAGTTGCCATAACTAGAGACGAAGAGAGTGCAAGGGATTTCGTTAAGATGGTAGAAACCAACAATGGAAAAGCAATTGCATTACCAACAATATCACTGATCCCAAAAGATTCAGGTGTAATGCTAAAGTTTCTAGATTTACTGAAATCCAAGAAACATGATTACACTCTCTTCCTGAGTGCCAATGCAGTCAATATGATCTTTGATGCTTTTGATAAAATGCGAAAAACTAATGACGCAATATCAACGATAAGCCTGACCAACGTTGTTGCCATTGGACCGCGTACTAAGGAAGCTCTGGAGAGTCGCGATGTTAACGTATTGATGATGCCAAAGCGATACTCTTCTTATGGAGTTGTAGAGCTATTTTCAGAACAGGATGTTAAGAATAAGAAAATTGTAATACCGCGGAGCAGCGCGTCAACAAACTACCTTGTAAAATCGCTCTCTGAAATGGGTATGCTCGTGGATGAACTGCATGTTTATGATGTAAAGCCGGCCGAACATGGAAAGTGGTCCATATTTGTGAAACTGCTGAGAGAAGGGAAGGTTGATTGTATGGTATTTACTAGTCCCTCATCTGTAAACTCCTTCTTCGAAGTGGCAGCTGGTTATGAAAAACTTGAAAGTCTAAGAGAGATACTGAACTCGACTGCGGTAATAGCAATAGGTCCTTTCACGAACCATGCCTTGAATAAATGGCGAGTAGAGGCAGTAGTAGCCGATGAACACACGGTAGAGGGCACATTTGAGGTTACATTAAAATTACTAGGAAAAAAATCCTAAGAAAAGAATTATCACAAATAATTGTATGAAAGTGTGTGTAAAGTTTATAAAGTATAACGGTGTTATGACGATTAGACTATGACTACGCAAGAGGTTAGTAGAGATTATTCTCGGTACGGTTTCAGTGACCCGGTGGAGGCTTACGTATACCTCAGCAAGAAGGGACTTGCGCGGGAAACCGTCGAAAAGATAAGCGATCTCAAGAATGAGCCACTTTGGATGAGAGAGTTTAGGCTGAAGGCCTATGACGAATTTCTGAGACAGAAAATGCCTAATTGGGGAGGCGATCTTAGCAATATCGATTTTGATAACGTTTACTATTATGCTAAAGCGTCAGATAAGAAAGAGCGTAGCTGGGAGGATGTTCCAGACCAGATCAGAAATACATTCGAGAAACTGGGCATACCTGAAGCAGAGCGCAAGAAACTGCTGTCAGGAGTGGGTGCACAGTACGACTCGGAAACTGTTTATCATAATCTAAGGGAAGATCTGGAGAGGCAAGGCGTAATATTTCTAGATACAGACAGCGCGTTAAAAGAGCATGAAGATATATTCAAAAACCACTTTGGAAAGGTTGTTCCTCCAAACGACAACAAGTTTGCAGCATTGAACAGTGCAGTTTGGAGTGGTGGTTCATTTGTTTATATACCAGAAGGTATTACAGTTGAACTTCCATTACAGGCGTATTTCAGAATAAATGCGGAGAATGTTGGTCAGTTTGAAAGAACTCTTATAATTGCTGGACCGAATAGCAAGGTGCATTATATAGAAGGGTGCACTGCACCAGTTTACACTACAGAATCACTGCACACAGCAGTTGTAGAAGTTATAGCTAAGAAGGGAGCACAGGTTAGATACACGACACTACAGAACTGGAGCAATGATGTATACAATCTGGTCACGAAACGTGCGTATGCTTATGAAAATGCCTTGGTCGAGTGGGTTGATGCCAATATAGGAAGCAAGCTAACAATGAAGTATCCATCGGTGTACCTGCTCGGAAAGAATGCAAGGGCTGAATTACTGTCAGTTGCATTTGCTGGCAAGGGCCAGCACCAGGACGCGGGTGCGAAGGCAGTTCACTTGGCACCAAACACCACATCAAGGATAACATCCAAGTCAGTCAGTAAGGATAATGGGAGAACAACTTATAGAGGATTATTGCATGTTGCGAAAGGTGCAACGAATGTAAAATCAATGGTAAGGTGCGATGCATTGCTTATTGATGAGATTTCTAGGACAGATACCTATCCATATATAGAAGTAAACGAGGATGACGCTACTATTACACACGAGGCAACAGTAGGTAAGATAGGTGATAATCAGATATTCTACTTGATGAGCAGAGGATTTACGGAGTCTGAAGCACTGAACATGGTAGTGACTGGATTCTTAGAGGTATTCACAAAGACACTCCCAATGGAATACGCAGTAGAATTCAACAGGCTTATACAGTTAGAAATGGAAGGCTCCGTAGGTTAACTGATTTTTGAACCTGCTATGGAAAGTCACACATTATCATCACTTAACGACGATTATGTTAGAGCTCTGAGTGAAAAGGAGCCCAAGTGGTTAGGTAAGATTCGGGAGAATGCATTTTCTTATTATAGGAATCTGGATTCGGAGGTATCTCCCTTATACAATAAATATTCAGGTGTTAGTGTTCTGAAACCCGAACAGATATTTCTCTCATCGGATCATGGGAGCATTGAACCTTTTGCGGAATTAAATCATAGAATTGAAGAGGCCAATTCTGGTATATGTGCTGTGAACGTAGGCAACGGACTGTATGCTGTTAACCTACCAGAAGAACTAAAGAGGAAGGGAATGATAATTGAGAGTATACACGATGCATTGAGGAAACACGAAGAACTTGTTAAAATGTTTCTTACCAGCAACATGGATCCAACAGAAGACAAATTTCTTGCATTGGAATGTTCCTTATTCAACTCTGGAGTTTTTGTCTATATACCAAAAAATTTGACATTAGAACTACCAGTCACTATAATAAACACACTAACCAGTGATGGTGTCTCAAGTGTTGCCAGGAATATATTTTTCTTGGATGAGAGCAGTAGCGCAAGCGTAATACAAGAACTTTATGCGCCTACAGATGCCAGTAATGGCAAGGCACAGCAGATCTATTTTGAGTTGTTAGAGGCTCATGTTGCTAAAAACGCGAATCTTGAACTTGTTACATTACAAGCAATGGGCAATGAAAATATGCATTTCTCTAACAGGAAAGCGTTCTTAGAGAGAGATGCCAGGATAAACTGGTACGTAGGTGCATTTGGAAGTAGTTTTTCCAGGTATAAGGTGGATAATTTGCTCAAGGGTGAAGGAGCATATGCCGAACATTCTGACATTATTTTTGGAAATAAGAATCAAGCATTCGACATTACAGCAGATTTGACACATTTAGCATCCAGTACTAGGGGACGAGTATTAGTAAAGAGTGTATTAAAGGATAGTTCAAAATCATTGTTCAAGGGGATGATACAGATTAGCAAGAATGCCAAAGCATCAGAATCATACCTTGCTGGGCATGCAATTTTGTTAGATAAAGGTGCAAAGTCTGATGCAATACCTGGTCTGGAAATCGAAACAAATGAGGTCAAGGCTACACACTCTGCCTCTGTAGCACAGGTGGACGAAGACCAGATGTTCTACCTACTGTCTAGAGGTTTCAACAAGGATTCTGCAAGGCGGATCATAATCGATGGATTCCTAGAGCCGTTAGCAAGAAGGATGAGTCCCAAGGTAAGGGCTTGGATCAATTATTTGATCGATAGTAAATGGCAGGGAAGACCGTTGATACTGAAGACTGATGAAATAATGCGTGAGATGATCGAAGTTGAAGAAGCCAGAGTTACGGATACTGATATATTCGAAAAGCACTACAAGTACAGGTGATCCAATGGGATGGATAAAGGCAGCTAATGTGAAGGATATTAGCGACGTAGAAGTTCTGAGCGTAGATCTAGAAGGACGAGAGATGATGTTGATCAGAAAAGATAACCGGATTCGTGCATTGGATAGAATATGTACTCATGAACGCGCTGATCTTACCATGGGATTTTTCGCTGAAAATTATGTAACATGCCCTCTGCATTTATCGCAGTTTGAACTTGAAAGTGGAAGAGCTTTGAATCCCCCTGCAGAAGAACCATTAAAATCTTATAAAGTTAAAATAGAAGAAAACGCGATCTATGTATTGTTGGAGTAGCTTGTGATGAAAACTACTATTATAGATATTGAAAAGATACGTGAAGACTTTCCTATTCTTGATCGAAATATTAGGGATAACAAACTTCTAGTCTACCTTGATAATGCAGCTACCTCACAAAAACCAAGACAGGTCATAGAAGCTATACATGATTACTACATGCATTACAATGCTAACGTGCATAGAGCTGTTTATCAGCTTGCTGAAGAAGCTACAACTGCATATGAAGGAGCTAGGGAAAGAGTAGCCAAATTCATTAATGCTGATAGAGAAGAGATTATTTTTGTCAGAAATGCTACTGAAGCCATTAACTTGGTCTCCTATGCATGGGGCAGGGAAAATGTTGGCAAAGATGATGGAATTGTAATAACAGAATTTGAACACCATAGCAATATAGTTCCGTGGCAGTTACTTATGCGGGAAAAGAGCGCTAAACTGGAATATATTAGAATAAACGATGATGGATTACTAATAATTGATGACCTATACGATGCATTAGATAAGAATAATGTGAAACTTGTTTCGGTAAGTCATATGTCCAACGTTTTGGGAACTATTGCTCCTGTAGAAGAAATCGTTAAGGCATGTCATGCAAAGAATGTAACGGTTCTTGTTGATGGGGCACAGTCTGTTCCGCATATGCCGGTGGATGTTAAGAAAATTGATTGTGACTTTCTGGCATTTTCAGCCCATAAGATGCTCGGACCAACAGGTGTTGGTGTATTATATGCCAAGAAGGAAAGGCTCGAAAAAATGAGACCCTTCATAGGAGGAGGAGACATGATAAAGGAAGTACATAAGTACGAAACCAGATGGAACGATCTTCCATGGAAGTATGAGGCCGGCACTCCAAACATAGCAGATGTCATAGCATATGGCGTTGCAATCGACTATCTTAGCAATATAGGTATGGACAATGTAAGAGCTCACGAGAAGGAGCTAACGAAATATGCTTTGGATAGAATAACTCGTGTGAATGGAATACATGTGTATGGCACTTTAGATGTTGAGAAAAGGGGCGGTGTAATTTCATTCAACCTTGGCGATATTCACCCTCACGATCTATCTACTATACTAGATGAGGATGGAATTGCGATCAGATCAGGGCACCACTGTTCACAGCCATTGATGGAACTTCTTGGGGTTGCTGCTACATCCAGAGCTAGTTTTTACATCTACAATACAAAGGATGAAGTAGATGCGCTAATGAAGTCCCTACACAGAGCTGGAGTTATATTCAGGATATAGGAGTGTAAAGGTGTGGGAAGTGCAGATATTTATAGAGAAATAATATTAGATTACTACAGAAATCCAAGAAACTATGGAAAAATAGATTCTCCTGATATTTCCGTGAGGGACAGTAATCCCTTATGCGGTGATGAAATCGAGATTCATTTAAAATTTGATGGCGGTAAAGTCAAGGATGTTAAATTTACCGGCAAAGGATGTGCTATTAGCCAGGCGAGTGCCTCCATGTTAACTGAAATGATCATTGGGAAGAACTTGGAAGATGTAAAAAAGATTGGTAAAGATGTTATACTTGAATCACTTGGGCTTCCAAACCTTGGACCGGCAAGAATAAAATGTGCACTACTGTCGTTAAAGACGCTTAAGCTTGGTGTGTATTCATACCTAGTAGAGAAAATTGGTACTCCCGACGCGGAAAAGCTAAAGGAAGAAGCGTTGAAGCTATTCTAGAGTTTGCTCGTTTGTATTGCTACCATCATTCCTAGATGCCATCTCAAGTGCTTCCATCATTGGTAATCTCTTCCCTGCTAGATATAGTACCAACGCTCCACCTGCCGTGCTTACATGGTCTATCTGATCGCTTAATCCAAATTTCTGTAATGCCGCTGTAAGATGTCCCCCACTAACTATGGTTGTACTTACAGAGGATGCTACCGCTTTGAGCAGGTGCTCTGTACCAAAACTGTAATCAGCTCTTTCGAACACACCCGCAGGGCCACTCATGAAAACAGTTCCCGCACCCTTGATAATCTTTGCATAGTTTTCAACGGTCTTGGGCCCGATGTCCAGAACCATTTCATTATCAGAAAGAGCCCCGATATCCTTTTCCATTCTTTTGCCATTCTTTTCAACAGCAAAATCAAGAGGCGTTGTAAAAATATTAGGGTACTTCATTATGAGTTTCTGGGCCTTTTCAATCAGAACATCTTCCTTCATGATCATCGTATTATTCTTAATCTTTCCTTGTGCAATTAAGAAAAGGTTACTTATCAAACCCATCAAAAGTACCTGATCAGCTCTTCCACTTTGGATCAATGTATCTATGGCCTCCAACCGATCAGCAATTTTTGATCCACCGAGCACTACTATAAATGGTGCCTTTGCAACGGTAAGAATAGTGTCGAGTGATTTAACTTCGTTTGCGACCAACCGTCCGCCGCAAGCTGGCAAAACGTACGGAAAGCCAACTATAGACGGATGGGCCCTATGTGCAGAAGGGAAACAATCTAAAACACATACATCAAACAATTTGCTTAAACGTTGTACCATTACTGTTTTAGCAGCATCAGCTGATTTGAACTCATAGTTCTCCTCAGCACAGAAACGCAGGTTATCTAGCATCAACACATCTCCATCGTTCATAGTGGATATACGACTTCTGGCTTCAGGACCTATCACATCATCTACGTAATCAACCCTTTTCCCAAGAATCTTCTCAAGCACTTCTGCATGCTGCTTCATACCAATATAATCATACCTTCCTACCCTTCCCTGATGTGAACCAACTACTACCTTAGCATGATTCAGATCTATGATAGTTGAACTAGCTTCATTGATCCTGCTGGCCTCAATGATATCGAGTCTTTGCGGATGAATAGGGACATTCATGTCAACGCGGAGGAAGACAGTCTTGCCAGCAGTATCGAAGTCATCTAGCGTAAGTATGTGCATACCCCTACTACTTTAGAAAAGCATTAAAAATCTTTAGACTAACTACCGGCATGGATCATACTTTTATTTGGAGATCAAGCATTTAGCCATCCGCAGTCATGTGCTTATCTTATTAACCGATAAGCTTCCACAGATAACTTATGTTGAGTCCTAGAAATGCGTTAGTGGAAATAAGATCCGGTAGATTTGTATTATTGATAGTTATTTTCATAGTGATAGGTGCCTTCGTACATTATGGTCTGTCCACAACTTTTGATCAATCTGTGTTAGCAGCAGTTGCGAATTTGAGAAATACTCCTACAGATGCTGTAATGATTGTAATAACTGAATCATCACGTCTATTCCCTGTCTGGCTCTCTCCCATGTTTATATTCTCCTTCATTCTTATAATTAAGAAGAAGACAAGGAGGGTTGGCGCGGTACTTTTACTGGCACTAGCACTCTCAACGCTAACAACGACATATGTTAAGGCACTTGTTGACCGTGAAAGACCAACATCTTATGACTTTACACCAGATCTAGGCTTTGAATACGAACTAGAACAGGATGTGCTATCGAGATTTACAAGTTCTTTCCCATCAGGACATGCAACGAGAAGTGCAGCATTTGCGTTGATAATAAGTTTCATGATTAGAAACCGTACTGTATTAGGAATACCGGCTGGCATGCTCATGTGGATACTCCCAATTAGTGTTGCTTTCAGCAGGGTGTACATAGGTGCGCACTACCCTACTGACGTAATTGCGGGTGCTGTGCTTGGTATAATAGTAGCCAATGCAATGAGCAGAATTCTGAAACTAGAGCCTGAAAAGCGGCTACACATGTAACTTAGCTAATTTCTCCTCACTCACAAGAATGATAGCATAATGATCAGGATCATAGTGATAAACGAAGTATCTCACCTTACCAAGATATCCTTGCAACCTCAGACCTTTATTCAGCTCATTTACGATAGTGTATCCAATCTTTCTCCCTAAATCCCTTTTTTTCGGCATGAGTATGGTAAAACCAGATTCTTTATTGAAATCCATTGAAAGTATTTCATTCAGAACCATGAATGTGTCAGAATAATCTTTTAAGATGAAGGTGCGACTAGTGGGGATTTGTGAAGGATGCACACCCATCTATTACCTTTCC
>JBHICO010000049.1:0-9723 GCA_046759645.1 Nitrososphaerales archaeon
TCTCACGTTGCTAAAAGGGATCGCCCTTGCAATAAACCTGTCCCTTTATCCTGCTCATGAAGTTTTTACACATATAACACTGAACAAAACTGACCTCTTGCTTTAACACTGGGCAGTCAACAAATTCTGTCTTCATCCGCTTCAACATTTTTGGACTTACACCCTTCAATTTCAACTTACCCTTTTCATCCATCATACCAACTGCCTTTAATTCTTCCTTAGCCTGTTCTGTCAACTTGATGCTCTTTTCTCCTGCCTTTATATCTACCAAGTATTTGTGCTGAATATCTTCGCTCATATTATTACTACAAGAACTGATGAATATAAGTTTGATGAATGTTACAATAAGCAAAAGAGTAAATTCCGATCATTGGGGTAAATTGAACTGTATTGATACGCCAATTATATATAACGCTACTAATAGAATGCCATTTTTCAGATCAAGTTTGTTTCTTAGCATGGGTATCAGTGCAATAATCGTGATCATTGTAACGAGCACCATCTGATACCACAGAATGTTTGTGACGGCAATAGAAGTACCAGCCGCCCCCTTCCTTGCAAGCATCATCATCGAAAAGTTATCGACCAAGTTGATCTACATATCTCGTATCTCCGTGGCCATTTTATATATACCTGGTCACTGAAACACTATCTCTTGTTGTGATAATCCCAACATTGTTTGCACAGCTGACCATCGATACCCCATTGTCTCTTTGGGTTATACCTGAAGAAACCCAACTTCTTACCGCATGTTGAACAGCTCTCTAGTTTCTTATCCATTTCCTTGCGCTTGATTCCAAAGCAATCCGCGCATATCTTACTCGTCAAGTTAAGTCCTTTATGCAATTCATATGCGTCCTTCGGATCTAGTTTCCTGCCACATAATTCACAAACCTGGAATCGAGGTTTCTTACCTTCAACGTAAAACTCTTTCATCTTATCTACATGACAATCACCACATAAGAAACCATGGATTTCCCATTCGTCCATAGGTCTATACTTATGCTGCAGCTCCCGGCCGCAAACTGAACAATGCTCACTTTGTTTCTTATGGAATATCAGTGATCATGCTCCAGCATTTGAGATAAAAAAATCTACCTATAAATGACTGAAACTTAATATAACGCATACAATTCCTCACTCGTAGACTGCGATGCTGGTTATATTCGATGTTGAGGGCGTACTACTTGATGCAGAATATCTTCCCCTTCTGGCAAAGTTGGTTGGTAAAGAGAGGGAGATAATGGATATTACTTTGCAAGGCATAAAAGGAGAAATACCTTGGGAAGAGGGTTTGCTTCGAAGAGTAGATGCCTTACGTGGCATAGATTATGGTAAGGCTATAGAGATCGCTTCTAGTATGCCTATAATGAAGGGTGCAAAGGAAGTGAGTAAGGAACTGAAAAGATCTGGATGGCGTTTGGTTGCAGTCTCTGGCGGTTTCACCATAATCACTGAAAGATTGAGGGATGAACTGGATTTTGATTACATAGCTTCCAATGAACTCATCTTCAAGGACGAAAAGTTAACGGGGGTAGATATTAAGGTAAATTCTGACAAGGCTAATGCCCTTACCGAAGTGATAGAAAAGTGGAATGAGAAGAAGGAAGACATTGTGACAGTTGTAGATGGTGCGAATGACCTCAAGCTCTTTGATATAGCAGGTTTGAAGGTTGCATTCAACGCGCAGGAGCTGGTTAAGGAAAAGGCTGACGTCATAATAGATAAGAAGGACCTTCGGCTCCTATTGGGCGTAATAGAGAAGCATTATGGCACTATTTCAGCCAAAACTGTCAACTAATCTACTATTTGATATGGTATTTTAGCACCCATACATAGTATATTGGCTGTGCGAATATCGATAATTCCCATTCGTGTTGAAAAAGATGTAAATTTGAATGACGATATTGCGGAGTTGATACTTTCATCTATTAGAAGACAAAAAGAACGGTTGTGTGAAAACGATATACTTGTTATAGCGCACAAGATAGTATCAAAAGCAGAAGGAAGATTAGTTTCGTTAAATAATGTTAGACCGTCGAGACGCGCTTACTCTATTTCAGCAAAACATGGCAAGGATCCAAAGATAGTCGAGCTAATCTTACGGGAGTTGAAGCGAGTAGTGAAGATTAAACGGGGAATAATAGTTGTAGAAACAAAACATGGTTTCATATGTGCCAATGCAGGTGTAGATCAATCTAACATTAAGAGTAATTTTGTATCACTTCTTCCATTGAACCCTGATCGCTCGGCCGCAAAAATCAGAATCAAAATTAAAAAGCGAATAGGAAAGGCAATTGCCGTGATAATTACTGACACCTTCGGTAGACCGTTTAGAGAAGGACAGGTAAATGTTGCTATTGGAATTTCTGGTTTAAAGCCTATAACAGACTACAGAGGCTTAAGAGATACTTTTGGAAAGGAACTAAAGGTGACTAAAATAGCTGCTGCTGACGAGATTGCTGGCGCAGCTGAACTTGCGATGGGCAAGTTGGACCGAACACCAGTCGCTATAATACGAGGTTTCAAGTACAAGAATAAGAAAGGTTCTGCAAAACAATTATTGAGAGAACGTAGAGATGATATATTTCGATAAATATTTTAATACAATAGACTTATCATAATTAATAAGGAGTAATATTGTTTGAGTGGAGTAGCATCACCAACCAAGACTATAGATGTAAAGGGTCTTTTCTGCCCGGAACCGGTCTTCAGGACTAAGATTGAGGTAGAAAGGATGGGTGTTGGTGAAATACTGAAGGTTGTGGCAGACGATCCAGAAGCCGAGGAGGATATATCACGTTGGGTAAAGCGGAATGGACACGAATTGGTCAACTTCACAAAGGAAAACAAAGAACTGGTGTTCATGATTAAAAAGGCAAAGTAGTTAACAATGGCCGCCACTGTTTAAGAAGAGAGAAGATGTCGTGGATGATTTTTACACTATAACGAATGGGGAATCATTCAGGGCCTCGAAAGAACTATTCGAGAAAGAAAAGTTGCTTGTAGGTCCTTTCTCTGGATGTGTCATGGAAGCAGCAAAGAATGTTGCTGAAAACATTAATGAAGGTGTTATAGCAGTAATCTTTGCTGACGATGGAAGAAAGTTCAAAAGCCTTTATCTTAATCAGAATATTTTTTCTGGTAGCGAATTCGAAAAGGCATTAAAGGAATGCAGGATGTTAATAGATCTCCCCTTCAATCCGTTCAAATAATCAAAATAATTATGTCACTACATTATGTCCTTGGCCTATTTACGGTACTTTTTCTGTAGATATTTTTCAACATCCATGGCAGCCATGCAGCCAAATCCAGCAGCCGTTACAGCCTGCCTATACCTGTGGTCATGAACATCGCCCGCAGCGAAAACACCTTCGACATTTGTATGCGTATGATTTTGAACCCTTAGGTAACCAGCTTCATCCATGTCAAGCTGTCCCTTGAAGACTTGTGTATTTGGATCATGTCCTATCGCAATAAATACTCCCCCTACGTCGATCTTTCTTGTTTCGTTACTATTGATATCCTGCAGCGTGACTGCGTGTACTTTTCTGTCACCAGAAATGTCAGCAACTACGGTGTTCCAGAGGAACTTTATTTTAGGGTTACCAAACGCTCGTTCTTGGAGTATCCTGCTCGCTCTGAGTTTATCTCTTCTGTGCACAACCTGAACACTTTCTGCGAATTTAGTTAAGAATGTAGCCTCCTCGACAGCACTGTCACCACCACCAACAACAACTAGATTCTCACCCTTGAAAAAAGGGCCATCACAAGTTGCACAGTATGATACCCCTTTACCTCCAAACATTTCCTCTGATTTCAATCCCAGCTTACGTGGTGACGCACCTGTAGCCACAACAACGGCATCAGTATCAAACTCCTTATCAGTTGTTAGTATCCTGAACGGCTCATGTTGGAAATCAACCTCAGTAGCAATGTCATCCATCACGATTGCTTCAAATCTTTCTGCCTGTTGTCTCATATTCATCATAAGCTC
Organism: Nitrososphaerales archaeon; assembly: GCA_046759645.1. Taxonomy (GTDB): domain Archaea; phylum Thermoproteota; class Nitrososphaeria; order Nitrososphaerales; family UBA213; genus JBHICO01. The sequence continues at coordinate 3,998 of JBHICO010000049.1, forward strand.
TGGACCGAATATACCATGTGGAAATCCAGGATAGTTTTCAACATCACTTGTTGTCATAAGCTGTCCTCCGGGAAGATTGCCTGACAATACAAGAGTCTGCAGTTTAGCTCTAGCAGTGTAAACTGCAGCCGTTAGCCCAGCTGGTCCGGAACCGAGTATTATCACATCGTATTTTCTTCTCTTTTGTGGTTGAGGTGATTCAGATTTAATGCTAGTCATCATATAGCTAAAGTGTAACATAACAATATTTAAATTATGATCTTAAATTATTAAAATTCTGTAGGATCTTCAAATGATCATCACATAAGGTACCGATATTTATCTGGCATGCAATCAAATCCTCCTGCCAATGCGCATTTAACAATATACATTCTTTTTTCTCACAAAATGGATTTCCTGCTATATGATAAAATAACCCTTGAAGAACAATTCCTTTGATAACCTCTGAAAATCTTGGATCATCGTAATCTATGAACCTCCCGCGAAATTTTTCCTTAATTTCGTCCAAGTTTGTGTTTCCTATTGAAGCATATAGTTGTTGTAAAAAATAGAATTCCCTGGGTTTTGCCGGCGCTTCTATAATTCCACTGGTGCAAATAATGGTTGGATATCCACAGATTATGGTACGATAATGATATCTGCTGTCATTCTCGCCATATGTGCATAGAAGCCTATTCGTGAATACAATGTGCAGTTGTTCAAGAGTATTTTCTTCTTCAGGGATAAGCTCATTAAAAATGCGTTGCAGCTCAAAACCATCATATAGAATTCCTAGGAACCGCTTTGAGGGAGTAGATATAACCTTTTTCTCAAACTTTATTTCTATAGGTAAAGAATTATGTTTTGTAAACTGTTTTCTTGTATCTAATACCTTCGTAGATACTATTTTATCAGCAACATAATCAATGTTTTTATGTTTGAGGAAATGTGTAAAAAATTCTCTCCTCACATCGACATTGCAGTTTACCATTCGCCTAACATACTCAGCAACTCCGTTTATGTTCAGTGTTTTGGATGATGGTTCGTTATACAAATAGACATATTTGACTCTCTGCAAATCACAAACCGTAGCTTGTACAAAAATTAAAACATTAGGTTAGCAGCAGCCTGCTACCTAACCCTCACATGGGCTATTTCTTTGAGCTTCATTGCAGCAACTTCTGCTGCTTTTTTGCCGGAAAGTAACATCGCACCGAATGTAGGTCCCATTCGGGGCAGTCCAAACGTTTCTGTAACTGCCATTCCAGTGGCTATGAGCCCCGGAAATACTTCATCAGTATGCTCAACAACAAGGTCCTCTGCCTGTTCCACCCACATTGGGTTCATACCAGCAAATTTTACCAGACCGCGTTCCTTCAATCTCCTTACAGCTACAGAATCATGTCCCGTTGCATCTATTACAATTCTTGATTCTAATGCCACTGGATCAACACATGTTATGTTTCGAGGAAGTGCTGATACGGGCATCCAATTTACAACAACTCCGGAAACTCTGTTATCTTTTAGTACCAGATCGTCAAATTTAGTAAGGTTGAGAAATTTTACACCAGCATCGCATGTAGCAGCTATTAGTTTAGAACATGCATTTGGTCCAGGTGTTGCATACAGACCTTCAGAGACCTGTTTATACTGAACTTTTAATTCATCAAATATCTTCTGGGCAGGGGCCCTGACCGTTACAGGGTTCATCATATACCCTCCTAGCCAGAAGCCACCACCAAGATAGTTGTTCTGTTCTACGATCAGTGTTTTGAACTTCAGGTCTGCAAGTTGCTTCCCAGCCATTAACCCGGATGGTCCGGCACCGAGTATTATAACATCAGCATCAGCGTAGTCAGTCAGTGTTTCATGGAACATATCTGCTATAGCCCTAGTGATCTCTTTCTCTCGCACGTTCGCAAATATCGGCATAGTCGCATTTTCTTTCGATGGATATTAATACTTTTTACAAATACGAAGTACGTGAACAGGAATATCAAGGCTGTAGTACTAGCCGGTGGTCTCGGTACAAGGCTCTACCCGGTGACTCGTAGAATTGCAAAGTCTATGCTCCCTGTCAACGGAAAACCGTTGTTAGAATACATTATTAGATACTTGGCAGGGTATGGTTTTACGGAAATTATCATTACCGTTGGAAATAAACGAAAACAAATAATGGATCATTTTGGTAATGGTACACAATTTGGCATCAAATTGCAATATTCTGTGGAACGGAACGTATTGGGTACTGCCGGTTCGTTTAAAAATGCTGGCAAATTAATTGACGATACTACACTGATTATACAAGGTGATAATCTTACCAATTTTGCATTGGATGAAATAGTTGATTTCCATATGGAGAAGAAGGCATTAGCTACCATCGCACTTACATCTGTACGAAAGCCGCAAGGTTATGGCATAGCCTTAATTGATAAAAATAAAAGAATAGTACGATTTGAGGAGAAACCTACCAGTAGTTTCAGTAACCTAGTAAATTCTGGCATATATGTTCTCAACCGATACGTACTTGACTACATACCGAAGAACAGTACCTATGATTTTGCAGCAGATCTTTTTCCTCTTTTACTGAGAAAGAAACTACGCCTGTACGGAATAGATGTTCCTGGATGCTGGTTTGATATAGGAACACCAGAAAGTTACGAAAAAGCAAAGAAGTTTTTAGGCCTACATAGAACAGTTTGAATGTCTGCATTGCTAGGGATCAAACGTACCTAATTACAAAAAGTCAGCCCAAAAAGGCATTTACAAAATTTGTATAAGAATCCCTTATTCTGGTTGTCTTGGGGGGATTCTTGAAACCATATGCGCAGACGATATCCCCCAATGACAGTCTGTTCATTTGTTTGCAATATTTTAAAGCTCTAACGACATCGAATAGAACATTGCATGCATTTGCTCCATCGCTACTTCGCAGAGTAATGTCAATAACTGTAGGACTATTAAGGAAGCCCTCACTGTACATCCAGTAGTAACTTACTCTTGAATCGTTCAGAAAATCTGTGTATTCAGTAGTGCCAGCAACAGAATCGAACTGATAGGGTGCTTCCGTATTGATTGTTGACGTTTTTATCTTTCTCTTCATTGCCTTAATATTTTCAGAGACTGTGTTCAATGTTTCCAAACTACCGCCAACATCTAGTTGATAGCTCTTCTTCACCTTAACACCTCTCTGCACCATGAAATCAATCATTCCCTTATGGAATGCAGTACCTCCAAATTGACTCATCAGATCGTCTCCAACAAGCAATAGTTTTGCATCGACAAATTGTTGAGCAAGTTTGCTTCGAGTCAATTGGGTGGGTGTGGCATTTAGGAAGCTAGCATTAGACTCCAAAGCACACTCTGCATAATTCTTTGAAGTGTTGTCCATGCCGGATGAGATTAAATTAATGACAATATCTGGTCTGCTTTCCTTCAGGGCTTTTAATACGTTGTCATAGCTATCATTCTTAACGGCGATAACGTCTTTAAGATGTGGAGGAATATCATCAGAAAGTATACCACTACTAATTTCTACATCCATATTTTTAACATCGATATATCTTCTTGTTCGGCCTTTGAACACAGCTTCAGAGATGTCGTTCCCGATCTTGTTAGCATCAATGTCAAATGCAGAAACGATCTTTATGTCTGAAGCTTTGTAACCACCCACAATGTTATGCCACAAACCATCATCATTTCCTTCTCTGTAAAAAAAGTTTCCTTGCACCAACGTGCTTGCAACATTCCCTACTCCAATAATTGCAACCCTAATCTCTGACATCTTTTAATTAGCTCAACCCCATTTGATATCCAATCCCTTTTAATTTTTGCCTCTTATATGAATTTCACATATTCTTCAAAAAAGGGTTAGACACTCCAAAGGTGGCGTTTTAAATACCGTTGGGTATCATCAAATTATTAGATCATTAAAAAGTAAACACATGTTAACTACGTGATGGCACTATGTCTTATCTTCTCGTTTACTTTTGCTTCTATATTAGATAATAATTCTATAATATTTGCCTTATTTGCATTAAGATAATTCTGACCCTTGTCATTCATACGTATATGATAAACCCTCAAATCTCTGTGCTCCTCAAAGAAGTTTTCAATTAAAATATTTCCGAACTCCCTTTGCTCTATAAGTCTTGAAAGGCCAGAAGCTGTGTTTGCTAAATCACCCTTTTCCACAGCATGTTTTGTCTTCGATAAATGTTCGCTAAGATCCCTTAGCTGCGACAGTGGACCTGAAACTTCTCTTGGTCTGCCACCAAACGGTCTTTCCTTCTCTATTCCGATCTTCTCTGCAAGTTGTTTTACCAAAGCGTAATATTCTTCCTTACCGAAGCCCAGAGTACGCTTCTCCTTCCTTATTATCAATCCTTTTAATAGCAGGTTGTTTATCGCTTCCTCAATATCCTCCCGATCCATACTCGTTATCCACACCATCTTTCCCACTACGTCATAACCAACTCTTATTGCCTCTAATACAACAACTTCAATTATACGTCTAAATACCATCTCTCCTCTAGCATTCTCAAAATCTCTGTCTTTAACGGCCTTCTTCGCATAGGAGATGTCAATCTCTATAGCACGTTTTAGAGCATCCAACCCGTCATCAATCTTTCCTGTAAGGGATAGATAACATGCTTTATTGTACCAGGCCATACCCTCGTTGGGATTTACATCAATCGCTTTCTCACAACATTCGATTGCTTTTTCATAATTCTTCATTTTATAGTATGCTAAACCTTTCATATTCCATGCTTCTGCATTATTTACGTCAATTTCCAATGCTTTATCATATGATGCTACAGCTTGAGCATAATCATCCATATGGAAATGGCAATAACCCTTCTTTATCCAAGCATCAACATAAGCTGGATCAATTCTGAGGGCAAGATCAAAATGGTGGATAGCTTCTGCTAGTTTTTCTGAAGCCATCTGGCTAACACCCTTCTTGTAAAGGTCCTTCTTGGCAAATTCTGTACCCTTCCCCACACCAAGGCTTGGGTTAGTTTCCTCTTTGGAATCTGAATTACCCAGAAATTTACCCACAATTATTCTGATCTAAATACCGCATAAATAGATTGTGGTACGCCATTGAAACTTGTATTAATGCTAATATGAATTCGATGAGAATGCGTAAAAAGTATATTGTCAAAAGTTGCTCACAATAAAAAATGAATCTAAATTTTAGATATGAATAAGCAGTCTATGTTTAACAATCTCGTATCACATGCTTACAGCATCCAGAATTTAGATGATGAAGAATGAATCAACTACTTGATGGTGGTTTGTTCTTTAGCCTTACCAAGTAAGTGTTGTAACAATTACTGGAGCATGCAACACCATCCCTTCCACCGCTTAACTTCATTGGCTTACTGTGTGGTTTTAGGTTGGCACCACAGACGGTGCATTTCTCTGTCATCCTGATACCTCTAAATCTGATAAATACTGGTTTTGTTATATAGGAGAATGTTTGTAATGTCTAAGCCTAGGCGTTAGTTCCGTTCACAATTGTAGTTTTTTTATTATTGGTGAGGTTTTACACTATTTTTTACCATCAAATTATGGCAGATCGATGACACACATATTTTTCAACAAACTCGCCTATGATCTGGGTATTACATCTCCTGTTGCCATCATAGAACCAGCAGTATCCAAGACTTTCCATTTAAAACCTGATGCTTTGTTATCAACTATCATCAATATTATCAATGACTGACCAGGCTTGATTGGTC
>JBHICO010000050.1:0-9681 GCA_046759645.1 Nitrososphaerales archaeon
ACCAAACATACTATGTTAGAATACTTAGCGAGTCAGGTGCTCAACAGACCTACTTCCAGAATAATGAGTGATCAAAATGGGAAGAGAGAAGAAGGGTGCTGCTGGTCAATGCCTTGAGTTAGCTTCAAGTGTTACTGGCGGTGGCAATACCAACGTTGAGGTTCAGCTTCCTTTGAAAGGACCGCATCCAGATCCCAACTCACCACTTTACGATGAGGACTCTTGGGATAATCCTGTTTGCTTGGACATTACCACTAACGGTGATCTTGCCTGCACTTGGCCTCTCTTATCAGACTTGATCCTTGAGGGACATGAGTATTACATCGTACAGGTAAGAGACGATGATGAAAACACATACTATATAACCTATAAATTGGAGGAATAGGAGTAGATAAAGAAAAATGGCTTCCTTCTTTAAAAACAGAAAGTTGAAGGTGGATAGTGGTGATCACAAGAAGAAGAAGAAGAAGACAGAAGAATTGATAGCCGCACCAGTTACTCCATTTTTATTAACTGGCGAAGAAATAGAAAAGTATCCTATCAAGGAACCCTACCTTTATGTTACCATTGCAAGGGATGAAGGCGGTACTCATGTATACATCATCGATGAACCCGTATTGACGGAAGAAGAGCTTAACGTGTATTCCAAACTGATGAATGTTCTTCAATATGAGCTGCAAGCACCATACGATGGTATAGATCCAAAACAATACTTTGCCGAGCAAGCCAAGAAGATGATCACAAAATACGCAATGAGCATGGGTACTACTCCTAATATAACGTGGAACAAAGTGTACTACTATGTTACTAGAGATATGGTTGGGTATGGTCCCTTGGAGGGGATAATGAACGACCCCAATATTGAGGATGTTTCGGTTGATGGCACCGGAAGGGGAGTTTACGTATGGCATAGAAAATATGAGAGCTTGCGATCGAATCTGATGTTCAATACCGATAAGGAGTTAGATGATACGGTCGTTAGGCTTGTACACATGTCTGGAAAGCACATTTCTACTGCTTATCCTATAGTTGATGCAACGATGCCTGGCAGGCACAGGCTCACTGCTACTTTTAGAAAGGAAGTTTCACAGTATGGTAGTACTTTAACTATAAGAAAATTCAGAGAGGATCCCTTCACAATTGTTGACCTGCTTAACTTTAAGACGATGAGTCATCAGATGGGCGCATACACTTGGTTGCTCATGGAGCATGGCGTTTCATCAATTATTGTTGGAGCCACTGCATCTGGAAAGACAACCTTCCTTAACGCAATAGTATCTTTAACAAGACCGAATGCCAAGCTAGTTACAATAGAAGAAGTTCATGAGATTAACATATACCATCAGAACTGGGTTCCATTGGTATCAAGGTTAGGATACGGACTTGGTGATGAGAAGGTAGGAGAGATACCGCTGTTCAATTTGGTCAAGGCTTCTATGAGAATGAGACCTGATTTCTTAATAGTAGGAGAGGTTAGGGGAGAGGAAGCTTTCGTGCTCTTTCAAGCTATAAGTACTGGGCATGGAGGTATGTGTACGCTCCACGCAGACGATGTGGAATCTGCCATCCAGAGATTAACTTCGAAACCAATGGATGTTGCACCTATACACATAAAGTTCCTTGACCTACTGTTTACAGTAAGAAATACATCGGTAACGGATCCAGTTACAAAGCAAACACGTAGGACAAGAAGGGTTCTTGGGGTGACAGAAATTTTAGACTACAACAAATATAACAAAATATTCGAATGGGATCCGGCCACTGATAGACATAATCTCGTCAAGGGGTCTTTAGAGCAAAGTGCGAAGCTGAAGATCATCAGTAAAGATACTGGCAGATCGGTTGGTGAACTTATTGAGGAGATCAATAGAAGGGAGATGGTCCTTCGGTGGCTACAGAGCAAGGACATCAGGAACTTCAAGCAACTTGGTATGATCTTTGAACAGTATCACGAAAAGAGAGGTGAATATTATGCAGAAATCCAAAACGAGCTCAAGGCAATGGCGTAGACAAAGGGAAGCCGAAAAGGTAGAGCTGGACTTTCAAGATAAGTTCGTAGCCCTAGCGATCAGGATCTTTGGAAGAATAGCACTGAAGGTTCAGGACCGAATGCCCACTTTGAGAGAAGATATACTAAAATCCAACATCTTCATCTCGCCTCACGCTTTTGTATCATTGATCTTGTTCATCGCGACCTTGAGTATTACGGTCTCCGTTTTCGGGGTTTATATGCTGCTTAATACTGGAACTATGTTGTTCGGACTTGCGACCATAGCTCCCGTAATCATACTTGGTGCAGGTCTGGGAATGCCTAAGATGAGCATGTCTAGCAGAGCCACTGCCCTTGACGACGAAGTATCCTTCGTGATTGGCTATCTATCAGTCTTGATTACTGGAGGAGTTTCTCCAATAGCTCTACTTCGAAGATTGAGCACTAGCAAACTCTACCCTGCTTGTGCAAAGGAGGCAAGAAGAATATTGACGGATATAGATGTCTTTGGAACCGATCCGATGTCTGCAATTGACAAAGCTGCCAGGTACTGCCCGAACAAGCTCTTAGCCGACTTTCTTGGGGGGTATACAACTGTTATGAAGATAGGAGGAGACGTCAGGAATTACATGGATATGAAACAGAAAGAGGTTTTCAATTATCGTACGATCAAGCTAAAGTCTGCTACCGAGTTCGTAGGGACGATGGCAGAGGCTTACCTGGCTGCAACCGTGGTGCTTGGTACGTCATTGTTCATTCTCCAAGCAGTACAGGCTATGCTTCAGAGGGGGGGTGGATTTAACATGGATATGATAATCTTCTTCGCTGGGGTCTTCATGCCAATGATTTCTATAGCGTTCATTTATCTTCTACACTCATCACAGACAAAGGAGCCAATAACTGACAAACGTCCACATATTATGTTTGGAATCAGCGCACTTGCAATACCGGTATTCCTCTTTATGCCCTTGGATATAGCGCCATATCTAAAGCTTGCACTTGGACTTACCATATCTACTGCAGGACCAGCAATATTCTATGGTATGAACCAAAGGAAGAAGGCGGCCGTGGAGAACATGCTACCAAGTTTTGTAAGGGATTTGGCTGAGGTTAGGAAGACTGGCTTGGCGCCGGAGAAGGGTATACAACAGCTGTCAACTAGAAACTACGGCTTGCTATCAAAATCCGTACAAAGGATGGCAAATCAAGTTTCTTGGGGTGTCCCATTGAGCAAGGTTATGCAAGACTTTGGAAAGGATGTCAAGAGTTGGTTCGTGAAATCAATTGGATTCATCCTGCTCGAAGTTGTAGAGATCGGAGGAGGTACTGTAACACTCTTCACGAGCCTTGGGGACTTTACTCAAAGAAGCAAGGAGCTCGAAAAGGAAAGAAAGAGCATGTTCCGACCATATATTTTCATACCATATTTTGGTGCTATCCTTACAATTGTAGCCACAGTAATGATAATCTTCATGATGACCGAGCAGATCTCCACACTAACTGAAGGACAAGGTACTGGAATTGTGTCAGTGGCTACAGATGTAGATGATTTAACAGATGCTATGTTCATGGCGGTCTTATTCCAAGCATGGATGATGGGATTGGTTGCGGGAAAGATGGGAGAATGGAGTCTCGCAGCTGGATACAAGCATGCCACTGCTCTCGCAGTAATTGGTGTACTTACCATCTACATGCTATTGTACTTTGTGAAATCAGGAGGAGGGTTCTTCTGAAATGCAAGCCAAACATCTACTCTTGGTCGTTACATTGGTTTCCCTCCTAGCACTTCCGCTAGTAGCGAATCTAGATGTAGAAGCACAGAAACGAACCGAGTTCCAGCTTTCCTTTACCCCAATGGCACCAATCCTGCCTGCAGACGGCGGTAAATATCCAGCTATAATACAGCTGCAGACACTAGACGAAAAACCAGCGCCGGCGCCACATGACTTGGAAATTGATCTATTGTCCTCAGATCCCACTATAATCTCTTTACCGCAAAAGGGTGTGATAAAAGAGGGACAGACCTATGTAAAAGTAGATCTGGTCACGACCCAGAAGGCGGGAAGGGTTATCGTAAGCAGTTTGGGAGCTGGGGCGGAGGCAGGGATGGCAACATTGGATTTAGTAAGGCCAGAGGGTCTAGACCCAACACAATTAGCACTGTACTCTTCTACCCCAGAAGTGGTACCAGATCCTAGGTTTCCTACGAAATTGTATGTGCAGCTGCTGAATCCACAAAAGCTGCCGGCCCATGCAAAGATTCCAATTAAGGTGACACTATCATCCGAAGATACGGACGTTGGTGAGGTACCAAATGAGGTTACTATACCTACCGGAGGAAGCGGCGTGTTTGTAGACTTTACTCCTGGAATTATATCAGGTGAAACTCAAGTTACTGCATCTGCCTCTGGGCTAACACCGGGCAGTGTTGAGGTAATGACAGTCGATGTGGTGGGTGAAGACATAATCCTTGAGATTGCACCTGATAAGATACCTGCATCAAAAGGTGCGGAATCAATTGCAACAGTTCAGCTAGTCGATTCGTCTGGTTTCCCAGTGAAGCCCTCTCAGAGCATAACTGTTTTCCTAGTGTCATCTAATGACACTATAGTTTCTGTACCAGAAACTGTTGTAATAAGTCCCGGTGAATCCTATGAAACTATAGAGATAACAGCGCAAGGTGATGAAGGAGATGCAACTGTAACTGCTTCTGCAGAAGGTTACGAGTCTGGATTTGCTAATGTTGAAGCAATGAAGCCCGGATCGGAGGGTACACAGATAGCTCTTTTTGCTAGCCCGAGCATTTTACCGCCAGATAATCATGGACATCAGGCCATAGTGATTCAGTATCAGGATGATAACAACGCCCCTTACATTCCGAGGAGAGGTGAGCCCGATGTACTGCTCACATCATCAGACATACAAGTAGGTACAGTAGAGGATACAGTAGAGTTTGCGGAAAGTAGACATTATGCATTAGCGATTTTCACTACAGAATTTGTGGTTGGCGATGCTACTATAACAGCATCTCAAACGGGATATAGATCGGCTCAGGTAGAGATAGAGGTAGATGGACCAGAAGCCAGGGAGTTGGCAATAGCTCAGATCCCATCAATTATGGAGGCTGATGGGCTTGACCATGATGCCATTGTTGTACGGTTGAATGATGAGAGTAAAGAACCTGTTCCAGCACCACGGGATACTCGCGTTGAACTCCGTTCCTCTGATACTGACATTGTAATCGTTGATCCTGTACTAACGATACCAGAAGGACAGAGCTATGCGATCGCACACGTCAAAACGACAACAGAAGAAGGTAGCTCTGTAATTACAGCTTCTTCACAGGGGCTTTCTCAGGCCTCAGTAACCTTCAAGACTACTGGTTCTCTTTCACTGCACAAACTTGAGATTTACACCATGCCAGAGGTATTGCCAGCAGATGGAGATACATATGGATCAATAGTGGTTCAAGTTCAGGATTTGCGTGGAAACCCAACAGCTGCTTTATCTGACATAGTTGTTGCACTCTCCTCCTCATCCCTAGTTGGTGGCTCGGTAGATAGAAGTTTAATTATCCCTGCAGGTTCCACATATGCGATAGCAAACTATACTACATCTACTACGGAGGACCAAATAGAGGTCACAGCATCTGCTCAAGGATTTGAAAGTGTACTTGCCAATATGGATACTAGCTTACAAAGGATGACCATAAACACCTCAGCAGTGCCCCGCAGGAGTGAATTTAACGACATACCTATCGAAGTTGAGGTTCTTTTTGGCGATCTCCCACTTAAAGGAGCGTTTGTTGAGGTGACTGGACCCAATGCTGACGTAACCAGTGATACTACTGATGAAGATGGTATGGCTCAGGTAAGTTACATTCCAACAGCGCCAGGGACCCAAAAAGTGATCATTACAGTTAGCAAAAAGGGATTCGATACTGTAACGAAGAACCTTGGTCTTTCTATCCAGGAGAGAGTGAGCATGACGCTAAAGGCAGAGACTGATGGTGGAAGGGACGTAAGCACAAAGTTTGAGGTGACTCCAGAAGTTGGAAAGGTGATGGCTAAAAGTACGAAGGCTGGCAAGCCAGTAGTGTTGGCTGATTTGAGGTCAGGAATATATACAATCTCTGCTCCTGAGGAGATGAAGAAGCCCGACGGAGTATACAAATTTACAAAGTGGTCTGATGGTGTAACTGACAATCCTAGGGTTATGAATATAGGATACGACTCTAATGTAGTAGCACTTTACAGTGCAAGTTACCTCTTACAGGGTTCTTCTCCTTACGGAACAGTATCTGGGAACGGCTGGTACCCTGAAGGTAGCACAGCGACACTATCAATTGAACCAACCTTCCTATCAGAGTTCTTCATTATCGATAAAACATTTGCAGGATGGTCCGGAGGAGTAAATTCGAAGGAACCTACTGTAAGTGTAGTGATGAATTCACCAAAGTCGGTAACCGCAGAATGGAGTGATGGTTATGCGAAACTTATTGGAATAATTGGCGGCGGTGCTGGGGTAGCTGGATTCTTCTTCTACAAGAAGGCCAAATTAACTGGACTTCGTAAGAAGGAGAAACCACCAGACCTCGACTGGTTCAAGTCAGGTTGATCACGCGCCATATTAGAGGTGTTATTTGGTGCTTGAGATAAGGCTAGTAGCATGTGCAGTAATGCTAATTCTCGCCTCAATAATTGATCTGAAGAAGAGGGAAATAAGTGACAAGGTATGGATAGGATTTGGTGGTTTTGGGTTACTACTTACTGCAATAGAATTTAGTTCAGATTCAATAGACCTTATCCAGTATGGCATAGGAATTGGGATAACTGGTCCAATAGCATATGTAATTTACAGAACTGGGTTGTTTGGAGGTGCAGACGCAAAGGCACTGGTGGCAATAGCGGTCCTTTTACCATTCTATGATATGCCCTTAAAGATACATGGACTTATCGCATTCACAGTACTAACCAACGCAACGATACTAACCTTTACGCATGTAATTCACAATATAGTAAGGAATGCTATTGATCTTGCAAGGGGTAGATCAATATACGAAGGTTTTGAAGAATCTGGAGCGAGGAAGCTATTGGCATTCATGATGGGCTTCAGATCAAATGCACCGAAAGGCTACCTCTTTGCAATGGAGAGTAGCGAGGCGGGAAGGCGCAGATTCAGATTCCACCCTGCTGCATATGATGAATATGTTAGTCCCGATACAAGGAACATCTGGGTCACACCAGCTCTTCCGTTTATTGTATACATGACATTTGGTTTTGCTCTAATGATAATTCTTGGAGATCTACTGGCTTTAGTATTTACAAACATATTTTGACAAGGAACCAAGGATAGGTTACATATCTAGATAACCTGATTAAAAGGTGATTCTAAAACTTGTTCAAGGAAACTAGAGCTAGGTTGACTTATTCCATTGTTGTCATTCTCTAGGCACTCTCAAAGGATGCCATTATCCCTAACAGTTCCTCATTCCCAATAGAATTATGCTCTTAAGGCTAAATCAGAATTCAAGCCATTAGTTCGCTTTCTTGCTATAATTATGGCAAAAACAACCATAGACATCGCAACTGTAATTACAATATTACCAATGGGGAATTCAGGTACTACGCTTGCACCGGTTATTTCAATTGTTTGTACACCTGCATCATATGTCAAGTAGACTGAAGAGTGTGTTGCATCCTGCGTAAATGTAACACCGCTCTTATTTACTGTGAAGGGTCCTTCAATAAGCGTCTTAGGCATTGTTATCTTGGCAGAGCCAGTGCTTCCAGATTCCTCCAACTTGAAAATGATCTTTTTAAGTGGCTGATCTAGCGTAACCATCTCAACATTAGATGTTGTTTCAATCCTAGCTACATAATCTTCTCCATCAACAGAGATCTTTTCTTCAAATGTCCTTAGATCCACCTTTTCTATCGGTTCCTCCTTCTTTACCAACTCTTCTCTCTCCAATACGAAGATATGCTCAAATAATTCACCAGAACTTGGCGAAAATTTTGTTACTGAGTAAACGAAGGCTTCACTTTCCTTATACCCTTCCTTCAATGCAATAATCTTTACAGTAGTGCCGTCCTTGGAAAATGGAACCACCCATGGAACGGTAAAGCTCTCTGGGAGTGTAGTAAATGGTAGAGTGTATTCATCTATTATCGCTGAGCCAAAGCTTTCTACTATGCTAAGAGAGACGGGAAGATCTATCGGCTCGTTATCTACATCAACCGCTCGAGCAACAAAGTACGTATCTTTCGAGGGAATTATACTGAAAGCATCGTCCTCGATTTCAGTGTCCAACTTGGACTTTGTTGCAACGATTCCCTGTTTGGTCTGCTTTGTCTTCTCTCCATACAATACTACATACCCGACGTACTGACCAACTGGGGCGTCATCTGGTATGATCCACCCTAGAGAGTATGAATTCTCTTCATTGGGCCTTAATGGAGTTCTCTTCTCTTCTCCAAACCATGTATTCCCAGTTTCATCGGCAACAGAGAATTCAATGTAATAGGTTCCCTTCTTTACGTCGTCATTCTCTATCGTTACAAAAACATAAACGGTCTGTCCAGCTTTGAACGTTCCAGCAGTGATGTCAGAACAGTAGGTTGGCGTTTCAACATCGTCAGCCAATTGTGGATCCGGATCCACTGATGAAGAGGTCTCTGAACAATAATATCGTACGTCAATAATTTGGCCTGAAGTTGTCCTTGTTGCATCTTCTTCCTCTTCCCTGGTTACTGCATTGGCATTCTCTGCTATAGAAAAGGCTGAAAGAAGAAGCATAACACCGAAACATACTGCAACCACCATCTTGTAGCGCATAAAGTCTTAACCTTCTCTTTTTTATTAAGGATTACGATATATGAATTTATGTTACAGATACTATGTTACAGACACCATCAGACACATTATGTCACTGAGGCTTTCAAATCAATGCATGTAGGAATCAGTGGTACTGGATCAGAAATGCTCTGCCATAGGAATACCTCAACATCGTAATTCTCTGGTTCTGTTGGTAGCCATGAGAGAGAGAATGTCGACAACCCGCTTGCCAAGTTATATGTTACAGATGAGATTTCTACTGTATAACCTTCAGAGTTCTTTACCTGTATGATATATGTCGCCTCTGTCTGTTCAGCAAAGGTGCTGGATAATGAAGAGCGAACGTAGACCTGTTCGTATGGTTGTATAGATCCAACTTCTGAACCGGAGTGATCAACGATTTGGGTGCTAAGTACATTTACTGTCTCTTCTGTAGCAAGGGGCAGATTAGTGTCCCTACCTTCGCTTATTAGCGTCTCATCACCTTCGCTTATTAGCGTCTCATCACCTTCGCTACCCCTGTTATTTTTGATATCAAATGAGGCATCTGCGATGATGCTATCGTATGAAACCTTCACCTTGTATGAACCACTTTCCATTTCATCTGGCACCTTCATTTTATAATTAAATGCTCCAGACCCACCTATGGCTGTAGCATCTGATCTGTAGAGTTTCTTGTTAGAATCAAAGACTTTAACTGCAACCTTGCCACTACTTACCTCGCTGACCTTTCCCAAGATCTTTATTGTTTCACCAGATTCGTATAATTTTTTATCAGTTCTTACTGTTACTTCTTGACCAAAGAACCCTAGATAATACCAGTTCAATGCTTGTATATCACGTTGCGATATGCC
>JBHICO010000051.1:0-9513 GCA_046759645.1 Nitrososphaerales archaeon
CAGTAATTCTAGTTTCTAGTAATTCAAATTCGAATTGAACGGGGATTGGTTGCTGTGTGGCAATGGCGAATACCTTTGCCCTTATAGGCAATGGAAAATCATCTTTGATCCATAGCTTACTATCTTCCCCATAATGAAAGCCGATTACATGCGTATCCCATGATTGACCAGCTGCCTGAATCGTTTCAGAACCAGCAGGTTGTACCGTTATGCTACCTCCCCCAATAGCAGCAATAACACCCCAAACTTTGCTACCAGTAAGAGATTTTGGATCTGCTCTGTTCGTATAGGCTTCCAGCCAAGCAAGGGAATCCTTGATTGGAGCCCTATACGATTGCAGTTCGGGAGATATGTCAGTACCCAGTGGGGTCAACGCAAGTGATGATAGGGTGAACTTGCCAGTAACCACCTGCCCCTTCTCTTCTACAATCACATCAGTTATCCAGTTCCCTCTGTCATCTTGAGAACCGAACCATAATGTAGTATCAAAAGATGTACCTCTCTTGTAATCAAAATTAGATATTCTGTATTTGACCAAGAGACCTTTTTGCACACCGTCACCTGGAAACCATTCCTGAGCATAAACTGTTTTCGTAGCAAATGCTCCACCTGCAATCAGCAAGGCCATCAGGGCATATGTAGCATATTTAAGCATTGGGTTGATAATTGATCGTGGGTCTGATAAACCTTTATCTAATGTATTATCAAACAAGTTATCTTCAACTTACATACCACGTTTCTTACTCATCACTGTGAAGCGAGTGAGAGCTATCATTATACCAACTACAGATGCCATAACTATCATTGTGCTAAGAGGAAATTCCGGTACCACTTTTAGATCAAAGGCTACAGATTCATTCTGAGGACCTGAAAAATGACCAATGCCTAATACATTGACCATTACACTAAATGAACCTGATGATGGAAACTCTACAGTATGAGTTGCGAGACCATTCATTGCAAAGGAGCTTCTGAGTTCTTTTATGAGTTGATCATCTTTAGTAACAGCAAAATCGTAATAAACATTTTTTACAACTTTATTGGTTACATAGTTTATAAACTTGATATCAAACGTGACTATCTGGTTGGGTTTTATCTCAATTGGTTCCCAGAACACTTCTATTTTATATGATCTGTTACCAGTTACCAAAGCCATAGGTTGTCCAACTTCTTCCAACGTTTTTTTATTAAAACTATCACTGACGCTTTCATGCATAAACATACCCATCGTGTCTAGCGATTCGCCAAAAGATGTTACTGGCATGAATAATGCAAATGCTATAATTCCTATTAACATATACATGCCAATATTCAATAAGATCCCATCTTTGATCAAGAAGATAAGTGTTATGACTCTTAAAGTAAATATATAACAATGCCAGAATTATGGCCATGTGTAAGTGCCCCAAGGTTCACTTTTACGAAGTTAAATTCAAACTTGAAGGAATGCGAACTGTCCCGACACATAAGAACTGTGGGGATGTTTTGTCGGAACCGCAGTTTGTGGACTTTGAAAAACAGCTTGTAAAATTATGGCAGTCGGAGAGCTAGTAGCTTTCGCTGACTTCAATAAATAATCTAAATCTTTTACAAAAACCATACGTACAGACATTTGGATACAACTGGATATTATTGTAAGGTTTGTAGAGTAAAATTACCTACATGATGCATTCAAAATGATAAAATGTTTATTAATGACTTTTGCGACGATCGAGTAGGTGTGTAGTGTTGACAAAAATGATGAAGGTAGAATTAGATGTAGCCAATGTGAATACCGACCAAGCAAAATATTGGGTAGATGAGATAGCAAATCAATACGCAGATCTGGTTGTGGAAGATGTGAACATATCTGGGAATAAAGTGGCCTTCAGTATAGGCTCACCAAGTATGGATGATCTGAGTGCAGATGATATAAAGTTCAGACTAGAAGAATATCTGACAATGAACGAACAGCCTTTCAAGGTTAATAATCTTAAGGTTGCCTAGGTGGCTACACAACATATTTTTATTTCTAGACAGTTATCTGGATTTATTAAGACAATCTCATAAATTTGCATGTATTGGTTAAACACTTAAAAGCTGATCAAGTAAAAATATTCTATTGTATAAGGCAATACTAGCATCTATAATAATTCTTTTTAGTATTTTCTCTAATTACGATGTACTAGCAGCTCCATTGGCAGATATAATAGATACATATGGATACCTCGATGAATCTGGTCATTATCTTGTAATAGGTGAGGTAGAAAATGTTGGTAGCACACCCTTACATTTTGTAGAAGTAATAGTGACCTTCTTTAAGGAGGAATTGCAACAGCTTTCAGTTACCACTGCGCTGGAAACTATTCATCCTAAGCAATCATCACCCTTCATAGTCACCTTGAAAGATACACTAGACGCTCCGCTTGTTAGTTCATATGATGCCAGAATAGGAAACGTGGCACCCACAGAGTATAAGGAAACTAAACTTTCTGTGATCTTTCATAAACTCGAAACTATAGAAAATAATATCGTAATATCAGGTAGAATAGTTAATGATGGAAGTGCATTGTCTGCTAACACAAGAGCAATGGTAGTCCTTTATGACATTGTTGGCAATCCAGTGCGATTTTCTACCGTGTTTACTGATCCGAGAGATGTTTTACCCTTTGCTAGTGCCCTTTTTTCTACAACAATCCAGTTTGACAATCCAATAAATATAAGCGGGTATGCTATTTCTTCTGAATCAAGCAGTTATGCAGAAACAACACGCCTCATACAGGGAGGTGACACTTTGTTGCAACCTGTTCAAGAAGTGGCTAATATTTCAGACTTGTTGACCTTAGACATGAAAAATAGAGCTGTAGCTGCAATAAAGGCCGAAGATCCTGTACTAGTAAAACTGAATATTACAAACATATTAGCTGAAACCAGAGGGTACACGTATATTCTTCAGGTTATAGATCAAAATGGCTTTGTATCGTCGCTCTCCTGGTCCATGGGTACGCTAACTCCAAGCGAAAGCAGTACGGCTGTTATAGCTTGGGTGCCGAAAGAACCAGGGAGGTATTTGCTCCAAGTGTTCGTTTGGAAAAGTATTGAAGACCCTACACCGCTGGCATTCAGGACAATTAGTACTAATTTCCAAGTAAAATAGCTATTTTTTATATCCTATTCTTCTCAAAAATTCACGTCTTTCATTCTTTTCCTTATCTCCTTCTACACCACGACTTTTCATACCATCAATAACTCCAAGGACACCACGACCCTGCTCCGTTTCGACAACAATAACCTCTACAGGATTTGAAGTTGCACAGTAGATATTTGTTACCTCATCAACCGCCTTAAGTCTATTCAAAACATTAATTGGATAAGCGTTTTCCAGGATAACGACAAAGACATGTCCAGCCGATAATTTCCGTGCGAACTGAACAGCAATATCTTCAAGTTTTTTTTCGTTGCCATCGTACCGTATAAGCGCTGGTCCGCTAGACTCACAAAACGCTATTCCAAATTTTATTGTGGGACTGGCATCTGTTAGTGTTTCATAAATATCCTCAACTGTTTTTATGAAGTGAGCTTGACCCAGGATTAGATTTATACCTTCTTGGACCTCTAGTTTTACACTTGTTGTCTGCATAAGGTCATATTATGATATATGTTAATAATGTTTTATCGAAGTAGAAGTGCGTTACATGAATCTACTAGGTCGTTGGAAAGTTTAGATACGAATGATTGGTCGTTAGTAAGATCCATTGCGATGTTTATAGTAAACATGTAATCCTTCATGATCTTCTGGTTAGACTCTATTTTGATTGCTGCGTTTCTAGCAATAAAACCCAAATAAAAATAGCAATCTGCATACATGCCAGACTCTAGAAGGAAATGTGCTTTCCTTGAAACTATAGGGGTAGTATGGTTCTCTGTGATACTCTCATTTAGTGCGATTGCTGCTTCCATACATCTAGAGACAGATGATCTATTTGCCCGTTCAAGCCCTAGACAGGTACTTGCTATAGTAATCCCCTCTCTATCAATATTTTCACGTAGAGAGCGAATCTGTGACAGCATATGTGTAGGCATGGGCCTAGAACCATTCTTTGCTATCACCGCCTCTAGGTAGCAATATGCAGCACACTTCAACCATAAAGCTGACAGTAGAGTATTTACCTCCGCCACCTCTCTAGACCTATTTGCAAAAAACAAAGCATCCATAGTAAAATTCTTGGCATAAACGGCAAGAGCTTTCTGCATTACTATTGCGATGTCTTTTCCCAGGGTTGCAAGTGCCCAAGAAGGATCGCTTAATATTTCCATATTCTGCAGCAGAGGACCAAGTGCGTGTATATTCTGTGTTTTCTGTACAGTATGTATCTCTGCATAATTATCATCAGCATATAACAATTCATGTGTAGTTTCCTCAGATAAAACAACAAAATCGTATTCACAGCAATCCAATGCCACATCTGTTGTTCGGCAACCAGTAAGGGCAATAGGAAATTTCTCATACTTTGTCATTATAGCGTCGATTATACTTTTTGGAATTGTCAAGGCTAGCTGATAATATTTTCTCTTTGTTTAAATAAAAGGAACAATAAACTATGCATGTTTAAATAATTTGTTTAGACCTTTATAACTATGACAGAGCAAACAAGCGTTCAGGAATCGAACAAGGCACTGATACAGCAATTTATTCAGGGGTTCAGGCAGAGCATACAGGGATACTTTGCACTATTATGCTAATGAAGTTACCAAACCTATACCAGAATGTGACGAGCTTGATGTATCTAAATTCCTAGAAAGGCACTGCAAGAAAGGAGGTTCCTGGAACTCGTATTTATCAACATTGAGACAGTTTTACGCATGGCTAGTAATAGGATAAGCATCTACCTAGGAAGAGATAGAAGCCCCCTTCATTCTTTGAGCTGACTCCATAAGGAGCTAGGCACTATTTATGAGTTCAATTTTTATGCAACCTCGACGTTATTGTAACCTGTAAATAGGCGCTCAAAATGCTATATAGACTAAATAAAAGGTACAGGAGGAAGTTCCGCCAGCATAGGTCTGCAGCAATGAAAATTATCATGGAAGAAAGGAGGGAAAAAAGAAGGAAAGCAACAGAAGAAATGAAAGCCAAAATGCTTGCAGAGATCGAGAGTATGAACTTGCAGCAGCTGATAAAAGCATTCTATGAGGTGAAAGGCCAACTCAGGGATCTCAGCATGACTGACACCAAAGGTTCACATAAGCAGGGAGTCGCAGAACGGAAAGATGAAATTCTTCTAGCTATACAAGAAAAATTAACCAAAGTTAGCAAGCAAAGGGCGGAAAAGGTAAAGGCAAAACTGTGGAAAGATCTAGGTGTGATAATATGAGATTGGTTAAGCATAGACTACTTGCTCTTATCTAAAATTGAGTTTCACTTCTTATTTTTTAAGATGGTCATTTTAAACAATTAGTTATCTATTCTTGAAGGTTTGAATCATTATAATCTTGCAATAGCCTAGACACATACAAATAATCCCTAATTACTACACGAACCATGGTGAGAATTACAGAGGCGACTCAAAGAAAGTTACCTAGACGATTTGGTTTTGATTGGGGAGGTGGTTATGTAATAGAGGAAGTTTCTATCAAGTGTAACATTAGTGCACATACTTGGGAGCCAGCTATACAATTACTTGAATATGATGATGGAGAACAGCAGCTAAGATTCTGTGTGTACACTGGCAAGAGATTTAAAAGGATGCCATTACTCATCGGCACTGAAGAAATTACAGCACTTCGTAAGCAAATAAAAAAGAGTAGACGAATAAAGAATCTCTTAACCAAGTTAACAAAGTAGCGATTCTTGCTAGCATCTTAAATTAGGTTTGTCAGTGATGACAGAGATGCGAAATAGCAAGTTCTAGAAACTCGACATTATTCATTTATGCCTTTCTATTTGGCCTCTATTGCTTTTACTTCATGGTAGCACTTCCGGCAGTACCACTTCAAGTTGTATGGTTTCAAGTCTAGAAAGTCACAGAGGCTACAACACTTGGCACAATATTCATAGTCATTCAAGCCAACCACTTGGTGCTATCCACATAAACATATACGGTCTTGAACGATATAAACCCAACTCTATTTATTTTCAGCATTACTTTCCAAGATGTGCTATCTGCTGGCGAAAATATTCTCGCCAATCTTCAGGTAAAGATTCATGCTGTGAAGCATTCTTCAGAGTCATGATATCATCCTTATCATGAACATATAGCCGTACGATATCTTTGACAGTGAGGTTCTTCTTATCACGGCTGATGAGTTCTATAGCATCACCAGTACCAACATCACCTTCTTGTAATACCCTAAAATAAAAGCCAGAACGACCACTAGCAAGAAACCGTCTCACAATGTCAACCCTTCCGAACTTGACTCCAAGCTTGTAGCATGGCATTCGTGGCTGTGTTACCATCGCCTTCGCTGTTCCAATTTTAAATTGATCACCGATGTTGAGCGAATCTTCCTCCAGACCTTCCGTAGTGAAATTTTCACCGAACATACCCCAAGGAAGTTCCGTACCTGGTAATTGCCCTTTCCAATAATCATAGTGCTCAGAAGGATAGGCATAAACTGCCTTATCTGCTCCTCCATGTACTGTCAGATCGGCCTGTCTGTCCCCATCAAGGTTAAGTTTTCGTAGATTGACACGACCTTGTACTGCTTCCTTGAAAATGCCAGTCTCAACCTCTTGCCCCTTAAAGACAACCTTGCGTGGAAGACCTACATTGACCGAAAGGATTTTCATTATTTAGTGCCTCCTCGAATCTTTTACAATGCCAGTATATACAAGTATTCCCTTGGTTAATTTTTTGTTTACATGTAAGAATAATTCCTTCATAGGTTAGATAAAAGGCAACAAGACAATATTTAATAGCTATAATAACTGAGATAGAATAAAGAAAATGAAATGCTATGTATGTGGTGGAGAGGTAACAAAAGAAATGTGGCATCGTACTTATTATGCGGATGCTTCTGGTCCAGTAGATTTGTGTGATGAATGTTGGAAAATAAGGATTGAGTAATATATCAAGAAACTCATTAAAGGTGAAAATAAATCATCTTTTAATTGGGAAGAGGGTTCTCACCTGTGTTATAGCATCTATTCTATTAGTTTCCGTCTTCCTTACACCGCTGCCAGCAAAGGCAGAGCAAACATGGTACCCTGGTGAGGGCGTCACCAAGGGTCTTGCAGTAAAGTACAGAATATCGCATGTCGATCTTAACAACGGTGATCCGTTCATTGCGACTTTGTGGTTCAAGGAGCAAAATGACAATGGAGATTGGATAACAGATACCGTGATAGAATATAGGGACAGAGTCCTCAGGGAGGAAATGTTACTCTCTTCACTCTCCTTAACGCCGCTTATGGCTAAAGAATCTGATGAGTTCAGACCTTATAGGACGATAATTAAGGATACTTTATCCTGGTTGGATGGATATACAAACAAGATAGAACCAGAACCACTTGACACTGGAGACATATGGGGTGTAATTGGGACTATAGGTGGTGGCGGCATAATTGTAAGGGTTTTTGGAGAGGATAAGGTTCAGGTACCAGCAGGTGAGTACGACGCTCACATCATTGGATTTCACTACGCTATTGATAGTAAGTTATGGGTGGTAGATGAATTTCCATTCCCGGTAAAGGCTCATGTGTATACTATAATCGGGAAACATCCCATTCCTGTTCAGTTCGATTTTGAGCTCCTTGACTCCGCAGTCGTTAGTGAGCTCCCGGAAATAGCAACTGGAAACGGAAGCATAACTCCCCCACTGATAGGTTCAACAATAAACCAACTCTATGAAGTGCAAATGTCATGGGAGCCTGTTGAATTAAGACCCAACGAACCGGTAAGGTTTGATTTTTTGATCAAGGATATATCAACGGGGGAGTTAGCAAAGGAGGTATGGTACGATCTCATCATAGTTCAAAGAGGAGAGATTGTTCATAAAATAAATGAGGTTTTTGCTCCAAATGGTGAGGGTTCACATACATTACAATTCGAATCAACTGGGCCAATACGTGTAACAGTTAATGTGCTAGGAACTGTACAAACGTTCAAGGCCACAGAGATCCAGTTCGTAGAATTCTACTTAACTGTGATACCCGAGTTCACTAGTGGTATTGTGATAGCAGGGGTGGCTTTCCTTATGATAATGGTCATAATGACGAGATTTAGAAAACCTCTGATAAATTTATTTAGTTAGAAAGTTGTCAGATTAGTTAGAGGCAGGTGAGTGCTTACAGTTGCCCGATGTATGGTCAGAGCGCCTTGGCAGACGGAATTATGAAATTATTGCATGGGAATTTACGCAACCAGAGTTCGCGCCGAGAATGGAGGATTATGAAATAGACCATATGGCGCGTATCGTAGGCATGCATACAGGGAGGATAGACTGGCATGCAGAGGCTCTCCTCGAACAGAAAATGGAGTATGTATGCCTTGCTTCGCATAACGAGATCAGCTTCGATTTTGATGTTTCAAGGAAACGCAGTCCCTTTGGAATCTTCGATCCATCTAAGCAAGAAGTACGGATACATATTGCAGCGATCTCTAACCACCGAAAGCATGTGAAGCGCAAGCTGCACGGGATATCAGAGCAGCATGTCATAGCGACGCTGGCCTGTAAGTATCTTTATACTGATACGCATGAGACCCTCCATGCCATATTATGGAAATTCGGCATGGAAGAATATACCGACGAGCCCATGAACGAGGCAATGACGGATAGATTGGTAACTGCCGTTACTGATTGTGGCTTTGATTGCAACTGGATAGCGCAGATGTTATTTCCAGAAGAAGCATCTTCTTAATGCTTCCGAGACAAATCACCATGTTTATAATTTATCAGATCTTTTGAACAACCTTACCGCTTTTATGCCTGCATTGATCGAAACAAAGAATACCGCCCATGCTACCAATGAACCAATCATCGATGCTTGATAAGGTTCCACACCTCCCCGCAGGAATTCATAATGAACAGAACCTCTTGTAATTGCAAATATTATTTCAGAAATGCAAAAAGCAGCAAATAGTTTCTTAATGTCATCTCTTAACTTCTTGGAATCTGTCTTGCCTGTTAAAGGATCTACATATCTATGCTTATTATCCCTGTAGAAAAGAAAAGCGAAGAATGGAATGTAAATACCATATTCTGCTGCCAAAGCGATGATAGAGTTTGTAAGTGCATTATTATCAAGATATGCATACTGCTGGGCAACGAAAGAACTTACAAAAAATGAGCTTGTAGCAGATATTATCAGATTCTTGTTGAAGAGAATATGATCTCTATACTTGTTGAAAAAACTGCTAGTTTTGGCAGTACCCATGTTTAGGGTATATACTACACAATTTAAATTCTTAGCTATTATTGATGGATGCAGCATGCTTGTTAGTGATGCAAAATTGTCAATCTATAGGCGACCAATAGTTGTGATTCTGTAACATGACCCAAATTTCCTTCTGTATAGATATTCAAGACCGAAGC
>JBHICO010000052.1:0-9272 GCA_046759645.1 Nitrososphaerales archaeon
AGGTTGACCTAAAGAAACTGCTAGTAATTTTGAAACGTAGAGGAGTAAAAAGATTACTAGTTGAGGGTGGGGGCGAGATAAACTGGAGCATGTTAAGTAGCGGATTTGTCGATGAAATTATCCTGACATTGGCACCTAGAATAGTTGGGGGAAGAGATGCCATAACGTTTGTGGAAGGTAAGGGCTTTGAGAAGATAGATAATGGTGTAAAATTGAAACTCGAGAAAACAAGAAAGATTGATAATGAATTGATTCTCTCCTACAAAATAATCAATTAAGAATCCTCTTACAACAACTGTGCCTGAACATGAGTTGTAAATGTCAGTCTACATTTCAAATTAGTATGAAATATACTAGCTAAAATATACCTTAGACTACTTTTTGCCCAAGTCTCTGGATATCTGCTCTATTTTCTGCCTCAACGCCTGTTTTACCTGAGAATTATCAACCATATTCAATAATCCTTTACAGTTAGGACATTTGAAGAACATCTCTACAGATTGCTCAAAGGTGACCCTGGGACAATCCTGATTACGGCAATGATAGAATTCTGTAGATTCCTCATAATGAAGTCTCTTTCTTAACCTATCTAGGATCTTCCTCTTCTGATTTTCTATAAAGTTATCCACCTGATCACGCTTAGCTCTCCATCTGTAGACAAACCATCCCTTTTTTTCGTCTTTCACTCTTACTCCAGTGATCAATGCTTTGCCGAAAGTGTCGTAAAGCACCTTCCTTACTATGTTGATCCTCAATCCTGTGGCACTGGCAATCTCTTCATCAGTAGCATCTTCAGTATTAAGCAACGCACGTGCGACTTTAAGATACTCTTCACCACCAATTAATCCAGCGATTTTTACAAAAGAATCCTCGTATTCTATTCGCATCTACAAGTCTGATATGTCATCCGCCGATATATATTTAGCTTGCTACATTGTTTTTTACGGCCTTGTCTTTTCGGCTCGGTATTATTCTGACTCTTCCATTAAATTCATTTTTTAATTGCCTACCCTCGTACAATCTGTCAAGAAATATTGCAAGGGCAGCTATTTCAGAGTGGGGTTGGTTGCCAATAGACACATTATAATCGCTCATCTCATATACTTCCTTAGGCACCTTCTCAGCTCCTACAATAATCATTAGATCTTTATGGTTATTCCTAATCTCCTCAATCATATCATCAACGTTAATGGCATACATAGTAAGATGCACCACCTTACCACCATTATTCTTCCATTCCATGATAGCATTCCTCCAATTATTAATCTCCTTGATTTCGAAGTTACCGCCCCAATGTTCGTTAACCGTCTTGATTGTTCTTTTTATGTCGTCTTCAGCATTCACCACTAGCATCTGATCTGCACCAAATGCCCTTGCAACCAGCGCTACGTGTGTAGTGACCCTGTAGTCCCTTACAAACCGATGGCCTATCCTAAGAACTGATACTCTCATCCTCATCCACTTCGACAAAGGGATCTATAAGGTGTGACGTTCCTCTAAAAGCAGCAAACGTAGTACCTTCCTCCTGTGTCTTTATGTTTGTGCCAGCTATATCCTTAGTTTCCAAATATTTGAAAACAGCAGGCTCGTTCTCGTCTTCCTTTGCATTTACCCTAGCCTCATCAAATATCATATCGCTGATCATTTCCTTAAGATTCTCAATATTGCAACCTGTCTTTGACGACACCATAATATGCCTTCTGTTTTCCAATAGATCCAGATGTTTCGCCTTTTCCCATGCCTTTTGTTCACTTGTCATGTCAATCTTATTCAGCACGTTGAGCACTTTAGTCTGTGGTACATTTAGCTGATTTAGTATCTCTATTGAGCTATTATACTTCCTTATGACCTCCTCAAGAGGTTCGCTTATGTCTATTAGTAGCATTACTAGGTTAGCATACGTCAATTCATTAAGCGTCGACTTGAATGCCTCTATCATATATGCAGGCAGCTTGCTGATGAAGCCCACTGTGTCTGATAGAAGTACCTTTCGATCCTTCAGCTGCAATCGTCTTGTGTAAGTTGCAAGTGTAGTAAACATTCCTTTCCCAATATCATGATTTTCTCCAGTAAGGAAATTGAACAGTGTTGTTTTCCCCGCAGATGTATATCCTGCCAAGGATATTGACGGAAAGCCCTGCTTGCTTCTCTGGGATCTATAAAGATCTCTCCTCTTAGACACTCCCCCCAACTTCTGGTTCAATACAGAAATTCTCCTTTTGATATCACGATAGTAATTATCAACTTCATACCTTCCAAGCCCAAAAAATCCTGGCTGTTCACCTTGTCTAGCGAGTCTGACCTTCTCCCTAGCTCTGGTCATTTCATATCTTAGCTGAGCCAGTTTCACCTGGATTCTTGATTCAGAAGTGCTGGCTCTCCGTTCAAATATTTCTAGTATGAGCCGTTCCCTGTCTATTATTTCAACCTGCAACAATTTTGCTAGATTGTATATCTGTACAGATCTAAGCACCTCGTCAAATATTATCACATCGGCTTTCAGCTCTTCAACATACCCTTTTACTTCTTGGGCCTTTCCAGCTCCTACACCATAGCGTGATTTGTTGAGGTATCTTTGTGTAACAGTTCTTACAACATCATAGCCCGATGCTTCAGCAAGTGCTAGTGCTTCCTTCATAGAATCTTGCTGTGGATATGTTATAAGTATGGCATTATTCATCTGTCCCACTGCCTTCTATTAGCTTTACCCCCAAATAACTTTCGATCTTTTTCGCCATTTCGGGGTCTGGTTTGAATTTACCTTGCTCAAGTAATTTGATTACAGATGTTCCCTCCCGTATTTTGCTACCAAGCTCGTCAAGTGATAACCCGAGCCTTTCTCTACCTTCTTTGATTACCCTGCTGTAATCACTTCTTACAGTAGGGAAGCTAAAACTAAATTCTTCCCTAGCTTCCTCCGGTTTTTTCGTAGTTAGGTTGTAGGGTTTGCCCCGCTTTGAGCAAGACCTGCAAACATTGATCACTATGTTTTCAACAACTATTGCAAATGATGGTCCAGTGATTTCATTGCCACACAGCTCGCAATCGGACACAGTTTACCGTCTCGAGTTCTTAATTTAGGCTTTGCTTCGCTTCACAGTCTGCTCGACTGTCATATTAAGCACTATTTCTGCAATATCGCTTGCATACTCTGCAATCCGCCTTAGATTGTCAGTTATGAACTTTACCCTGTACATTTCACTAACATTCGAGAGAGTGTTGTGTGAATCCTTTATAACCTGTCTTTCTAAACCATCTATTTTCTTTAATTTTTCGATCGCTCGTTCAGCCTCTGTGTAATCTTTTTTAAATAAAGATAAGCATGCATCGTCAAGGACTTCTAATGCAAAATTGCTCATGTTAATTATCCTAGCAATAATATGTTTCTCAATAGGCTCTTGAATCTCTAAAACGTCTTCAGCTATATTCGCAGCATGATCAGCGGTTCTTTCTAAGCTCTTCACTACCACCCTGTAGCCCAAACAGTCTTGTGGTTTTAGTCCCATATCTGTTAACAAATATTCATCCAGTATGGCGATATCCAACTGTCGTATTATGTAGAAGCTAAAACGATCAACTTCATCATCACTCTTGATCACTTCTTTAGCAAGTTCGTTATTAGATTCCTGCAGAGCAAGCATAGCATCCTTTAACATGGATTTTGCAAGCAGCAGCATCCTTTTGAAGGCTGCATCTACTGAAAGGTCAACGATATTTATCAGAACTTGTATAGTTACACCATCTGTTGAATCCGCAGTTATTTCACTGCCCATAAGTACTTTCCTTACCACATCCTTTACACCTTCTCTCTGGTATGTCTGCAACCTCCCATCCTTAGCCCTGACACTTATTACATTAAAACCAAGGATGTACAAGGCGATCAATTTTCTTATGAGAACGTTAACATGATCGTTAATTCCTGCTTCGATAATGGCTTCTCGTACGCCTTTTTTTATGAACTGCTTCTCCAAGGGACCTATCTGTAAAAGTGAGCTACCTTGCCGTATGACACTAACACGATCCCCAGGTCTTAGTCCGATTCCTTCAACCCACTTTTTTGGCAAGGAAACAATGTATGATGATTTTCCCGTATACTGTATCTTCCTTGTCTCTTCCTTGATTTCCACCATATCATGAGAACGTATCTATATTCTATATAGTTTTTGTTTTTATATATAGATTGTAATTGATCATATTATAGCTGTTATTTCAATAATTTTGTAGGCGAGTGCACCCATTGCTGCACTTGCTGGTATAGTTATTAACCATGCATAAATCATTCTTCTTCCAACTCCCCACCTCACGGCAGAAAGTCTCCTAGTTGCTCCTACCCCCATTATTGACCCCGCTATTGCATGTGTTGTACTTACTGGAATACCAAGCTGTGCCATCATTGTTAGAATTACACCGCCACCAGTTTCAGCACAAAACCCTTGGTAGGGCTTTAGAGCAGTTAAGCGAAGGCCCATTGTTTTTATAACTCTGTATCCCCCAACGAAGGTCCCTAGGGCTATCGCGGCTGCTGCCATAATTATTACATAGTAAGGGACATAGAAAGATTCAAGGACACCTCCGGCAACCAACGCAGCTACAATTATTCCCATTGTTTTCTGCCCATCGTTTGCGCCATGTGTTATCGAAAAGAAAGCCGCTGAACCGATCTGCAATCGTCCAAAAATTCTATTAATAACGTAGGGCCTTTTGTGTTTGAGAATACGTATCAATAACATTGTAATACTAAATGCTATTAACAAACCGGCCACAGGCGACACAGCCATAAAGGTAAGAACTTTGTTAAAACCTTCAAAGATTATAGCCTCCATACCTCCTGCTGCAACACCTGCACCAACGAAACCACCAATTAATGTATGGCTGGCAGAAATAGGTATACCGTAATGTGTTGCTGTTGCGATCCACACAATAGCTCCCGCGACGCCAGTTATTACAACGTTTAAAGTAATTATATTTGGATCGATTAACCCCTTGCCCACAGTTGTAGCTACCGCAACTCCAAAGACGAATGGTCCAACGAAATTTCCAACTGAGGCCAATGTTACTGCCTGAAGAGGCTTCAAAGCTCTAGAACCAATAACAGTTGCAACTGAATTCGCAGCATCGTTCATACCATTGTAAAAATCAAAGAATAATGCTGCCGCAACGGCCACTATAATTAGCTCTACCATAGGGCTTTACCTATTTGTATTTTAACACAACATCTTCAATCACATCAGCCACATCAACACACATGTCTGTTGCCTTTTCAAGAGCATCGTAGATCTCCTTCATCTTTATTATCTCTACAGGGTCAGTGGTCTCAAATAGTTCTGCGACAGCCTTTCTGTAAATCTGATCAGCCTCATGTTCCAGTTGACTTATGTTCCTGCAATGCGTAATTATTTCCTTAGCACTTCTGATATTTCTCAATTTTGTTACAAGAAGATGAATTTCACTTGCAGATGATTTTATGCAATCCGCCAGTTCGGCCATATACTTGGTAGGTTTCTTTATTTTGAAAAGGGCAAAACGATCTGCTGCACCATCTGTCGAATCGAGAATATTATCTATAGATGCTGCGAGCCTTGATATGTCTTCCCTATCAAGGGGAGTTATGAAGGTTCTGTCAAGCGTATTGAAGATGTTATGTGCTATAGCATCTCCGTTATGTTCAAGGTCCTTTATACTGTTCTTCTTCTGACCCACATTTTCAAAGTTGTTAATAAGATCAACAAGTAACTCTGTGGCTCTAAGAAGATTAGCCGATTGGGTCTCTAATGTATTCAAAATTTCCCTATCTGTGGGTTTAAGCCAAGAGATCCAGCTCATATACGGTGTTGCAAAAACTATGCTAATATGTTTATTCTATAGAGTTTATAGGAAATATATAGATACGATCATTAATGTTAAATCAGCGTATTACACCATATCTGCATGTCTGACCATTTTATTGATCCTAGGGAGAAGATTGCAGCCAATATAGAAGCCCTCTTCGGCAGTAATATTTGTGATT
Organism: Nitrososphaerales archaeon; assembly: GCA_046759645.1. Lineage (GTDB taxonomy): Archaea > Thermoproteota > Nitrososphaeria > Nitrososphaerales > UBA213 > JBHICO01. The sequence goes on from JBHICO010000052.1 coordinate 6,008, forward strand.
CTATACCTCTGGAAGGCTTTGAATTTAGTTTTTCGAAGCGAACTGGCAGAATAAGGGGTATTCTGCATGAGAATAGTCTGGTGGCGACTCTCCGGAAGGATGGGTGGTTAGCGTTAACGATCCACGGTGCTAGGCTTCTCCTGCAACACAAAAAATTTAAAGAAAATTGTGTTACTGTTAGAAATGATGTAGCAGGATTCATATCCGATGGTAAATCGGTCTTTTGCAAACACGTCATAAGCTGTGGGAACAATGTAAAGGTAAGAAGTGATGTAGCCGTATTGGATCAGGATGATAACGTTATTGCGGTTGGAAAGGCGGTTCTTTCGGCCAAAATGATAAGAGAATTCAACCGAGGAGTAGCAGTGAAGGTGCGTGAGGGTTTAAAAGCCGGAAGGTGAAAATAAGGTTATGATGCGCGGCAACAGGCAGCTTAGGCGCATGTTGGACAAGATGGGTCTGAATATGCACGAGCTTAACAATGTTGAGGAGGTCGTGATAAAGACCAATGAGAGAGAAATTATAATCAGGAACCCAACGGTAGCGGAATTGAAGAGTCAGGATTCTACAATATACCAGGTGGTTGGTGATGATATACAGGAAAAGCAAAGGGAAGTACCAAAGTTCAGTGAAGAGGATATAATGCTAGTTTCCCAACAGGCCAATGTTTCTAAAGAAGTTGCCATAGAAGCACTAACCGAGTCAAAGGGCGACCTCGCCAAGGCAATTCTCACTCTTACGACAAAGTAAGGATTTAATACTGCTGATGGTGATTTCCATCTGCATTTGGAGAAACCACAGACCGAAGTTAAAACATCTTCATCATTATCGGTAGAGAGAATTCTAAGCTCCCTTTCCCAACTGGAGAAAGATTTGGATACTATGAATGCTTCACTAGAAGATATTAAGAAAAAGTTCAATGCGTATGTAGAAGAAGAAATTGAGAACCTTAAGACAAAGTTAACGGATATGGCTAATGAAGAGGCCGAGCGCCTAATCGAGCAGGCGAAGAGAGAAGCGGATGAAGAGGCATCTCAGATACTAGCAGAAGGTGAAAAAGCTCTCAGCTCCATTAGGAAGAAGATCGAACGTTCCTTTGACAATGCTGTTGATACCGTAATTGAGAAAGTCCTTAGCTACTCATAGTTGTTGTATTTGTGAATTGCATGAAAATTGCCATACGCTAAAAATTACGATTGTGTGAGTTGTTTATGCCTTAGACGTTTTGTTTAAGATAGGTACTTGTATCGCTAGCAATACTTGATCGATAATGAATTAATGCTCCAATAGTAATACCTGTTTGTATGTTCAAGGTCCTACTTGTTTTTGCTGTGTGTACATTGACAGTATCCCAAGCTTTTGCACAGACAAGTGGGTTGATAAAAGAGGTAATTAACAATGAAGAGATGCAGATCTATGTTTATAATGTAGAAGAGGAGATCAAAGACCCGAATATTGCCACAAAGCAGCTCGATGTGGAATTAATTATTAAAAACATTAATCCAAATGCTAGATTCTTCACCCCCTTTTTTGTCAGACTGATTGATGATGATGGTAACGAATACAAGGCGGGGCCATTGTTAGGTACTATCCTACCGGTCCGGATTGCGTCAAACGATATACTTAACGGCAGGTTTACATTCATTATGCCTACCAATTCCATTCCATCGCTTCTTGTATGGGATGAGCCAGATGCATCCAAAGTTATGGTCGATCTTACTGAGACAAAAGAGCCTGCAGATCCGGTATTAGAAAGTGACTGGTTTTTAACATCTAACAAGGGCAAAATTGTTGCGGATGGAAGATCAGAATTGTTGATACACGATGAATTGATGAGCATCTCTCCGAAAGTCTATGCTGTTGACTTATCAATTAAGAATACTAGTAACGATGTTATAAGTTACAGCCCAGCTTTTGCTTTTGTAAAGGATGAAAAGGGTTACTTGTACCCCATAGATCTGCAAAACATAGGTGCGTTAACAAACCCATTGATAGATGGAGAACTTAAACCAGGAGAGAGCGTAAGGGGAATGTTACTTTTCTCACTTCCCGATGATGTAAACAAGGTGATGTTGATTTATGATGAAGAAATTGGTAAAGGCTCATATTTTGCTATTCCAGAATTCACTAGCGTTTCGGTAATTCTATTGTCATCAATAACAGTAATCATTTTAATGAGATTGTGCGTAAAACGATAATGGAGCTAATGATTGATTTTATAAATTTCCTTCAATTTTCTATCATAACAGGATCCACAAAGATAGCCTGGAATGTTATAATTTGATAGACTATATTGGTGTTCTAATTCCTTGCCACATAGAGTACAGTGCTTCTTCCCCATGGAAAACAAGAAACTTCCGATTTTATAATTAGTTTTGCCATATACTTAAACTCGATTGTTTGTGCTGATCGGGTGCTTTAGCCTTAGTGGTAACTTCGTGCATTAGTGATATTGCCGTTATCACTACAACAGCAACTATTGCATACCTTATAGGATCCATAATGAATATTCCTATCGTAGGGACCACATTTGTTACCCTGCCTATAAGGTCTTCACTTCGAACAACCCATTCATCTGGTACATCTACATTATCTCCTTTGGTATCAATGCCTATTTCGCCATGATCGTCGTGTACTTCAATAGCTCTATGCGCGACTATATCCATCCCATGTAGATGTGTGTTAAATACTACAATATCTCCAACTTTAATTTGATCTATACTGGTACTTTCAACCACGATAAGATCATAGGGTTTCAGCGCGGGAAGCATGCTGTCAGAAGATACTACCATTATTAAACTGCCATAGTAAATTACGAAGGGAAAGATCAGAAATGCTACAGCTGCAACCAATGGTACTATTATGTAGGCTTTATTCACCACTTACACCTTGCTTTGCCTTGATCGGTCTTCTCCTGTAAAATTCGTAGCCAACAGCTGCTGCACATACTATGGCACCCAGAATTATAGCCGCGCGCATTTCTACAGTAGTCACTCCCATAATGCCTTCATACCTACTTACTAATTGCATGAAGGCAAAGGCCATTATAGCTACAACCGCTCCCGCGCCCGCAAGTATTCCGTTAACGAATGATGTTGAGTCAGAATCCATGTGCGTATATTTTCTGGTGCTGATTTAAATGTTTCAGACAGTATTTCAGGTTCAATTCTCTTAATAAGATATATCCTCATTTATGAAAGTTAATTTAATCATAAATCAAATCATTCAAGCACTTTGGACAGAAGTTGTAACTTTCAAGAACCAT
>JBHICO010000053.1:0-9093 GCA_046759645.1 Nitrososphaerales archaeon
TGCTTTTGATACAAAGGGAGAGGCTTCATTTGAATTGCAAATGTTGCATGGAACTAACTGCGTTTCAACCACGTACATTCACCTCAAACAAATCTTAATTATGCGCTCTTATTATTATCATTTCAAATAAGAACCTATACCAAATGCCACATATCTGATCTTTCCTGAACCATTTATCCTCAATACCCTCCAAGCATCTATAACGTTTGGTTCCTTCATATTTCTGATAAAATCTTCAGAGCGAAGATTTCTGTACTCGTCCCAGTCGGTAAGAATTAGGCAGCAATCTGAATCTTTCAAGCAATCGATTGCTTTTTCGCAGTACTGTATACGATCTTTAAAGATCGGTCTTACATTTTCCATGGCCATGGGATCATGTACCTTCACTGTGCTGCCCTGTTTTATTAGATATTCTACGATAACGACTGATATTGATTCTCTAACGTCGTCTGTACCTTTTTTGAAGGCTAGGCCCAAAATTGCGATTGTCTTATTAGTAAATCTTCCAATCAATTTTTCAGCAATGGAAAGAATCACATGTGGTTGCAATTCATTTACGCGCTCGACCATTTTAAAAAACAAGGCATCGTATCCGATCGATTCTGCAAAATGTGAAAGTGCTTTAACGTCCTTCGGGAGACAACTTCCCCCATAACCGGGTCCAGCTTTGAGAAAAAGAGGTCCAATTCTTGGATCCATCCCGATTGCTCTAGCTACAGCTTCTACATCAACTCCCTCTATCCTAGAGCAAATATTGGCTAAAGTATTGACGTAGGAAATCTTCGTGGCAAGGAAAGCATTGTTTGCACATTTGATCAACTCTGCTGTTTCTATATTGACCTTCATTATTGGCAAATCATGTCGCTGATAAGATTCTTTATAAAAATCTTCTAGCCTGTCTGCTGAAATGGCATCAGCACTACCAATCAAAATTAAGTGAGGATTCATAGTATCTTCTATTGCAGACCCTTCTCTCAGAAACTCTGGATTAACAGCTAATCCAATGTCTTTTCCAACAGTCTTTTTGCTTTTATCCTCAAGCATGCTTTTAACAAGATTAGAGGTGGTACCCGGAGTAACTGTACTCTTTATTACCATTAAATGATACTCTTTTTTTTGTGATAAAGCTATTCCTACAGACTCTACTGTAGATTTCAACTGAGATAGATCTATCGAACCATCATGATTAGTTGGTGTACCAACCGTTACTAATGTTATTTCAGATTCTAATACTGTAGATTTTTGATCATTATTTACTCTTAGTTTTCCACTCTGAAGAGATCCTCTAAGCAATTCTTCAAGTTTTGGCTCACGGAACGGAGACTTGCCAGATTTTATGGCATCGAGCTTCTCAAGGTCTTTATCCGTGATAATTGTCTCTACTCCTTTACTTGAAAAAACAACAGCTGATGCTAATCCTACGACACCGCTGCCAAAAAACGAAATGCGTTGCATTAACCCTCACAAATTATCTTTGAGTAGTTTGTTCATGCCCATGCTTATAAAAAAGTATGTCTAATGATTTCTTATAGGTTTCAGGCATGCCAACGTCAATTCTTATATCTTGATACCCCATCTCGATGGCAAGGACTTTTGAACCTTCAGTTATGAGCCTCCCTATAGCATCTGTTAGTTGTATTTCTCCTCGGAAGTCTGGCTTTGTATCTCTAAGAGCCTTAAAGATAGTAGGCCTAAATATATAGATAGGCATCACTGCTAAATCTGATGCTGGCTTCTCAGGTTTCTCGACTATACCTTTAACAGATATAACTTCATTGCTTTTCTCAGGTACGATCACACCATGATGTTTCAGTTGCTCTACATCTGATATTTTATTTACAAGTAAGATTGCATCAGCTCCTGTTTTGTTGTGTAATTCTAACATTCTCTGTATGGGAGGTTTGCCATTCGTTGAGAATATATAGGCATCTCCAGCATGGACCAGAAAATCACTATTGCCGACGAACGGCTCTGCCAGAAGTACTGCATGACCAAAGCCTTTTGGTTCCGGCTGATTAATCCAAAATATTGCAGACTCGTTGATTTTTTTATAAAAATGCTTTAGGTCCTTGAATTGTGAGTCTTTTTCGTTCTTGGTGAGCATTTCCAAGAATTGGTAATCGGGAGTAAAGTGATCCTCTACGCTGCGTTTGGTTCTTCCCACAATGAAACAAAACTCGCGTATGTTCGAATCGTAAAGATGCTCAAAAATAAGTTGCACTATTGGCTTAATCCCATCTTCTCCTGAATCACTTGTGTAATAGACGGGTAACATTTCTTTTGGCTGTTCTTTTGTAAAAGGAAGCATTCTAGTGCCGAGCCCTGCCGCGGGAATGATGGCTTTCATTAGTAGAAGTGACTAGCGGCGAAGAGATTTATAAGTTCTAGAGTCTCGTTGATTCATATAATATCTTCACATGTGCAAAAGATTAGTCAGTTAGCTATTACGCTCTGCTGCCACTTCTATAAGACGCTCGTATTTATCAACCATATTTTCTAAGGTAAAAGCTGACTTCACTCTTTCGTAGGCATCGCGTGCGTATCCTTTAGCTATCTCCGGATTGCTCAACAGATACCAAATCTTTTCCACTAACAGTTGTGGATCTCCAGGAGGAATGAGAATGCCATGAACACCGTCTTGTATCTGTTCTGGTATGCCGTATACATTAGTGGCTATGATGGGCAATTCGAAAGCCATAGCTTCTAACGTAACTCTAGGAAATGACTCGACGAAAGAGCAACAGACGAATATATCTGAAATAAGATAATATGAAAATGCGTCCGCAGTTTCTGGAATCAAATGTATGTTAGAGGAACAATCGTTTTCATTTATAATTTGTTTCAACTTCTCTAAATAATTTCCTTCCCTGGTGCCAACAACTAGGAAATGTAAGTTATTGCTATTCTTTTTAAGCAAATTGACTGCAGCCTCGACAAATGTCATCTGGCCCTTTCTTTCGGTAACGGTCCCAATTATTGTTACAATTATATCATCCTTAGCGAAGTCATATTTTTTCCTTAAATCATTTTTCTTATTTCTAGTCTTAAATGATTCTATCTCTTTCACATCCAGACCGTTCGGTATAGTTATAAACTTATTATTAGTCTCTAAATCTGAGTAAACTTTTCTTGTCGCATTTGACACAAATAAGACGTTATCAGCGATCGCAAACTGAGTTTTATTAACTCCGTACTGAGTATAATGCTCCCTTTCACTTTCTCTTATAGACCATACTGTGGGTACTCCTGCCTTTTTAGCAAGATCGAGAAACCTGAAATTCAGTATGGTGTTAACATGTATAAAGTCAAATTGTTTGAAAAAGTCTATGTTGCCATCTGGGCTATCCGAATAAAAGGCTGGTTCTATGACTACGTCTATCTGTTCATCGAAGTAATACCTCTTCAAGGGTCCATCAACTGGGGACAACACTGTTGCAAGATATCCTCGTTCTTTCAACTCGCATGCTAAATAGTACATTGAGAGAGGAGCTCCTTCGTGGTTCAAATTGTGACTTATAAACAGCAACTTCTTGGACATATGGTTTTGCTTTATTATGAAGCTCCCATCTTCCAGGGACAGATTAGGGTTGTAAAAGGGATCCTTTCTTATTACGTGATACCATTTATTTCGTAGAAACGATTCTTCTTTTGGATCATCTCTTCCTTTACCGCTTCCGCGTGTCGACCCTTCGTGGTGATATGCTGAAGCATAAGGATTAAAAACGATCCTATAACCCTTATCTATCATTTTGAGACACAAATCAACATCACCATATGCAACAGCCAGATTTTCTTCATCCATACCGCCAACGTCCATGTAGTATTTCTTGCGAACCATCATTAGCGCCGCTGTAACGGCCGAATAATTTCTAGCAACAGATGCGTACCAAAGGTAGCCTGGGTCCGAATCACCTCTTAGCTTGTTAGCATGTCCTGCAAGACCATTGTTTAAACCTAGAACTACTCCTGCGTGCTGAACCCTACCATCTGTATAAAGAAGTTTTGCCCCAACTGCTGCTATGTTAACATCGCTTTCCATATAACCTAACATCTCTTCCAGCAGATTAGGATAATTGATCTCAATATCATTATTCATAAGCAATACGTATTCACCCTTGGCACGTAACACCGCAACATTATTTGCCTTTGAAAAATTGAACTTATCCATCTTGATACTGATGACCTTGTGTTCTACCTCTCTAAGATATTCAAGAGTCTCCTTTTCTTCACTTCCAGTGTCAACTATTATTATCTCATAATTTTTGTAAGTAAGTTTCTTCTCGATGCTCTCAACACATTTTCGCAGAAGGTCTACTCTATCTTTGGAGGGTATTATTATTGAGACTTTTGGCTTCCTTAATAATTCAAAATTTATTTTATAAATGCCCAGCCTAGTCTTTTGCACGAATTCAGGAACTATTACATTACCCTTTATTCCTCTTCTTGTTAATGCATCTTGAACTGCCATCCTGCCCCTTTCGATACTCAGCCCCTTGGTATCAGCGGAATGAGCAGTAGATGTGCGAACAGCTCTCCAGTAGTAAAGTACCTTCGGAATGTGATATATTTTATCAGTATTTTCAGTCGCGCGCAAAATCAGATCATAGTCTTGAGCGCCTTCATATCCTACTCTGAATCCACCAACATCATCAACTATTCTCTTCCTTATAATGGTAAGATGGCTGAAATAACAATACGACAGCAGTAACTCCGTACTCCAACACGGTTTAAACTGGTAGTCATATATGTTGTCCTTTTCGTCTATTTTAGCATCATCACTGTATATAATGTCGGCATCATTGTGCAGATTAAGAATTTTTACAGCTTCATAAAGAGCGTCTTCAGTTATTTCATCATCATGATCAACAAATGTAACAAATTCACCGGAAGCAAGCTTAAGGGCCTCGTTAGAAGCAACTGATATGTTTTGGTTCTTTTCTAGATACCTTATCTTTATTCTTTTATCAACTGCAGCATATGTCTCAAGAACATTCTTAATATGAGGTTTTGTGGAGGCGTCGTCTACGATGCAAAGCTCCCACTTTTCATACAGTTGCTTCAACACAGAAGAGATTGCTCTCTCTAACCAAACCTTTTCGGCATCATACACAGGCATGATGATAGTGATCATGGGTTGATATTCTAAATGTGACAAAATGTTTTGAACCAAATATCGTTGCTGCTCCGAAAATTCATAAGGTTTATGTTCTATCGACTTCATCGTTGCAGCCGTAGGATGATGATATGAAATTTCTTTTGAATCTTCCTTCAGCGTATGTTGTAACCTACTTTCCACTTTCGCATCGATTATTCTAAATTCTCTTCGTTTGATCTTTTGTAGAGCTTGTCGACAGAACTCTCTAAAACCTCGTGTGGCAATTATTCGTCGGCTTGTTGCAACAGTTTTTTTTAGTTCCTCTGGACTACTGGCAGGTAACGTCTCATGCATTTTTGAATTGTATTCAGCCACACTTGCAGGCTTCTGGATTTCTTGTTTATACGAGCGATCTACATACCACGCTCCATAATGGCGCAACAGATCATATTCATTGTCCTTATATTGGCCGAGTACTACTCCAGCAGCCCATTTAATTAGCCGTTCCAAGTCACCGCTTGCAGCTTCTGGGAACCTTTCACTTAGATCCTTTCTTGACCTATACACCTTAATCAGCACTTCAGCTGGATCCTGCCAGGCAGTAGGTCTGAAACTGGATAATTCACTTTCTAATCTTGAAACTTCACTTTCTAATCTTGAAACTTCTTCAGTCTTCTGCCGAGACAAGTTATCTTTACTTTCCAATTCTGCTTTAATTTGGGCTAATTCACTTTCTAATCTTGAAACTTCTTCAGTCTTCTGCCGAGACAAGTTATCTTTACTTTCCAATTCTGCTTTAATTTGGGCTAGCGTGTGACTCAGCTGTTCAGTTAGCTCCTTCCTTTCATTTGCTCGCAGCTGTTCAGCATACCATGAGGAAAAACTCAACAACATGTTTCTAGTATTTTCGTCTTCTTTGTGAGAAGCATCGCATGCTCCTTTAGCCCATTCGATAAGTCGTTTATAATCTCCATTAGTGACTTCAGGAAAAGCATTATGTAAATCTTCTCGTGAATAATATAGAGAAAGAAGAGCTCGCATGGGATCACTTCCTATCCCTTGATTTTTAAGCTCGGTCTGTAAACCTTCAATTTGTCTTGCAAGATCCCTTATCAACCAATCCGAAATATCTATTAGATAGCTATTAACTTCATAATCTCGTGACTTCAATTGCTTGTCCGAACAAATTGCAATATGATAAAGAGGACTCTTTGCATCATCACTTAGAAAATTAAATCCCTTTTCACCTTTTTTAATAATAAATTCTCTTGCGTGTGTTGTAGAAGCTAAGAACCAAATGTTTGATCCTGTGTAAACTCTCTGACCGAATATCAGCTTGTTGCGGAAATGCTTTTTCAATAAATCTTCAAATTGATCAAGATATAGCTCCTTCATGTGAAAGGGATTTTTATATTCTGGAATGTCACAGTAAGTAAGTTTATTGGGTGTTGAGGCGATGAATAATCCGTCTTTCTTAAGCAACCTTTTTACCTCCGCTAGCATTCTGTCGTGTTCTGACACATGTTCAAGACTCTCGAAGCATGTTATGACATCGAATTTTTCCTTACCCTTTATTGGTATCTCTAAAAAGGAACCCAACACGAATTTTAGGTTGTCTTTTCTATACGCCTGCCTTGCATGCTCGATAGTTTCTTTGTCCATATCTAAACCTACTACATCCTCAGCCACTTCTGCAAACATCAAACAGCCATAGCCTTCCCCACAGCCTAGATCGAGAACTTTCTTCTTATTCAGGAATTTAGTCACAAATCCGTATCTATGCAAATGTTCATAGTGAATTTGCGCACCTTCCATCCAAGGAATAAATCGTTCTCCTGTATATTCTATCATACTATATATTCGACCATATTTCGTCCTTTATTTGTTGCTTATCTATATTGACGTCCAACTTAATAATGCTTTTATGTACATAAAAATTTTGACTGGAATAACCTTGAATCGATTAAACAAATTTGGCAAATGTAGATATGTTACTGTGAGCTAACTGATCAACTTCTGGCTCAGCTCGATCATGGCCATGATACACACACACACTATAAAATCATCTTTCTTAACTTAAACTAGATTTTTATACTGATCCTCACAACCAATACATACGGTAAGTGTGTTTTCAATAGGTACTGCTAGATACGATCTTGACCATTCCATCTGTAATTCTTACAATGATTATGAGATTGAATATTTAGCGATATGCTAATATTAAAAGGAAAATAATGATGATTTAATGTCAGCTCTAGTGTCTAATCTGAGCAAGATATGGAATCGTAGATCCTTAATTCGAACATTTGCAATAAATGACTTGAAAATAAGATACAGAAATTCTGTGTTAGGTTTCTTTTGGTCAGTTCTAGAGCCTTTACTAATGCTCTCCGTGCTATACATAATCTTCACACATGTCGTAAAATCAGATATCGAATACTATCCTCTTTACCTGCTTTTAGGACTCATCATGTGGAATATGCTTACCAGGAGTACAAGCATGAGTCTTACTAGCATAATTGGAAGGGGTGGGATAATAACAAAGATCTATTTTCCTAGGGAAGTACCTGCAATAAGTTCGTGTATAACAGGATTTATAATGATGTTGTTTGAGTTCGCTGTATTCGCTGCCTTTCTAGTAGCTTTCCAGTTTGTACCTCCTTTGACTATAGCCCTTCTTCCAATCCTTTTGATAATAGAATTCGTTTTGGTGTTAGGCTTGGCTCTACCGCTATCTGTTCTTAATGTATATTTTAGAGATGTGCAGTATATCTGGGCCGTAATACTTATGGCTGGCTTCTTTCTTATGCCAATAATTTGGAGACCAGACATTTTTCCAGAATGGTTACAAACGCTCCTTTCACTTATTCCTATGACTAGAATCCTTGATATTGCACACAATGTTACGCTCTACAATATCATGCCTTCTGCTACGGACTTAACATATATTACAGCAACATCTTTCGGAATACTGGCATTGGGATATCTTATATTTAGAAGGTTCGAGGCAAGGGTGGGTGAGGAGCTGTAGTATGGATGAGAGTGCCATTAAATTTGAAAACGTAACAAAAAATTTTAGAATCCATCATGAGAGGAGAAATACAGTTTTTGAACACATGGCTAATATTTTTAACAGGAGTAACCATTTTGAAGAGCTAACAGTATTGAATGACGTGTCCTTCGGTGTTAAGCAAGGCGAGATGTTCGGAATTATTGGTCGTAATGGAGCTGGAAAGAGCACACTTCTTAGATTGATTGCAGGAATATTCAAGCCAGATAGCGGAATCATCAGAACGAATGGTGATGTTATTCCTCTTCTTGAGCTGGGAACAGGCTTTCAGCCAGATCTAACAGCCAGAGACAATATTATACTATATGGAATAATTCTCGGCTTTTCACGGAAACAGATAACAGGGAAAGTGGAGGAAATCTTGAAGTTTGCCGAGTTGGAAAAATTTGGTGATACAAAGGTGAAGCATTTCTCTTCAGGAATGTATTCAAGACTGGCATTCTCAACAGCAGTGCAGGTAGATCCTGATATACTACTTGTTGATGAGGTACTTGCAGTCGGAGATGTACTATTCCAACAAAAGAGCTTTGAAGCATTCATGTCATTCAGGAAAAGTGGTAAAACAATACTTTATGTTTCACAGGATCTAGAATCTGTTAAACAGTTGTGCGATAGAGCATTACTACTGCATAACGGTAAGATACAAAGTATAGGATCTCCAGATATAGTAGTTGATGCATATATGAAGATCTTGTCATCGCAGCCTAACTAGAGCAATCTGACAAGTATATTACCTAAGACGTGTGATAAACTTCCAGAGCAAGACTCCAATAGGTTGGCTAATTCATATAACCTTAAAATGCGTTGACATAAATGGTATGAAGCTAGAAATTAGGGGCCAAAAGGGGCAGTTGTGAAATGGTGATTAATGGGATAAAAGAACCGCTAACCAGCATAATTATTCCAACAAAAGATAATATCGAGATGT
>JBHICO010000054.1:0-8757 GCA_046759645.1 Nitrososphaerales archaeon
CCTGAACTCCTCTCAAAAGAATGGGGTCGGTGGGATTTGAACCCACGATCACCAGCGCCCCAGGCTGGTATCCTGGACCATACTAGACAACGACCCCATGTGGGCTGTAGTCTGTGTATCGGTATTTATTTCTGTACAACTACCATGCTTAACTATGAATTTAACCTGTAAACAATTGCCTAGATGGTCTTATTTTTATGCTATCCATCTATCCAGATATCTTTCATTATTCTGCAGAACAACTACTCTTGACTCTTCACTCTCATCCATGATTGTAACGTTTCGCATTTGCTTTGCCAATTCATTCGAAAATACCCTAATTTCTTCCATCTCCATCATATCTGATTCTTCTAATCTTTGGTTAGAATAACCAACATGCATGTACGACTTGGCTTCTATAAAGTGTGGATTACCATGCTTCAGCATCTCAGCAAAGTCTGGTACCAATTGCATATCACCATTATAACTTCGTATCAGTGTTATTCTAACAACAGTTCTGGTATTGGCATTACTCAAAAATTCTAAACTCTTCCACCATCGCTCCCATGCATCTTTATGCCTAGGCTTGTTTATCATGAAGAATAATCTTCTGTTAGGAGCATTTGTTGACAAATAAATCTGTGTAGGCAACGCATCTTCCTCCTGCAATCTGTATAGCATCTCTGGCTCCTGACCATTTGTAACCAGGAATATCGATTTCGTATTCTTCAAACTCTTGAGGTATCTTATGAGTTCTGGCAACCTAGGATACATAGTTGGTTCGCCGGAGAGTGATATAGCATAGTGAGTTGGATACATCGCTTCTCTCAGCTTCTTCCTATCTCCTTTCGCATTCCCAAAGTACCCGTTCATAAGCCTGTAACGCTCCTGCATCAGGTTATTCACGATCGTCGCTGGATCATCAACAGCATCTGTAGGCATCTCCATAAAGTTGTAAAACTCCATCGGCCTCCAGCAGTAAACGCATCTATTTTGGCAGAGCATACCAGCTGGAGAAAATTCCATGCACCTATGCGTATCTATACCATAGAATTTCTTCTTGTAACATTCACCTTCATTAAGAAATGATTTTCTTGTCCAGTGACAGAGCTCAACTGTAGAATGATTTGAAACACCATACTTTGCCTTCTTTAGATTATTCATTACTTTAGGCTGGATCTGTACCAAATTATTTACAGGGTCCATCTCCCCTGAGCAGCTCATACTGCACCTTACCTATGTAAGTAGATATTAAGTTTAGGTTCAAGATAGAACCAAATGAACTTCTGTACCAGATCTAGAGTCTGATTTTTGTTCAAACAGTATGTTTGTGACCATGCCTGACTTGATTTGGTGGGATATGTCAAGTCAAGTAATCAAGCTTCTCTAAATATTCTTGCAGGCAAAATCATTCCAGCAATAAAAATAGAAAATACTAACATAGACAATATAGAACCTATATCTAAACTTCCAAACTGAACAGACTCTCCAAATGTAGCAATGATAAGTGTTGGTGTTCCTGCTATACATAATGCGTACCAGACATTTTTGTTAACTTTTCTGATTCCAAGCCATGCTAAGCTAACTATGAACAAACCCATCCCATACTCAAATTACCGACCTGATCTGAAACATGCAGAGGCCAGGACACAAGGTTTGGATTTATGGCTTCAAGTTCTGCTCTCATCATCTCAAATTCACGCGAGAAGCCTCCTTCGTGGTTAAAGGGATGATCCCCGATAATAAACCAGATACCTGTAACTGTTGCAATCAGCCCTGCTATGCTTATAAGAATTGTTGAAATTAGCACTACTCTTCGCTGTCCCTTCAGCATTACCTATGCTACCTATGCTACCTTTTCTACATTCTAGTTTACAATCACGCATTATAACAGATAGGTGCATAAGGTTTTACTGATAAATCATAATCTGTTGCTACTCTTGCAGTAACCCTATTTAGTAGGATGACAAAGATTTTCTATTTTTTACTAACTTGGTGTGGTGTATTACTAGTGAATACTACGGCTGTACGGTTGCGCTTTGTGTAAGTGCTGCGCCGCTAGTCATCTTTATTGTGACTGTCAATTGCTGTCCTGCTATGAATCCATCTGTACCTGTTTCGATGTCTGCATCAGCAAAACATACCAGTGCTTCACTGTTTGCATCTACCGATGCTGCTTCTGCGTTAGCAGCACAGTCTGCAGTTCCTGCATCTAACCATATGCTACTGAATGTTCCGTCATCAACTAGTGCAATTCTATCGGTTGTTCCGTCAGTGAGTACACCTGGGACATGTATCGAGGCAACAGCATCTGCAAGGGCTCCTCTGTTTACTAGTTCAATAGAACCATCACCAGCTACATCAATAGTCATGGTCTTTATTGCAATGCTACCACTGCTTGAATATGTTGTAAAGAGACTTCCCGAGAATCCAGCTAGAGCTGCTGCAATTACAACTGCAACTGCTACAAGGATAACAGTTGCAACTACTGGCGAAATTCCTTTCTTTGATCTCTTGCCATTTATGCTAGGTGGGTATCTAACTAAGGCCATTACCCAAAGGCAACGTTATCTTTCGATAAGACCATTTGTTTGTTCGATTAGACAAACAACTTTTACAATACTATTCGACTATCTCAATGAGAGACCTAGGTTCTAAAAACACACTATATAAGCACTCAATAGGTCACTGAGGGTCAGAACATGCCAGTTGACCCTCAATTATACTCATATGCAAGCGGTTCTTCCTAATAGACTCCTTTACATCTTTAATAAAAGAACTGAACTCTAACGTGACAGGTTCAACTGCCACTATAAGAGTGTGATTATCTTTCAATGGAAATAGAAAAGAGGTCAGTTTATCAAACATATGTATTATGACCTGTATGTTACCAACTTCCTTGCGAAAGTCCTTGGTTAGTTCCACTAGCTGCGCACCACGCAATAATCCCAGTAATATCTTATCCGCTTCTATCTCTATAGGTACCTTCTTTATTCTTTCTGATAACCTGCATCCCTCTTTATGTTCAACAAATGCTGCCAATACATGCTTTGACATCATCATTACTTCATCACATAGCTTATCGAAACTCAATTCTATGCAGTTACGTTACCTGCTATAATTATAAGATTTTCGATTAAACCAGGGCTAGATCACGGCAAGAAAACGCCCAAGTCATTATAGAGTTTCTTTTTTATCTTATCGGCTTTCGTCTTGTCAATTTTAGCTAATTGTTCCTGTAGGATGATTAAAAGTTCATCCTTTCTATTAAGCAATGCCTTCTTCTCCTCACCTCTCTTATAGTTTGGTATATCCTTAAGTCTGTCCTTTACTCCATACATCTCTTCGATCAGATCATTAATTTTCCTATTTTTCGGAGTGTTTCTTTCTCGATACTCTTCCATATTATTTTCCTTTCCTTTTTCCTTTCCACTATTTTTATCGTTATCATGTTTGATGAACATAGTTACTTCCTCAGATACACCGTGATCCTTTTCTTTTCCCCCGTTAATATGTTTGATATAACTAATGGCACATCTATCGCAAGATCGAGCACAGATGCACAGTTCTTGCATATACCCAATACAAGCATCCCCCACTCATGCTCGATGAATAGGTGAATGTGAGTGCTACGTGAGAGTATATAAGCATGAAGAGAATCTGTGTATTTTAGCATATTATAGAGGTTACTGCCAACAGTTAGTTGAATGGTAGCAGTCTTTGCATTAAACTGGCACTTTATCTCCCCAGGCACATTTTTCTTGTATATACCAATCATTATTACCAGATGTGTGTAGTATTTGGCTGCTATGAAAGTTAAGGCTTTCCTCGATAATTATAGAATATAAAATTCAGATGATCTTTTCAATATACAAGTATCAAAAAATAGCAACAAGTCAGGATGGATATGAAAATACGTAGTCGCCTTCTTTTTATCTATTTAGAAATTTCTGGTTCAATTGAAAAGATAACTTCTATATATTGCATAATAAGATGTGATGGTATGCCAATATCATATGTGCTGATAAACTGCGATCTTGGTCATGAAGAATCCATAATCAAGGAGCTGGAGAAAATTTCAGAAGTGAAGGAGGTACGAGGTGTCTACGGCGTATTCGACATATTTGCAAAGATTGAAGCTGATGACATGGGTCTTGTTAGAGATGTTATAGCTAAGATAAGGAGAGTTGATAAAGTGCGCACAACGAACACGCTTACAGCTATAGTAGAACAAGGTGGAAGATAAGTCAGTGGAGTCAGTCAAGTCTAACATTGTATCGCCAAATTAACCATTATGACGACTCCAAGATTGTTTTACAATGTATTGTAGCTTGCCTAGTTTCTACTGAATTAAGTCTTGCCTATTCTGAATACTTTTGTACCACATGTGGGGCATACTCCCCGCATCGCCGGTCTCTTATTCTTCATCGTTATCTTCATTGGGTTCTTCATGTCCACTTTCTTTCTACATTTGACGCAGTACGCTTTAACCATTACAGTACCCATGTTTAGGGTATGGAAAAACTGCTCTTAAATATGTTGGTACAATCAATATATATTTGAGGTAAGTATTCTGATACAGAACGGTTATAACTTATTACTGAGATTGAAGGGCTCCTTTTTAACTCTTATTCTGCAGATAGATCCCAATAGTTGGCATCCTTCACACCCCCTGTTGGAAGGTTAAGAGACTTCCACTCCCTTAGCGATTTAGCATAGAGCTTCACATTTCTATACCCAGCAAGAAGCAATGCGTAATACGCCAATCCTGAGAGTGTTCCTACGCTGCCACAGTATGTGATCACCCCTTTGCTATTTGAGATCCCCCGGTTCTGCACAATCCTCCTTAGATCCTCTGAGGACCTCAATATACTGCGCTCCCCAGCGAAAGTCTTGTATGGTATGTTGATTGCATTTGGTATGTGATGATCCAGATAGTTCAATCGCTCCCTAGAATCAAGTAGCACATTGCCATTCTGTTCAAGCGAAGAATTAACATAATCAACAGTCGCTAGAATATCATTGTTTATCTGTAGCGAGTGTTTTGCCTTCTTGAAAACTGTCTTCTTCTTCTCTACTTTCAAGCCCATCAACTTCCATGTGCTGTATGTAACTGCCAATAGTGAAACATTTTGATGCCCTATGTATTCGAGTGTCCAAGCAACCCTTGCCGCCAGTGCTCCAAAGGCATCGTCGTAAACCACAACATGTATCTTATCATCAATACCGGCATTCGCAAAAACCTCTACTGCCTTCTCCAAACCATCCACATTTAGTATATCTGCAAGAGGAATCGATACGGCACCAGCGATATGTCCATTGCTATACTCTTCAGCTTTTCTTACATCAACAACTCTTATCCGCTTCTTTCTAATAACATCCATCAACTTGTAGGGATCGACAAGGATTGGATACGTTCTCGATCCATCCTGAGGCTGTGTTGCCTCTGACTTCAAGCCGCACATTCGCCCCTAGCTGTCTTTGCAGTAAACGTTCCATCATCGCCATAGTCCATGTATGATTCGGGGCTCTGATCTGGACTAGGCAGCTGGGCCACCTGATCGATAATACGCTTCAGCTCTGCCGTGTTCTTGGCAGTCGCTGGACCCTCACCTCTCATAATCCTTGATATCCATTGTTGCAACCTCTCATCCTCGTTCTTCTCTTGCCTGTATAGTTCGACTATCTTCAGGACAACATCGATGACTTTCTTTGCCGGAACCCTTGTGAAGACCTTGCCAAGCGAGCCACCCTCGCCAGTGCTGCCTGCGAGGAGCATATTATAAGTTGGTGCAAGTGTATTATTTACTCTTGATGCACCACCATAGAAACCTATCGTACCTACTGGGTGCTGTCCACATGAGTTAGGACATCCACTTATCTTTATCGTGGAATCGCCTAGTCCGTCATCCAAATCTAGGCCTAGCTCAAGGAACTTCGCCTGTATTTCTTTTGCAAGTCTATGTGAATTTGTTATCGCCAAGTTGCATGACGTTGTGCCCGTGCATCCTACAGCGGATGCCATGGTCAATGCTCCTGTGTTGGCAAGACCAACTTGCATAAGCCTCTGATATAGCTCAGGGAGATCTGACTGCAGAACCCATCTTAAAACTATGTTCTGCGCTGGCGTTGTACGTATACCTCTTTCTGCAGAGAACTCTTGGCATATTTCTGATACTGCTTTGAGCTGCCTTGCTGTTATATCGCCAGACCGTAATGTTATGAATGCTATTGCGTACCCACGCTGCTTCTGTGGTACCGTGTTGGTCTTCAACCACCTTTGATAGCCTGGTGGATTAGAAGCAGATTCATACGAAACTATAGATGCTGCAGAGCTCGGTACCTCCTCTTCCACGATCTCCAACTTTGTAGCAGTAGACTTGGTAGCATTTACTATCACACGCTCATTCAATACATGCTTCTGGAACTTCTCAAAACCCATATCATGCACGAGATACCTCATTCGGTTCCTGTGCATCTTTCCCCTATCGCCTAACCTATCGTACAGCCTTAACGTTGCTATACATGTAGGTAAGACATTTTCCATAGGTGTAAACTCCTCAAGAAGCTCTCCAATGAAGGAAGCTGGACCGAGACCACCACCTAGGTATATCCTAAAGCCTTTGATCTGTTGCCCATCGATTTCTTTGACTGCAGGAGCAAGACCTATATCAGCTATCCTAACAAGACTGTGCTCTTCACAGCATGAGAAGTTTAACTTGAACTTCCTCGGTAGATTTTGGTTCAGCGGGTTCCTTAGAAGGAACTTTGCAACTGCATTTGCATATGGCGTTGCATCAAATACCTCCTTAGCGCAGACTCCAGCAAATGGGCTACATACAACATTTCTTACAGTATTACCGCAAGCTTCCCTGGTCGTGAGACCAACATCGACAAGACCTCTCATCACTTCAGAAACATCATCAAGTTGAATCCAGTGTAGCTGAATGTTTTGCCTGGTTGATACATGAGCGCTACCGATAGAGAAGGCATCACTAAGGAAAGCTAACTTTTCTAACTGTTCTGGTGCAATTATACCGGATGGTATCTTTACACGCACCATGCTATAGTCCGTCTGCATTCTGGAACTATAGGTTCCGTTCTGTAGCCTGAACCTTCGGAATTCTTCTTCGCTGATCTTCTTCCGTCTGTATAGCTTTACAATTTCTTCAAAGGTATGGACCTCCTCCGGTCTACCCCAATTATGCAGAGCCTTCTTTATCTGTAGACGCACCTTCGGTCTCTTCAAATACTTTCAATTGTATTACCTTTATATTATATATATGCGCATCGTGGCTTCATCTGGGAATATTCTGATTAATTTTGATACAGAACCAAATGGTATGATAGAGCAATTGATCCCTGCAGATAAACAGGCAAAAGAACATACCTACAAACCATTGGGTTGTAGCAAAAATACCATAATCATGTACCCTCTACAAGCCTCATTTCTATCCTAGCTTCTTACCTATACATTACGTCAGCCAATGGTTTGCTTTCACTCTGTATCGCCTTCAATCTCTTCTCAACCGTCTCTGCCTCGCCAACTAAACTTGCAATATTACATTTACATGACGGGGCAAAGTCTGCCAACACCTCAGATAACAACGCAGCAGCACGAAAGTCTGGAACATCTTTCAAGACCTTAACAAGGAATACAATCACATCTATATTCTGCAATCTGCCTTCGCTCAACAACACACCAGGTATGCCAGTTACTGCACCATGCTCCAGTACCCTGATCTTCTTTTCCAGTATTTTCTCTATCGCCCTTTTGCTGCTGCCTACACCCAAAACTTCCATGCCATCTGTTTGCTGCGTCTTTTCAACAGGCAAACCAGAAGCACTAAAGATCATAGAACACTGATGCTCCTTTGCCCACATGATTATTGCTCTACCTACGCCCTTCAGCATGGGTTCCTTAAGCGTTAGTTCAGAAATGAAAATAGCTACCTTAAGCTCTTCATTGGCATGTATTCTAGCAGGAAAGTAAGGTTTCGAATTGTATATAGTTGACATTGAAGGAAACATGTCTGAATCAAGGATAGCAACGGGCTCTAGTTGCAGTGATTCAATTATGCATTCAGAAGCAATAGCATTCGCAAGACCAAGGCCCGGAAAACCATCAACAACAGTTCCACCCTCCATATTTACAGTTTTTAACTCACGAATTTCAATTTTCACAATAATTTAATGACTAAGATACTATAAAAATGTGCGATCATAAATTTATAGTTTGCTTCAATTGTTCAAGATTTTCTTTGCTAACATCATTTTTGTATTTTTTTAGCGATGAGATGATGGCATCTACAGAACTAATTTTGAACAATTTTCTAACCTTCTTTGCGACAGCACCTCCAATGAACAGGTACTGTGTGGCCGCAGTGACGTTTGATACTCTTCTATTAAGACTAGCACTCTCAAAATCTATTATCGTAATTTTATCTTCGACTATAACATGCCTTCGCATATAGCTTAGTTCGCCATGATCCAAGCCAGTACTATCCAATCGATAGCACTGTTCCAGAACTTCCGATATTACATTCGATACTTCTGCATTATTATTCACAGCTCGCATAAACGTGAATATGTTCACACCAGCAGCTAAACCCATAAGCAAAAAATTCTTACTGCTTTTTATGAATGCTGGACCAACATCTACTCTGTTAGCAAGCTTGAGCAGCTCAGCTTCCCTATCCATTGTTCCACGATCAGCATCAACTCTCCTTATCTTCAATGCAATTACTTTCTCATTATGTACCGCCTTTACGACGACAC
>JBHICO010000055.1:0-8619 GCA_046759645.1 Nitrososphaerales archaeon
AGGCACCGATGTTGAAATGTAGGGGTAGTTACTCCCCACCCTCAAGCTTTTCATATTCCTCCAACTTCTGTTTACCTCTCTTCATTAACGTAAAGATCATCATCAATACACCAATCCATATGGAACTTAAAACAACATTCTGGAAGCTCACATAAACGTATGGCTGAGCTTCCATGATATGCTTTTCAAGTGCAATCATTTCAGTACGAACATCTAAAAGTCCCGTATTGAAAGATTCACTGTCTCTAGGCACCGTAGATAAGGTTCTAAGTCTGTCCATCATCATGTCGATATCTTTCTGCATCAGTCCAAAATCTGTTTTCGCAGTAGGAAATGCCCAGACAGGATTGCCTTCTGTTGGGATCAACGGTTTTGTGCTTGCAAGATAATCCAACATTGTTTCTGGCGAAGGGGATGAGATACTTCTTTGGAGGTACCCCTTGGCTTTTTCCAAGGGATAAACAGTTTGACTGTAACCAATATACGCCATCGTAACACCAAATATCAGCAATCCCAATATTCCTATCATCACGGCTTTATAGTGCCTTGCGACCACTTCTATCTCCCACTATCTCCTTTAATTTTGTACTCTGCCTGTTTTTAAGTGTTGAAAACATAGAATGTGATATGCTAAGGTATGATATATAGATGAAGCCCATCGTCTGCAAAGCCAATACTGGTACATATATGGGATTGCTACTGAATATTGCTATAAAAATTCCCAGTATTCCATAAGCACCAAAGAACATCTCTAGCAATGTTGTCTTTGTGAATGGTAGTGCATATTCTTTATCTCTCCATTCTTCACCCTTCCTTGTGATCCCAAATTTCGGAGTTCGCAGAAACTCGGGTTTGCCGCCGTTCATGGCATCGAATACTGCTATTGTATTATTAACAGAAATTCCAGTTGCAAACCAAATCAAATACAGGTATGCCTTAGCTTTATTCAGCCAAGACTGTTTCCAGAGCCTTTTTATCACGTATATGTAAAACGCGGGACCGAACAGCAGGTACACCACCAATGCAGTTATAGGATAAATGCTCACCGGGTAGAGTTTAAAATCCATCGCAAGCAGTAATGGAAGAAGTAAGAATTGAACCAACATCAAAGGATGCACTATATGCCGAGTTAGTTGTATGAATGCCTGTATCTTTGTATCTGGAGGGAATCTCCTATTCATGAATATATCTCCAAGGAGCTTCAAGCCACATTGTATGGACCCTTTTGCCCATCTGTATTGCTGTCGCTTTGCGGAGTTGATCTGAACAGGTAGTTCTCCATCGACCACTATTTTATCTAAAAACAACGCACGCCAGCCCTTCATCTGTGCTCTGTAACTAAGATCCAGATCTTCCACTAATGTATTCGCATGCCAACCTCCTGCATCTTCTATACACCGCTTTCGCCATATGCCAGCCGTTCCATTGAAGTTCATAAAAAGATGCGTAAAGCTCTTTGCTTTTTGCTCTATTAAAAAGTGAAAATCGAGACTTAAGGCTTGTGCCTGAGTTAACGCTGAGTAGTCTTCGTTTAGATGACCCCATCGACATTGTACCATTCCGATCTTGTCTGATGCAAAATGCATCATGGCCTTCTGTAGGAACCACGTTGGAGGGAGAAAATCAGCATCAAATATTGCAATAAACTCCCCTTTTGCAGTTTTTAGTCCTTCCCTTAACGCTCCAGCTTTGTAACCTAGTCTGCGCTTCCTTGTTATGTGTTCTATATCGTATCCTAATGCTCTATAATGCGCCACCATATTGCTGCATAATTCTTTAGTGTCATCAGTAGAATCATCCAGAACCTGTATCTGCAACCTATCCTTTGGATAATCCATCGCACATACGCATTGAATGAGTCTAGCAGTAACATATTTTTCATTGAATATTGGCAGCTGGACGGTTATCATGGGGAATCCGTTTGCTATTGGATTTACCTTTCTCCTGTTCTTCCATGATAAGTAAACCAAGTAATAGAAATTGAAACTATAAAGGGACATTATCCAAGAGACTGTAATGAATACTACGAATGTTATATAGCTCAGCATTTGCATATCATCTTTTTTGTAAATATTTATACTTATTTTGTGCCTATACGTAGCGGGAGCGACCCTATAATTTGATACGCGTATAGTTCTCGCTACGAATATCCGATGAGAATTGTCTTACTTATCAAATGGGTGAACTCCTTGTTTTATCTCGATCGCCACCGGTGGACAGACAGTCTCACAAGCCATGCAGAATATACATTCTGACTCCCTTGTTGGGTCAGCCTTCTTCTCTGAAGCAGGATGTCCTGGAGTCTCAAACCATTCAAACACATTAACGGGACAGGCCTCAATGCATGCACCATCTGCTATACAAATGTCAAAGTCGACAGCAACAGCTGTACCATGTATTCCTAGCAAGTCTGGCGAATTTGTTGGCCCCCAAACATGATGTCCAAAGTGGTCTTCCACTACTTGCCTTTTGCTCCTAAAATCCTTATCGATACCTACTCCAGATGACAG
This sequence comes from Nitrososphaerales archaeon, assembly GCA_046759645.1. Lineage (GTDB taxonomy): Archaea > Thermoproteota > Nitrososphaeria > Nitrososphaerales > UBA213 > JBHICO01. Next base: position 2,511 of record JBHICO010000055.1, read on the forward strand.
AGCCACAGTTGGTGCTGGGGGAGAAGCTGCTGGTTGTGGCTGCGCCTGTGGTTGGGGTAAAGGTTTTTCTACTTGCTTTTGAACCTGTGCTTGCGGCTGTGAAGGTTGTTGTGCAGCTTGCACCTTGGGTTGAGGAGAAGCTGCTGGTTGCTGTGCGACTGGTTTTGCAGCTGGAGGAGCTGCAAGCTTAGCAGCTGCCAATGGTTTGGCTAACGGTGTTAAACCGTCAAGTCTCTTTTGCGCCTCTTGTTCACTTATCTTTTGTTTCTTGGTCCATTCTTGTTTCCACTTCTCTCCAATTATTGTATTCCTAATTATAGAATCAAGAACCATCTTAGCATTCTGATCTGCTTTTATCCTGTAATTTTTTACCCAATGCGCTTCTTGGAAGTATTCAAGGGGTTTGATTTGATATATGATATCCACAACTTCACCAGTAACAATTTCCACAGTTACTTCAAGTCCAGATTCTTTCCAGTCCTGTGGTTTTGGAGCAGTATAATCAGTTTCTTTCCATTTATGGGTAACATAAATCCTATCAGCAAATTCATCAAGTTTGAATGCCTGTTTTAGTGCCGTAACTACTCCCCTTATTTCATTCTTGTCTGTCAACTCTGCAGGAACCCTGAATAAGCCATATCGATAAGCATGAAGTGGATAGACACCACGCTTGGCAGTGTCTGAGAGAACAATGTATACCTTGTCTTCAAGCAGTGAGGACATATTATATTAGCTTACCTATGATGGAGGTAAAAAAGTTTACTTAGTCAGGGCATGTCATTTCCCTGATCTTTCTATAGCGTTCTTCCATCTCCATAGCTCTCTTGAGCACATCTTCAAAAGAAAATTGTGATTTCGGAAAGTGCCATCTTATTCCTACCTTGTGACCGATACCATCCATATCATGTATGATGCCTTTTTCCGCTTCTACTCCAAACTTTTCATCCTTAGATCGTTCTATAGAAGTAAGACCACGCTTGGTTTTATCTTCGAGCAACAGGACAGAACCTGTCTCATAAATGAAGAAAAATTCTCCTTTTTTAAGGAGTTTCTCTTCTTTGCTCATTCCCTATCTTCACTTTTCTATCGGATTACGTATCATATTGCCCCATTCTGTCCAAGAACCATCATAGTTCTTGACATTTGGATAGCCAAGTAGGTACTTCAGTACAAACCACGTATGTGATGATCTTTCACCTATTCTGCAGTATGCTATAACATTCTTGTCAGGTATTATGCCCTTGCTCTGATACAACTTCTTCAATTCATCAATAGATTTGAATGTGCCATCGTCTTTAACGGCCTGTGCCCATGGTATGTTTGCGGCACCCGGAATATGGCCACCGCGTTGTGCATGCTCCATTGGATATTCTGGTGGTGCAGTTATCTCTCCGCTATACTCTTTTGGCGATCTAACATCTACCATTGCCCATTTCGAATCTTTTGTATCAACGATCTTTCTTACATCAGGCAAGTATGCTCTTAACGCTTCATTTGGAGGCTTTGCTGTGTATTTTGCTGGTTGGAATTTTGGTTCATCCTTTACATACTCTCTTTGTTCTGCTTCCCATTTCTTTCTACCACCATTCATTATCCTGACATCTTGATGTCCATGGTACTTGTGAACCCAGAATGCGAATGCAGCGAACCAGTTGTTAAAGTCTCCATACAATACTAATGTTGTATCTGGACTAACACCTAGCTTGCCCATTAGCTCTTCAAACTGTTTTGTGTTGATTATGTCTCTTCTCACAGGGTCGTTTATGTCCCTTTTCCACCAGGCAAGGCCAGCATTCTTTAAATGTCCTTGATTGTATGCATTTTCAGGATCATAGTCTACTTCTACTATTCTTACTTTAGGGTCGTTTAGATGATCCGCAACCCAATTTGTTTCAACTAGAACCTCAGGATGTGCGTAACTCATACGAATATCCAGCTTGCTATCATATTTAAACGGTTATTTTCGTTTACAGGATATAGTTAATTGTAATGTTAATGATAGATTCTCGTAAGGGTTTTATTCCAATCATACATGATAATAGAGCAAATGAATATTCGTAATGTTGCAATTGTCGCAAAGCATAACAGTTCTTATGCAGAAGATGTATCTAGGAAAGCAGCCAAACTCCTGCGAGAAAAGGAGGTTCAGGTATATACAATATCACCATTTTCCGTAGAAAAAGGTATTATGTTAAATCAGCTAGATGAACTAAATGATAAAAATATAGACCTTGCAATTGCCGTTGGTGGCGATGGGACGACATTGAGAATAGTCAGAGCATTCACCAACAGCGTCCCTATATTTGGTATCAAGGGTGGTGGTACGCGTGGAATTTTAGCCACTATTGATGCCGACGAACTCGACGCAAGTATCAAGAAAATATTCCAGGACTCATTCCATTTGGAAAAAAGAATGCGTATATACTCCTCAGTAAATGGTATCAGATCTGCGGCCGCGTTGAATGAGGTCTTTGTAAGCAGGATTAATGTTACCCGTACCCCCACCTACACCATAAAATTCAAAGAAGATGAATTGAGACAAAGAATGGATGGTATCATAATTTCTACGCCTACTGGGTCAACTGGACATTCGTACTCTGTTGGTGGCCCTGTTCTTTACGAAGAGCTAGACGTTCTTCTGTTAACTCCAATGAATTCTGTTAACAGAATGCCCCCATTGATCTTTCCTGATGAAACTATTGAAATAAGAAGTAATTTTGAATCAAAAATAGTGGTTGACGGACAAGATGTTTTTGAAATAAAACCAGATGAAAATATCAGGATTGCAAGGTGTGAACATGACGCAGTTTTTGTACGATTCAAAACTAAAGGTTTGAGACAGCTTGCGAAACTCGGATTTTAGTATTATATTAGACGCAAGTGCATTTTATGCAGGAATCCCCTTCTTAGGATCCGGAAAATATTACACAACAAGCAGGGTATTTGACGAAATAAAACATATCAAAAGATCATTTTCTGTGCTCGAAGCATTGATAGATGCAGGGAATCTGGAGATAAGGAATCCTGAGGCTAGATGTATGGAAGCTGCTAAAAAGATAGCAAGGAGGAGTGGAGACCTAGCCAGGATGTCAGAGGCTGATCTTTCAATTATAGCATTAGCGTTTGAATTCAAAGATTGTAGCCCATTAATAGTAACTGATGATTATGCCGTGGCAAATGTCGCGGAACTTTTAAGCATAAAGGTTTCTTATGTCATGAGCAAGGGTATAAAAAAGGTTGGAATGTGGCTGTGGTACTGTAGTGCATGCGGCAAATTATATAGAGAAAATGAAAAACAATGCACCGTCTGCGGAAATAGGCTTGCATCTAAATTAAAAAGTTCACAAAAACATTAGTGCTCTTTTGGATGTCTTCTACCTACCTAGTCAATTATGGCACTTCTTGCGCATATTATCAATAAATGAAGATCGTACAATGATCTGCCAACGATTTATACTCCGTAAGTATAGCAATCCGTCACTCATGAAGAATATTATATATTATTGGTATCAGAATCATATCCATCCAGGGCTGTCTGTGACTCCATTTTTTTATCAAATTGTATAGTATCCAGTACCTTTCGTAACTTTACTGCTCTAGCGTATCCCATTCCTTCAATCCGCGCAAGCTCTGCAGTAGACGCATTCAATGCCTTTATTGGTGTTTTAAACTTCTTCAACAACTTTACTGCTAGCCTATCACCGACACCGGGTAAGGACGCAAGTATTGATAACTGTTGAACATTTATTGGGCTACCCTTCTTTATCTTCCTAAGTAGCGGTCCTATCTTGTTATTCTTCAATGCTCTATTCGCTATTGTGAACAATACTCTTGCCGTTGCTTTCTTTGATGCTGTATGTATTATTGCCATCCTGAAATCAAGTGCAATTGATACCAACGCACCATAGAACACCATTGGGTTGTCAGTCAATTTTTCGACAAAGTCAGCAGGTCCCTCAACTATTAGAATCGGTTTAGTATATTGCGTTGTAAGCTCAGAACACTGCACAAATAACCTACGATCATAGATGGAATTCATCAAATCCCTTACTGACTTGCGTTCAACTGCACAATCAGGCGCGACTAGATAATCTCCTACATCTAGTTGCTTGAAGTCAACCAAAGCGTTTAACCGAGCAAGCTCGTCCGGTATTCCACTCTTCCTTTCTCGTTCATCAGCAACTATTCTTACCTTTTTCTTCTCCATAAGTTTCATCTTAACGCATTTATCTTGCCTAGCTTAGCTCTCAGTTCGTTCAGCAAAAGTCTTTCCAGGTTATTGGCATCGATCACCTTGCTTGATAATGATGCTGCTGTAGGATGTCCACCACCTGAATCGGAGAGCTTACTTGCAATATCTATTCCCAGATGCAGCTTCGATACCTTATAGAAATGCTGTGTTGCTCTCAAACTCGCCTTTGATTCTTTTTCGTCTCCTCCAATTGCGATCGCAAGATCAGCTCCAAGATCTATCAGAGCCTTTGCTACTGAGGAATGAAAGGACCCTATCCTTGAAAACGCTACTATGAAAATATCAGCCCTATAGAGTGAAATTCTGCTAGCTGCTTTTAGTCTAGCCATTCGTTCGGAGTGACCTCGTTCACGTGTAAGAATTTTCTTTGCAGATTCTAGAGATGCTCCCCTCTTGTGTAGCTCATATACGGCGGCTATGGTTTTACCATTTGCAAGGAACAAATGTTGTGAATCTGCCATTATTCCTAGCAGGAGTACCTGTGCCACACGCTTGCTTATATCGATCTTGTTGGTTCTGTAAAGATTAAAAACTATTTCGCTTGCAGAGGATGCTATAGTATCAATGAACATAATATCAGCAATCTTTTTGCCAGATTTACCTAACGGATGATGATCTATGAGAACCTTTATGGCTTTGCTTCTCATTACCGATTGCATTGACTCTGCTAACAAGAAAGGGTTGTTAGTATCAACTATGGCTATCAAATCTGCTTTTGCGAAGTCTACACCATTTTCTATGCACATAGGAAATTTTTCACTCACCTTTCTTGCTATAGTGTTTAGTCCTTCAGGAAACACGACATTAACTTTAGAATTCTTTGAAATTGTGCGTAGCAGCCTTGCTGTGCCATATGTGGCACAATAGGCATCAACATCCGCAAGTCTGTGTGTTACAACATAAATCTGTTTGATCCTCTTCTTATGCAAAATGGAAAGCAACTGGCTGCTAGTTCATATATGCAAATATAAATTTCATTACACTTATTCTGCTCTAGGCCTTGTGGAACCAGCTTCCGACCCTGCACCAGCACCTTTAGCACCACGAACCATCTCGTCTAATTTCGCCTGAACCTCCTTCAAGTTTTCCTTCAATCTTGATTCTTGCTTAGATAAAACCATTGAACGTGTATTGGCAAGTTCCTTCTTCTCTTCCAGGTCTTTAACAACATCATCCTTGTTTGCCTTGATCAAGACAGGGCCAGCTGTTTTGTAAACAGTATCATCTGCATTCACCTTCTTCAATTCCTCAAGTGCTTTCTCGACTTCTACAAGTTCTATCTCTACCTGCTGTTTCTGCATTAGTAAACCCTGGAGATTTTGTTGCAGTTGGTTAAGCCTTACCACCTGCTCACGCAACCAAGGAGGCAGTTCTTGTTCGCTCATGCTCTGAACATATGCTTGACTTATCATATTTATAGCCTTACATCTAGGCAACTGATCCCTGTTTTTACTAGTCTTAGAAATGAGTTTAAACTTGCTCTCAGCTGTGAAAGGTCGTTTGAATTAATGTCTATAAATATTGTGTCGTCTACCAGTTTTATACCAGAAGTTGCACCTGTTCCCACTGAATAATTAATCTCGGGTTTAAGAGCAAAAAAAATAATCTGTGAATTTTTTGTTCTGATCTCTATCTTAGCATTAAACCTTCTCTGGGACACATTTTTAGATCACTAAGTAGGAGAATATATGCTATTTCGCTAGTGAATTAACGCAAGCAAAGCCCCAAATCATCAAATATCTTCTGCTTGAGTTTACAAGCTTTATCGGTTCATCAAATATGGGGCATATCATGCTATAAGCAGTATATAGCATATTTTAACGTAGATTGATGCATGTCATGTAACTTCTTATCATA
>JBHICO010000056.1:0-8559 GCA_046759645.1 Nitrososphaerales archaeon
AATTATGTCGAACTTGCTCTTTATTTTAGGTATTATCTCTATTGAATTGCCAGTGATCACCTCTATAGTTTTTGCAAGTCCGGCACGTTTGATATTTTTCACAGCCTCATTCGCAATATCTCCACTAATCTCTATCGTTGTGACCTTGCCCTTATTTGGCTTTACAGCAAGACCGAACCATATAGCCGAGTAACCTATAGCTGTACCTATTTCCAAAATACATTTGGCGTTTGATGCCCTTGCAAGTATATGTAATAATCTTCCAATCATCGGGCCAACTATTGGTATATGTCTGGTTTCGGCCGTAAGTTCCATCCCTTTCAACACAGGGGGACTGTTAGGCAAAATACTATACACATACTTTTCAATTTCACCATTTGTGATATAGCGCACATTTCTCATGCGTAGATCACAAGTTTAAGTTTTAGTATAGTATTCTTAATGTTTATACCCTTACTCTCAAGAAATACAAAAACTACGGTAAGGGATGTTACAATCACGCTATTTTGTGTGCTAAATGTGGTTAAATTGTTACTAATAGGCAATGGTAATATGTTGTTCTGGATACTTCGTAGGCACAGCTGCCAATTATCGATTGCTCATGCCAAAGCATAACTCTAGTGTTGATGCGTAGGGATCTTCATGGTAGCAAACATGAAATCATCTTTTCCAGTAACAAACCTCAGCTTTTCATCATAAAACTCAAAATCATCTGCGCCATACAGATGCTTGTCCCACTGGTCATGTATTTCTTCTTTAAATCTCTTATTGTCATAGTGCTTTTGCCTTCCTATTTCGTGCAGCAAAACGTGGGACACCATAGCACAGTTTTCCAGTGCAAAGAACCTATGCTTTTCTACTTTGCCACTGTACTCTTTCCATTGAATCAAACCCATGTTGTCTGTAAAGAAACCTGCGCTACAATCAGTCCATATAGGCTTGAAGTATGAGATGTAGAAGTGATAGTTACCTTCGCCTTTTTCTTTATGATGTTTTATGAGATCATTCATCCCAAACCTAAATTGCAAGAGGTGTGCCTTTTCTACCACAAGAACATCTACACTAACCTTATAATATAAAGTGAATTTCTCGCGCAGCCACCAACCATAAAAATTAGACATCTGGTAAATATAAGGCAACTCATCCTTCAGGCTTTCCTTATATTTGTCACTCCGTGATACGTATACGAAGTGAAGATTCATCGCAACTGTGAGAATGCTTTCTAGTAATAAATCATATGATATGCAATAATTAATCTTCCCACATTTCACAATTTACTATGGTCAACACAAAGCAAAAGGAACAGAATGATATTATTTATTTTCTCTGGCTACCTCGATCTCTACAGTGGAGACATTCCTGGTTTTCCCATCTAGCGACTCTAACTGTTCAGAACCGATCTTCACAGCATTAACCTTGTATCCAAGCGTATCCATTCTCTTTACAATTATTTGCGATACGTCTACTGCTTTCGTAATGCTCAGTCCCCTGGCCTTGATGGTTACACTAGGTTCATTCGCTAATTGAACTAGTGCGGCCGTCACATATGTCATAAGAGGTTTCTTTCCTACAAAGATTTCATTCATGGCCTTTGCCATGGCCCTTATCCCGTCAGGCATTATATAATAGTTTACTGGTTTTTCAATCAAATGTTATTATTTGCTCTGCTGCTTTTTGGCAAATTTTTCAAGAATATTCTTTATTGAATCGGAATCTGGATTGTCCAAGATAGCTGCTGCAGCTTCTTTATCCTCCACTTCATAACAATTCAAGAGTTCTTGTTCGTCCTTGAAAAAAAGGTATAACTTGTCATGATAAACACAGTGATATATCTCATCGTTCTTCATCACACTAGGCTTAACAACTATACCATCTTCCTTCACAATAATGGGATTATCTTCAACCACCGCTAACTCAACTCAACTAGTATCTAGACAGTTACAGATATTTTCATATTGCGTTCTTGCTATTTAATATCGAATGAGCCTTGGTACAAAGGATCGGATAATTTTCCATATCGATTTTGATTACTTCTTCGCGCAATGTGAAGAACTTAGGAGACCAGAAATAAAGGGCAAGCCTATTGTTGTGTGCGTATACTCTGGCAGAACAGAGGAATCGGGAGCGGTTAGCACGGCCAATTATGAAGCACGGAAATACAACGTGAAATCTGGCATTCCAATAAAACTAGCTAAGAAGAGATTGAAGGGCATTCCAGAGGTTGTATTTCTATCTGTAGATCATGATTACTACCGAGAGATGTCTGACAAAGCAATGAACATAATTCAAGGCTATGCTGACAAGTTCGAGTTAGTTGGCGTTGATGAAACTTTCATAGATGTGAGTGAAAGATTGAATCATGATTTTACCTTGGCAGAAGAACTGGCGTTCGAAATAAAACAGCAGTTAAAGAATGAGCTGAAATTATCATGCTCAATAGGCATAGCACCAAATAAGTTGCTTGCAAAGATCTCTTCCGACTTTAAGAAACCAGACGGTCTCACAATAGTAAATCCAGGTGAAATTGAAAAATTCCTAGTGGATATGAATGTAAGTAAAATCATTGGTGTTGGTAAGAAAACTGAAGAGAGATTGAATAGAATGGGTGTAAAAACAGTAGGTGACCTTGCTAAATTAGATATCTACAAGCTAACGAAAGAATTTGGCAAGAAGAATGGAATATACCTTTTCAATGCCTCTAGGGGCATAGATAAGGAGCCAGTCACTGAAGGCGAGTCTGTAACTCAGATAAGCAGGATAGTAACTCTGAAAAAGAGCACCAACTTAGTTAATGAAATGCTTTACGATCTGGAATACTTATGCAAATCCGTTCACAGATCCGCGACGGATCAGAATTTTTCATTCAAATCTGTAGGCATAATGTTAATACTAGACGATCTTAGTGCAAAAAGCAAATCGAGAAGTCTAAAATCCCCCTCAACGAACTACAATGCAATATTCAAGACAGCAGAAACACTTCTTGAAGAGGGGGTGTCGGAAAGTAAACTTATGGTTAGGAGATTAGGTGTCAAGGTTTCAGAATTGATCAGCAGCAAGGGTCAAGATACATTATCGAAGTTCATGGAGTAGTAACTAGCTAAGACACGATATACAGTTACTCGAGCAACGTGCGAAAGACCTCTGTTGATCAGTAAAAATTAATCCTTCTTCTCCAGCAATAGGAGTATATGTTGCGTCTGTCGAAACAGCAGAAGGCTGTAGTTTTCGGATCATGGTTGGGATGGTCGCTTGATGGTTACGACCTAGTGTTGATGCTTCTAATCATTCCATCTGTAAGCCAGCTCTTCTTTCCTTCAGAAGACCCTACACTTAGCTTACTAGCAACTTTCGCAACATACATTATAACACTGATCATGAGACCCGTCGGCGGTGCGCTATTTGGCAGCTTTGGTGATAGGCATGGAAGAAAGAAGGCTATGATAATAACCATCATGGGCTTCTCCATAGCTACATTCACAACTGGTCTGCTTCCCACATGGCAGACTGTAGGTATTCTTGCACCAACATTCTTGATTATCCTAAGGTTTGCACAAGGACTTTTCGCTGGAGGCGAGTGGGCCAGCGGTGCAGTGATCACTATGGAGAGTACACCAAAATCTACCCGTGGCTTCCTTTCAGGATTTGTACAGAGCGGATTTACCTTAGGTTTTATCTTAGCATCAATAACTTACCAGTTTGTATCTCTCGCTTACGTAGGAGACTCATTCGTAGAGATGGGTTGGAGAGTGATGTTCTTTACCGGGATGATTCCTGGTTTGGTAGCTCTATTTGTAAGATTCAAGATGAATGAATCTGAAGTATGGTTGGAGAAGGCACGTCAGAAGAAGATCGAGAAAGCACCACTTCGCAGGGTCATGTTCGGAAGGGAAGAAAGGAAAGGATTCTTTCTTTCATTTATGATAATGACAGGGCTTATGTATGCTTACTACACATCGTTAGGTTTCATGCCCACATTTCTACACCAGTATGTTAATCTTGACCGACCAGAAGTCGCTACGATAATGATTGCTGCAACAGCTTCATCCTTGATTGGACATATCTTTACCGGATTCATAAGTCAATACATAGGTAGAAAAAAGACAATAGCATTATTTGCGGCTGCTGCCATAGTATTGGCTATACCTACTCTATTTGGTCTTTACCATGCCACAAATATCTCAGAAAGGATATTCTATACAATCGTGCTAGTATTCGTAGCTACAACTGGATTTGGACCAATACCTGCATTTCTGTCAGAGAGATTTCCAACGGAAGTGAGGAATAGCGCATGTGGTTTCGTGTACAATGGAGGTCTAATAGTGGGTGCGTGGGCTCCTCTGATTGCGGTCAATCTATTATCGCAGGCAGGATCGTTAATTCCATTTATTCTTGCCCTGAATATTATCGCTGGCTCTATAATAATACTCGTTGGTGCTAAGCTTAATCCAGAAACACGTGATACTGATCTAGCGTAGCGGTAATAATAATAATAATTTTACTTTTGCTAATACCGATTGCAAGGAGTTGCTATTTCCATAGACCTTGTGAAGGCATTTAGTATCTGCCAGACCAGTAAAGACTTCCTCAATATTATACAGACCTTCATCAAGATTGCGAATAATCGTAAAATTTTTCAAATTAACCACTTGACTTATTTGCAGAGAGTTTTTTTATTCGCTTACCTTCAACATACATTACCATGAATAGATAAGCCGCCAGCCACGGTAGAAACATTATCTCACCGGCTATTGAGTGGAATTCTTCAAACTCTGCAGCATTTGTACTGATCAATAACGCAAATAGAGAAAGTGAGAATATCCTGATCATGTTAACTATTACAGTTCCAGCTGCACCTACAACAAAATAGATTAGCTTCCTCTTCGGCGCTATATTCATCTTTAACAGAAAAGCCATCATAACAAGCGTGTAGATGACCATACTGTGGACACCTGCGGACGGCCAGAAGACTTGCATCGCCATAGAACCATGCTGACCTTGAAGTATTATGACATTATCTCTAGCAAATGCCTCACCAAATCCTAATGTGTTTATGAACCAACTATCAATCTGCAACATGTGGGGAACAAAGAATTGCAATGGACCTAACGTATCGTATGGGAAGAAGGCATCAAGTGAAAGAATTATTGCACTGCCAAAGAGATAGATTGGCGCTGCAGGCGCAATCTTTAACCAATTCTTTCCATACAACAATGTTAGCGCAACAGCTACGTATATGGCCATCACTATGAAATCCCACATCCAATTCCAGCTATCGATTAATCTAACATTGTATGAAGAAGCTGCATCCATTATGCTAGCGCGGAGACCAAATTCTAGTAGCGTGAAGTATGCAACAGTTGCACCAGTTATTGGCAAAACAGAATAGAATCGTCTTTTGCTTATCTCAAATTTTGTACCTATAAGCTCAGCACCTATGAACGCAAGCGCAAAGAGAAATCCACCTCGCCCTTGATTCCAGCTCATATTGAATGTATCAGGAGCAATGGCAAATGTGTAGATTATAGGCGATACCAGTAGTATAGTTGCGAAGATACTGCTATGTCTCGCGAATAGACTGCTATCTTTTACGACCTTCTCTTCCATCTCTACATAACCTCAGCAGAACTTATTATTATACGTAGGAATTCACATGCTTCCCTTTTCTATAATCTTATCTGTAGGAGACCATCGGATGTTCAGCAACACACGAAATTTGAAGCAATAATTCCAGATACTCCTGTATATCATCTACTCGATACCAACTTCTTGCCTCGGGGAAATATCTCTCGTTTGATTACATCCCATTCTATTGATATTCTGCCTGGACCAGTTATTAGGAGGCTTGCAGCACCTGCAAGCAGTAAAAGATCAAGTTCCGCACCTCCTACGAATCCCTTTGAAATCTTAACTAATAGAATAGCTCCAATCATATCTATTATCAACAAGGCCGATGAGATTCTCGTAAGAATGCCTAGAATCAAGACCAGACCTCCTATAAATTCCAACAGTCCTATCAGCACTGCAAGATCTGGAGGGAGGCCTATGGTGCTGAAGAATCCTTGTGTACCAGATATATCGATCAATTTTGGATAACCATGGGCCATGAATGATATGCCAACAAGAATTCTAATTGGTAATGGACCGAATAGCAGCGCTCTGCTATTTTGCATAACTTCAGGCTTAATACTTGGCAATATAAATCAAGTGAGACATTCAAAGCAAAGTAGATATTTGTTTTTAGATCGTAAGACAAATATTATTTTCAATGAATTACTTCAGATGTTTATCAAAGAATGCAACTGTATTTTCCCAGGCATCTTTAGTTTGTTCAGGAGCATAGGACGCACCTGATGGATTCGCAAATGCATGACCCACTCCATCATAGATATAGATTTCATTTTCGACATTGATTTCGTTTAGTGCAGTTTCAAATGCTTTGACTTGCTCTACCGATATTGATCTATCCTCACTACCGAATATCCCCAGCACTGGCCATTCTATTACAGAGAGTGTTTCTGGGTCTGCAACCAAACTGCCATAATAAATCCCTGTAGCAGACATTTCTTCATTCAATGCAAGCTGTAGTGACATCCCTCCTCCGAAGCACCATCCCAAAGATCCTATCGCATTATCATCTACCGGCTCATGGTTTCTAAGAAAGCTAACAGCAGACTTCATATTCTGTATAGCGTTATCAGGATTGCTTCTCACACCTGAAGTAAGCTCCTGTGCACGCATAGACTCTGTAGTAACTTCTCCGAAAAGATCCACAGCAAGAACGACATAGCCCTCAGAAGCCATCTGCTTTGCTACATTCTTGATATTTTCATTAAGCCCCCACCACTCATGGATCATAACTATGCCCGGATACTTGCCTGCTGAATCGGGTTTTGCAAGGAATCCGTTTATGCCATCTGCATATTCGACTGACGCAGTTACGATCTTCGATACGTCTTCACGCTCTTCTAGCATTCCAGCATTATTGGAAGCAGGTTCGTTTTGTTGCATATATGTGAATGTTAAGGTCGCATATGCTGCTATAGCGATAGCGATTATTACAGCAACAATCTTAATATTCACACCAGACAAAATAACAATGTAGGTATTAACCTTAACGTCTGATCAGAATTTTAATTTTGCACTTAATTACGTTAATTCCTCATGTCAAGTATATTCAATGATCTTTTTCTGATACATCGTATCCTGCAGGATTCTGCTCTTTGCAATCCACTTGTGTATTGGAATTGTAAGATTGTTTAAAGCAAATTCAAGTGCTTTTTCTATACTGCCAAATCTATAAGGTCTAGAATCTAGCATAGCACGAAGCTGTTCTCTTACGAACCAGACTCCTAGGGGAATATTGAAACCCGGATAGATTTCACGAAGCATCAATACCGTACCTTGTCTCTGCAACCGGTTAAGCATCTCTGCAGCAGTAAGTCGAGCAGAATAGTAGCAGCCCCCAACCTTTGCGTAATGGTCTATGCCTGTATATCCTTCATTATCACCCATCATAGCTGGGTCGCCATACTGCATTAGGTTCCATGTGGTATTGGGGAACCACGCTTCTATCCATTCAAAGCCCCATACACCAGGAATAACTATTGCAGTGAATACGTTCATGTGTATCTTTCTTGTATATACAAGAAACTCACCAATTTCCTGCTGCATCTTTACCCTCTCAATTAGTGATTTAGAGGTTATGTCATCTACCGCTGTTATGCTCCATCTGGTTGGGACCAACCTCCTAGCCTTGCCGAAGGAGCCGACGCTGAAAGATCTCTGTATTTTCGATAAAGGAACACTTTTTTGGTAAAGTTGTACTACTGCCTCACCTGCCTTCAAGTCTCTATCGTAATAAGCCTTCTCTATTCTCTGATCTACACTTACATTACCACTGACATTGAACTTGAACATCTGTCCAGATGGACCAAACGGGGGTATGTGCTCGTTAAGATGTACGGTTTTAGTAGGATCCTTCTTCAACAACATATCTGAATCGACAGGTTTATCAGCCATTGCCAGTTCTTGCATTGATGGAATTATTCCAGTTTCCTTCTTAGCATCTTTCACATCAACTAGGGTAGTACCTCTCACAAGTGAGAGTCTAAAGTGCAAAATATCATCCAGCTTGTAATTCTGCCACAGCTCAGGCATATCATAGCTTGTAGTGTCATCAAAGATAGGAGGAAGCATGGGCCCTACCATCACCTTGGGATAGCCGATCCTGCCAACAAACACACTTGGCGGACTAGATCCCTGGATCTCTGAAGAAATATTCAGCGTTAGAGGCTTTATTTTCATCTTTACCATGACAGGGCAGTATGCCAAACCACAGAGTGCCTTGGTTCCTCTACATTCTATACATAATTCAGGAGGGATATGCAACATAGTGAAGTAGCGATCTGGAGATATGAAGTTTATGTTTACATTTATTCTGGCATACATTTGCAAACAAATTAGATCATGACATAAGATCAATATGCAACTTCATACTTGTCAACTAGTGGAAGAGCATAGTGCAAAAGTCGAGTTCGTTCATTTGTATCGACGATGCTT
>JBHICO010000057.1:0-8423 GCA_046759645.1 Nitrososphaerales archaeon
GGCCTACAAAGTCTACATAGAAGTTGTACTCCCACGGTTTCTCTTTTGTGGGCCTAGAAACTATCATTGATAAATTTATCCCTTTAGACGCAAATTCAGCAAGTACTCTGTGTAGAGCGCCGGCCATATGTTTTGTAGTAAATATTACTAGCGTTTTATCATCACCAGTACGTTTCGAATCCTTTTCCGCTAACACTATGAACCGTGTATAATTGTTCTTTCTATCCTCTATACCTTTCTCGATTATTTTCATGTTATAGGTTTCTGCAGATCTCTCACTTGCAATGGCACCGGTGTTGGCTATAGGAAATTCTTTGAGCATCTTTACGCTACCGGCGGTGTCATAAAATGGAATTGGTTCCATGTTGTGTTTCCGCAGGAAATTTCTGCATTGCGCAAGTGCCTGTGGGTGTGAATAGACAGCTTTTACAGTGTTTCGATCACTTTCCCTATAGCTGATCAAGCAATGCACCACGCGAAGATATATTTCATCACAGACCATCATCTGAGAGTTGATCAATAGATCATAGGTTTCATTCACACTTCCTTCTATGGAATTTTCTATAGGTACTACAGCATAGTCAGCCTTCGTACCTTCGACTGTTTCAAAAACATCTAGGAGTGTCTTGCACGGTAACAATTCTATATTCAACCCGAAGTGTTGGAGAGCTGCCATCTCGCTATATGCACCATACTCTCCCTGGAATGCAACTTTCAACTCAATTACCTTGCGACACCATATTTGCCTTGCCGTAATCCTGCACTAGTTTTCTCTCTTCAGTTGTACCACATTCTATACATTTTACACGACCATCCACCCTGACAACACTTCCGCCACAGGAATGACAGACGGTATAGATTACGCCAAGATTTGAATCGCGGAAATCTACGTGAATATTTGCGTTTAACAGGCTAACAACCCTAGCTTTTACCAAATCTCCTATCTTGAACATAACACCTCTTCTTCCCCTACCACCACGCATCAGGGATATTGCAGTAAATCTAGAATCGGTCTTCTTATTATTCACGTAAAGTATGCGCATACTTACCATATTTCCTGGTACCATATCGATAAACCCAACCACTATATCGCCTGCCTTTGGCAACTGTGCCTTATTCTTCTTCTCAACCTGGACGATCCTCTTCTTATAATCGAACAGGACGGTACCTATTCCACTTGCTCTTATCACACCATTGTCTTCGTATGTGCCATTACCAGCATCAAACTCCTCTATTAGTGCAATCTTCTCACCGGGTAGTTTCACATTCTTCCCTATCATATTCGTGCTACTTTATATTTCACTTGTATTTTATCGTTAAAGCCAGTGCGGAACCTTCAGAAAGTCATCTAAGCTTTCCTTGTTCAAAAGCCTGATCAACCCATGTGCCTGCGGTACTGAAAGAACGGGCTTTGTAAATGAATTATCGATGGAAATTCTCGGACAAGCTACCTGTATGAAGGCATCTATATCACCGAATACCATTAATCTCTCATTAGTGACTTCGGTAAGCGCAATCAGCCTCACTTTTTTATTATGTTTCTCTAGCTCTTTCTTCAATTCAAGCACGTGGTTGAGCATGATCTGTCCTTCCTTCAATCCCACTACCAGACCAATGGTGTTGGCATCCAAGGCCCTGTAGATAGTCAGGATGGACTTTTTCTGTAACTCAAGTGCAAACTTGGTTACGTCCTTTATCTCATCATTGTAGGGATCTAAAATGTACGTTGGTTTACCACTCGAAAGTGCAACACCAGCGGCATGGAAGGAGCTCTGCCCTAAGAAGAGATATGCATCTGTGAGGTCTTTTACTTCCGATGTTGGATAAAATTCACATCCAAATACCTGGCCATCATTCAGCTGCCCTCTACCTTTACCTATCAAAACGTTAAAACCATGGGTTTCAAGAATCTCCTTTACACTTTGCAATTGGGGTAGATGCTGGCTATCAGTTACTATGGAAAGTGTTCTATAATTCTTCAATTCTCTAGCACATTTTTGGGCTACAGAACTGAAATTTATATCGTCGAAAGCATCGATCAAGACAACCCTGTTCCCAAAATACTCCATAGATACTGAATGGCCAATATGAAATAGAATATTTGCACCGACTATTTCAGCTGCATGCAAATTTATATCACAAGAGCCGTAACATGCATCACCTATAACATAGGCTGTAATGCCGAATTCATTACTGACCTTGTCCGCGACTTCCTGTATTTTTCTCATTATCCCCTCAGGGCCATTGAACGCTACTACCTTGGGATTTCTTTCCCTTATGATTTCGAAGATCTTATGCTCGTCTATGCATATCATGACGATTGCTAGAAAAAGGTTATGTTTATAGCTAATGGTTACACAATATTTAATACTCTGACAACGATAGGGATGCTATGCCAAAGGCATTCGTACTGATCAACGCTGAACTTGGTGCTGAGGACTCGCTCATAAAGGAATTAAAAAGTACCGAAAACGTGACTGAGGTTTATGTTGTTTACGGTGTTTACGATATTGTCGCAAAAATTGAAGGAGATACCATGGAGAAGGTAAAGGAAACCATAACTTGGAAGATCAGAAGGCTTGAACGTGTTAGATCAACTCTAACGATGATAGTTGTAGAAGGATAGACAATGCCTTTATTGCATATTGGTTTTGATGATACCGACTCTAGGAACGGAATGTGCACCACCCATCTCGCATACAAGATAGTAGATTTTCTTTTGAAACGAAACGCTAAATTCATCGATTATCCTTTACTCATTAGGCTTAATCCCAACATTCCGTGGAAAACTAGAGGTAACGGTGCAGTTGCCTTGCGTATAGAGGTAGATAACCAACATACTGTGGTAGAAGGTATAAAAAACCTACTAGTAAAGAATTCCCACATTGGTACTGGAGCCAACCCGGGTTTAGTATTTTATTCCGGGCGAACTATTCCCACTGAGGTCAGAGAATTCGCAAGTGATGCTCTATATGAGCTAATGAGTAGAAACAAGGCAAAAGAGATTGCCCTGAAGCACGGAGTTAATGTATATACACTTGGAAATGGCCAGGGCATTGTAGGCGCACTATCTGCGATAGGAATTGTACTGAAGGATCATACGTTCGAGATAATTGCTTATAGAAAATATGCAAACTGCGGTAAGCCAAGAGAGAT
The DNA here is from genome assembly GCA_046759645.1 of Nitrososphaerales archaeon. Classification (GTDB taxonomy): domain Archaea; phylum Thermoproteota; class Nitrososphaeria; order Nitrososphaerales; family UBA213; genus JBHICO01. Next base: position 3,157 of record JBHICO010000057.1, read on the forward strand.
TTCGAAAGAAAGCGTAATTGCGATGGCTGAACAAACCTTTCCAAATACATACAATAATTATGATTATCAGCATGAACGCGTTCTAATCACACCTAGAGGACCAGATCCTATCTTTTGTGGTATTAGAGGCGAGGATGCTGATGTTTTATTCCGGGCTTTTCTTATGCTCCATACTACAGAGGATCTTGCCGGGTACATGATCTTCAGAACCAACCAAGGAACAAACGCGCATTTAACACACGAGTTTGATCTTTCTAACCTGAAAACATATACAGCTGGTTATGCAGCAGGTACAATCGAGAGTAATCCATATGCTATAGAAGGTGGTCACACATTCTTTACACTAAAGAACGAGCGGGGTTCAGTTCTTTGTGCTGTTTATGAGCCTACTGGCCAAAGTCAGTTGGCACAGAAGTTAACCATTGGGGATTGCGTAGAGATTGGAGGAGGAGTAAGAAGGGCGACCTCGAAACATCCCAGAGTGATTAACGTAGAATATATTAGAATATTCAACCTCGCTGATAAGTTCAGTTATTCGAATCCCCTCTGCAAACATTGTGGCAAGAGGTTGAAGTCTTACGGAAGGAATCAGGGATATAGATGCAAGGGATGTGGTATCAAGGAACGTGATGGTAGAAAGACGAGAGAGGCAATACCTAGGGGAATTAAAGTAGGGTTGTATGTGCCCTTACCAAAAGCCCAAAGGCATCTGACAAAACCATTGTGTAGATATGGAATGGAAAAGTATGAATGTGATCACTTTTCAAACACGAATTGGTATCGCAGACATGTATCACATACTTCAGATCGAATGTATAACGTAGTAAATTTTGCTTAAAGTGATCTTATCCCAACTCTATTAAGGTTGTAGATGAAAATCAAAATACCGTCCGAAGCTTTCCGATAATCAAGGAGGTTTAAACATCTAGTAAACTATAAAATTATAATAAAATTGAATTTAGGTAGTTAGTAGCGGGGGGTGGACTTTCCCGAGAGCTAAACTCCCGTCTTGAACTTGCAGTCGAATTTGTGTAACAAATTCGATCACCGCTCTGCGGGTCCCTCATCAGATTGATTATGAGCCCGCCGGGATTCGGCCCCATTTGGGTTGACCTGGCTTCCCCACCCATATAGGGCAGTCAGCCTCGCTACGGATTTCCCGCTACAAGTTTAGCTGAGCAGTGCGGATAGCTATTAAATCTTTGCCCAACCAATTCCAAGTATTCTCCAGCTCCTAGAAATATTTTCTACTACAATGACAATAGCAGGAAGTTCATGACATAATTTTATTATTAAGTTTTCTATTTCATTTTTGATGGTCCTCGCTTTATAGATTTGGTTGTACTTCTTCTATCCAATCTATTCATCAATTCTCTGGTTGCACCTCTAACATCCCATGCAACTGATTTAGCCGTGATCAATCCTTTAGTAGTCATGAGCTTTCCCCGCATGGAGTACTTTCTGTTAGTATGTCGATCAACAGCAACCTCAACAGAATAAATTCTATCGAACCTACTTTTCATACGTTTCAAAAATTTTGTAATTTCAGTAACAACTTCATTTTTCACACCTTCATCTCGCACATGTGATACATGTATCATCGGTCCTCTGCCTTCTGGCATTAGGAATTTTATGATATCCTGCGGTGTTATTATTGCAATAGGCATGTTGTTGTCTGTAACGATTAATTCTTCTTCTTTGTTGAGTATTTTTACTGAATCAGCAAGTTTTGCGGCTCGGTCTATAGATGTAACATCATGCATTATTTCTCTTACCTCCACATCCCTAACATTAGTCCTTACTTCACCAGAGGATATCTTGGTAGTTCTAGATCCACTTTTCCTTTCCTTTGGAACTCTTAATATTCTTGCAATATCAATGGTGTCCACACCTCCAATCAATTTTCCATTTTTGTCTATTACAGGCAATCTGGAGATGTTATGCTTCTTCATTTTAGATAATGCACTGCTCAATGTAGAATCTCCCGGGATCACTATAGCTCCCTGCATCACATCGGCTACGAGAATATTGCCTAGATATGCATTGAGCACAAGGTCAGTTTCACTAACTATGCCTACAAGCCTGTCTTTAGCTAATACTGGTAATGCCCGCAGGCCTGACCCCACCATGTCTCGATAAGCACTCAAAATTAGTGAGTTCGGGCTCAGTGATGGCGCACTCACCACAAAGTTTGCCACCTTCGTTGTCCGGGGAAAGATGTTTGTCTCAAAGAACTGCTTTGCGAAAATCATTCCCCTATACCCATTTTGATCAACTACTGGTAACTGATGAAGTTTGTTTTCAATCATTAAACTGAGTGCTTTGGCGATATTATCATCCAGAGAAACTGTAACAACATCTTCTATCATAACGTCAGAAACTTGCATGAAGGAGAGCAAATTCCATACATTAAAAACCTTCCCACACTTCATACCATCTATGAAAAAAAAGGTGTTGGCTGTTGGTATCGCCATAGCTGCCTTAGGGGTAGTCCTTGCATTGCTTCCCACAACACCAGTCCCACTGCCTTCGCCAGAAGAAATAAGTGATACTGGTATTGAAATAGTTGTATCGGACATACGTATTCCCTGGGCAATAGATTTTGCAACAGATGGTAGGCTTTTCTTTACGGAACGCATGGGAAATGTGAGGGTTATTGAGAATGGTGAGTTGCTCAAGGAACCCGTTTTTGCTACAGAAGTCGCAAAAGTTGGCGAAGGAGGAATGTTAGGCCTCGCACTTGATCCAAATTTCGATAGCAACCATTTCATTTACATATATTACACCTATGTTGATGCAAAGGGCAGCATATGGAATAAGGTCGTTCAATTGTCAGAACAAAATAACAAAGCATCAGAGGAAAAGGTTCTCATCGATAAAATACCTGGTGCTGCACTTCATGATGGAGGGAGAATCAAGTTCGGGCCTGACAGCAAGTTGTACATAACTACTGGTGACGCTGGAAATCCTGGTTCATCACAGGATCTGAAATCTCTTGCAGGAAAGATTTTGCGGATCAACCCTGATGGGTCATTACCAGCTGACAATCCCTTTCCGAACTCTGCTGTTTATTCATTCGGTCACAGAAACCCACAGGGTATTGCGTGGCATCCCGACACAAAAGAATTGTATGCAACTGAACATGGACCTGTTGGTAATGATGAAATCAATGTAATAAAAGCTGGCATGAACTACGGTTGGCCTGTAGAACAGTGTGTTGCTGAAAAATTTGTTGCACCAATTATGTGCTACGAAGTCACTGTAGCGCCTGCAGGAGCAATTTTTTACTCGTCTAATAGATTGCCATACACAAACGATCTCTTTTTTGGAACGCTCCGAGGAAAGCATGTAGAACATATTATGTTTGATAGCAATGGTACTAAAGCAGAAAACTTCTTAGCTGGTTTTGGGAGGATAAGAGATATAGTTGAAGGTCCTGATGGGTACTTGTACATTGCCACGAGCAATAGAGATGGGAGGGGTTTGCCAGCATCCGACGATGATAAGATTTTAAGGATAACGAAAGCGAGGTGAGATATTGAAGAGTTCCATACCGAAGTTTTATCAGATGAATTTGAGACAACGATTACTATTATTAAAAAAATTTGCAAACCTTAGAGATAATGATCTTAAGATATTAAAGAGCCTAGGTGGTTTATCCTTGAGCACAGCCAACAATATGGTAGAGAATGTCATTGGCACGATGGCACTTCCATTGGGTATAGCTACCAATTTTCTGATCAATGGAAAAGATTATTTGATTCCAATGGCGATAGAGGAACCTTCCGTAATAGCAGCGGTAAGCAAGGCTGCAAAGATCGCACGTGTAAAAGGAGGTTTTACAGCAAGTGCTTACCAATCAATTATGATAGGGCAGCTGCAAGTAGTGGATGTTAAGGAACCTCTCATGGCGGGCGAGAGGATTTTAGCAATAAAAAATAAAATTATTGAATTAGCAAACAGGCAAAGTAAAACACTTGCGAAAAAGGGTGCTGGTGCCAAGGACATAACCTTCCGAGTCATTGATACTAAGCAAGGAAAGATGCTTGTGGTCGAATTAATAATCGATGTAGGAGACGCAATGGGGGCAAATGTTGTCAATAGTATTTGCGAGGCCGTAGCACCATATGTTGAAGATACTACTCAAGGAAAAGTTCTGTTGAAAATATTGTCTAACTATGCAACCAAGCGTCTTGCAAAGGCTAGCGCTGTCTTCCCAGAGGAAGAGATTGGCAGCAAAGTTGTTGAACGTATTATACTTGCACATGCATTTGCTGTGTCTGATCAATACAGATCCACAACACATAACAAGGGTATAATGAACGGCGTTATTGCCGTAGCAAACGCAACAGGACAGGATAGCAGGGCTATTGAAGCAGGGGCACATTCTTATGCTGCAAGAGATGGCAAATATTCACCTATAACATCGTGGAGCAGGGATAGCAAAGGAGATCTCGTAGGTAACATAGAAATGCCTTTGGCTGTTGGCATAGTTGGTGGTGTCTCTTCAGTGCATCCATTAGCAAAAACATGTTTGAAAATTATGCGTGTTAAAACAGCTCAGGAGCTCGCATATGTGATGGCGTCTGTTGGTCTCGCACAGAATTTTGCAGCGTTGCGCGCATTAGTATCTGAAGGGATACAGAAGGGTCATATGAGGTTGCATGCAAAAAATATTGCTATGTTGTCTGGTGCAGAAGGAAAGTTAGTCGACGCAGTTGCTAAAAAGATCGCGGAGGAGGGTAACCTAACGACACAGAGAGCTAAGGAAGTTCTTAAGGCTTTAAGGAAACACAAGTAGAAAATAGTCGGTAAATTTGTCATGCAAACCACATGAGTAAAAGTAACGGCCTATCTACAATTGCTGACACTTCTGAGATCACCAAATACATATAACCCAAATTGTTTCCATGCTTTGCTAGATATGGTAAACGTTAGATTTGCTATCCCGAAGGGTAGTATAGAAGAGCCTACCTTTAGGTTTCTAGAGCAGGGATGGTTCAACGTGCATGGCAAGGGAAGAACTTACAGAGTAACAGTTAACGATCCAGAAGTTTTGCTGAAGTTGATAAGACCTCAGGAGATCCCTACGTTTGTGCAAGAAGGGCTATATGATGTTGGAATAACAGGCAAGGACTGGATTGAAGAGACAAATGCTGATGTGAAAGTACTTTTTGACCTTGGATATGGCAAGATAAAGATCATAATAGCCATACCAAAAACCTACAATGTTAATTCGTTATCAGATATAATAAGAGAGTATGCAT
>JBHICO010000058.1:0-8410 GCA_046759645.1 Nitrososphaerales archaeon
ATGTATTATATCTGGTGATGCTATCTTCATAACAACTGGGTAGCCTATTTCCTGGGCAGCCTTTGCACATTCATTTTCATCTTTTGCTAAAATACTCCTTGGCACCGGAAAACCGTATGCCTTAAGGACCTCGTATCCTTCCTCTTCAATGAGATGACTTCTGTTCTGTTTCTTTATATTTTTGAAAAGTTCCCGAACGCTTTCGCCATCTACCTTGAATGACTTTATTCCACTTTTGGGTATTTTTAACCATGCCTTGTAATCATACATAGATTTTAGGGTCCTGATAGCAAGCTCTGCATACACGTAATGTGGAACTCCGCCTTCAGACAGTATTCTTTTATTTTCTGTTCCCTCTGCAAGACCCATTAGACTTGCAAGTATCGTTTTACCTTTGTTCTTTGACATCTTTACAGTAACACGGGCAAGACCATCATAGTCCAGAGTCGCAGATGGTGTACACATTACTACAACAGCTCCACACTTTGGATGATTAAGAACTTCAGATAATACATTCTCGAATCTTGCATAATCGGCATCTCCTACGATATCAACGGGGTTAAGGGATGAACCATATGATGGTATCATCTGGTTGATCTTTGGTCTTATACTTTCGATGTCAGCCATCTTCAACCCGTACTTAGAAAGCGAGTCGGTAGAAATTATTCCTGGCCCCCCAGCGTTGGTAACAATCACAATCTCATCTCCAGGAAGTGGTTGCTTTGCAAATGCAGTCGCATAATCGAAGAGCTCCTGCATACCATCAACACGAATAACACCAGATTGCTTGAATATTGCGTCATATACTTCATCTGCTCCCATGAGGGCACCTGTATGCGACATAGCTGCCCTTGCACCCTCAGGAGTGCGCCCAGCTTTAAGCACCAATATAGGTTTCCTGTACTTCGATTCCTTGGTAATTCTTCTACATGCATCTATAAACCTTCTACCATCACTGATATCTTCTAGATACATTACAATAACCTTGGTCTGTTCATCATTCTCGAGCATCGCAAGCAGGTCTGTTTCATTCATATCCACCTTGTTCCCAATACTTATCACGGCAGAGAACCCTATTTCCTGGGCAATCGCGTCTTCCACAAGTGCGGCACAAATAGCACCACTTTGTGATATCAACGCAATATTGCCAGTCTTAGGCGTAATCTTGAGAAACGTCGAGTTCATCATAGTTTGTGGTGAGAGATTCATTACACCCAAACAGTTAGGTCCTATAATCCTTATTCCGTATTTTTTGCTGATCTCTGCCACTTGATTCTGCAAGACCTCGCCTTGACCTCCTATTTCCTTAAATCCTGCAGTGATTATGATCGCTCCCTTGATCCCTTTTTTCCCACATTCTTCCATAACTGTTGGCACGATCTTACCGGGAGTCACCACTACTGCAAGATCTATACTGCTAGGAACCTCCATAACGCTATTGTAGGCTTTCTTCCCAAAAACTGATTCATGTGAAGGTGTTATGGGATAAACCTCACCTCTGTAACCCTTCAAGATATTTGATGTTATAGCCTTACCAACAGTACCAGCTTTTTCTGATGCGCCTACAACGGCAATAGACTTGGGAGCGAGAAAAATGTCATAGCTCATTTATGCCCAACGTCACCCATGATCCTAACACAGTTAAATAAATTATACCATGCTTTAACCTGCAACTCGTATCAAACCATGTGCCGGTGGGGTTAGGGGATCGGTCAATGTCATACTCCGCCATACAAACACATCAACACTATACTCGCCTTTAGTTTCTCCAAAAAAGAATATTGAAGGCTTGATAGTTTTATTAGGTAGTATAATGATGTCCTCAATCCAGGCAATGAATAACGGGAATCCTTCTTCGTCCCTGATCTGTATAATGTATGCGAAGGAGCGTTCTTCATCTAACATGTTTACAATTTCAGACTTTACTCCAATCATCTGACCCTCCACAAATGAATCGAGCTTATTTCCCGTTTGATCGATGAATATGGGATCTGACAATGTGAAGTTGGGCCTTGCCACAGGAAGGCCATTTGTGATGCCAAATGTAGAGTTTCTGAAATGCCAGTCCCTCATAGTATCAGTATGTACGCCATTAGGAAATCTCTGCCATGTTCTGTCATCATCTGCCTCATCTGAAAGGATGGGTGTTCTATTAAGTTCAACAGAATCCGAAGTTAACAGAACAAGAGATTCTGCCCGTTCCGATAACACCCTGCTTTGGAAGGTTATTACAATATACCCATTAGGTTCTATCACTAAGCCCTGTGAGACCTGTATAGTCCTACCGAGTTGAGTGCCCTTTATCAGAAAACCAGTAAGATCCAACAAAACATCGCCCGGATTGTAGAGCTCTATCCACTGATTACCTGAAACCGGACCTTCTGGATTAAGTTCTATCTCATTTACTAGGAGTAAATCAACTTGGCTGTAGGCCTGCATAAACGGAATCGTAGTAAGTATTGAAATCGCAAGAATAGAAAAGATAGCGCGCTGGTTGACCATTCACGTAGTTCGGAGAAATCTGCTTATATCTCTATCCATCAAATGCGTATAGCCGATAGATTTCGCCAGTGTTCTCATCTGTATAATTCCAGCTAGAATCTAATTCTACTTCAGAAAACCTACTTCTGATAGATGGATGTATGCCTTTGTACATGGTCTCACTTATTACTATTTGATCTGGCTGTGCAAACGCGTTTATTTTTGATGCCATACTTATAGCATAGCCCAGAATATCCACATGGGACGTTTCAGCTTGACCATACTGTATTACGGAGTGTACGCCAGCATCTATTCCTATCTTGAGGTTTAATTCAGGATAATCATACTGGTGTAAAACCGGATTTATTCCCTGTTCCAAAATCGTTAGCATAGAGCGAGCACAGTTCAAGGCTGTGTCGCAAGCGATGTAGAAGCCCGTATCAGCAGGGAAGTAGGCTATTACAGCATCCCCTACGTACTTCAACACATATCCCTCGAAATTGGAAATTGTGAAGGACATTTCCTGACTGAATGCCTGTATTATTTTAGCGAGTCTCTCTACAGGAAGCGTTCTGATCATTGTTGTAGACCCCACAAGATCAGCCACAAGCACAACAAATCTCCTTTTTGTATTAACATGCCTGCGCAAGAAACGGTCAGATCTGTCAATTGTAGCTTCGAACTGCAAGCCTCTCTTCAAGGCCTTCCAAACTCTTGCTTGTGTTTCTGAAATATACGTCTGAGTGTCAACTATCCTCTTGGATGACATTTCTTCAGTGATAACATCTATTATATCATCAGGTATGTCTTTGTTCACAAGTCCTTTCTCTGTTTCTTTTTCATTAGTATCTTCCCTTGAGTCCGTATCTTTTCTCTCTCGCTTCTTGCTATCAACAGTAGAACCCAATAATATGCACTATTATATTTTAATATAAATAGCTATATGAAAATAGAAATGCCAAGTTAGCTGCATTAAATTTTATTTTCTTTAATATGCTCCCTCAACGCAATCTTGATCTCTTCAGTCCTTTTTGACAAGATCTCTACGAATTCATTAAATTCCTCTTCTGTGGCATTTCGTTTTAGGATGCGTCTAGTCTGGTAATGAAATGCGTTATACACTCTACCTAACGCTATCCCAAAAGCAGTCTGTTCCTCATTATCTATAAGTTTCTTTAGTGTCCCAGTTATCATTACAATTTCATCCGATTTGTTAACAACATCATTTATCTTAGCAGAGATTATACCTCTAAGTCTTTCGTCCACATGTAATAACAATAAACGGTAACATATTCACTTTTCTATTTGCATCTTAGCCTAGAGACAAACCAGCAAGGGTCTTAGCAGATATCAAAGAAGCGCTGTCCAATGCGACAAGTGCTATTACAGGAAGCGCGCCATTTTCTTCTGCCAATATTTCAAGTTCTTCATTTATTTCAAACTTCACTTTCCTAAAGGCATCGGACAGTTTCATGTTTGTGCTAATTACCTGTATAAGCCACTTCTCTTCACCTTTCCTAGCAGCTATATAGATTTCCTTGTTATTTTTTACAAGTCCTATCTTCCATCCCCATATTTTCAGCTCTATTGCTGTGATAGTGTGACCACGTCTTCCCTGCAGATATGGTACGTATGTATTTGCATGTATTAAATATGGTAACTCCTGATGTGAGGTTTTTTCACGTTGCAATGATCTTAGGGCATCTTCACTATCAACAGACATTGATTGAATAAGCATGACATTAAATAAAAGGGTTAATGTTGAGCCACACGATATTTTATGAATAGCTTAAATGAGCTATGTTTAATGGTTTTCGATGCCTTTGATAGCTGTATTTCAATTGATGAAAATTTTCCACTTTCATTCTTTCTACGAATCTTTGTCAGTCCTTGCAAATGCTGCAAATGCCCTTGATTCATAATTAAATGCAAGCTGAAGGAGCTCTGAGGACTTTTCATACTCCATTTGATCACCAGTTTCAACGTACTTCCGCATGTGTTTGTTGCTCTGCAATTCATACTCCAATGATAAAACACTCATTTCATGTCCTTCCTTGAACTTTTCTGAAGGTTCCAGAGCTTTCAGTCGGGATAATAATGAATACAACTGTTCTAGATTGTTGTCTGTGATCTGAAGCATTTCAACGTCGTCTATAATACCCTTCTCCCATTTTCCAATAGAATCTTCATAATATTGTGTGATTACCCTTGATTGATCTGAAATTTATTGCAATTCCATAAGATAGCGATCGCTGACCGATATCTGACTCATTAGAAGGGCGTTTATAGCAATTATAAGTACAATTATACCACCAGCTATAGCAATCACCAACTTTTGCTGTGAACGAGGCCTTCGGCGTCTTTGCATTTGAAGTAAAATTAAGTGTCTCTGTTAATAGTCTTACTTTGTCATCGCTTCTTTATCGATAATGTTTTTTGAACTTCGCTTATGCTGTTTATGAACTTCTTCTTCGCCTCAAACTCGTCAGAGACCTTTACTACGATCTCTGAGGGGGAGAGCATCACATCCTTCACTACTAACGGTGCACTCAGTCCTAGTAGTTCACTCAGGATGTCGAATATATTGCTGAATTTTGCACCATTCCTATATGTGTAAATTGTATTCCCTTCATTAGACCTTGGTGTAGGTTCTATAGGGATGATAAGATCTGATGAAGTTATTTCTGTGATGAACGTAGCCATATCATTGTTGATATTATCAGCAAGCGTATCACGCTGCATGACGAGTTTCTCTTTGACACTTTCAAGAGCGCCTACCTCATCATGATATTCCGTGCCGATCATTTTTGCAAAAGTTGATTCTGTCGCACTCCTTAATGGGAGCTCATGCATCTTTGCATTTACTTCTGATAACTCATTATCAACTTGTAAGAGTTGATGCCTATTTGTCTTGATCCTTCCAGCAAGTTCTTCCAGAAAAAGGAAGTCAACCATTCTGCTTCACTTTAACTGAAGTGATGAACTACATCCATCAGACTTTGCTTGAACTCTTCGTTTGTCAACCCCCACTTTGCATACTCTTCCCTGAATGAATCCCATGAGTGCTCCGCCTCTGTCGCAATCTCAAGTATTTTCTGTCCAATAGCTCTCGTGTTGATCAGTATTGTAACATTTGCAGGTTCATTTTCCATTATTGGTATCTTAACAAATATCATCCTTGAATCGTCGATATTGAAGCGGTCCTTTATCACTGACTTTAGTGCCTCTCTTTCTTTCATGTCGAACTCGCCCTTCACCTTAACCAAGGCACAGCAAGAGTCCCTTGGACTTCCCTTATCCTTTATTACATTTTCATCTATATCGAACAAAAGCGCGTCTTCCCTGCGATGAACTGCTTCCATAATCCCTTCCATAGTATTACCCTTGCCATCTAATGGATTCCAATGACCACCATCAGGCACAAGTGGTATAACCCATGGAACTGCGAATTTTGGACGTTTTGTTGCGAGCCATGTCCTATAGTTGGACATATCCCACTCTGTCTCTCTTGCGAATGAAGCTATAAACATGGAGATCGCATTGGCTGCTACTAGATTCATACCCCTATAGTCCTTCCATCCTACCTCATGCTCTTTGGGCAGATCGTCTATTATCGATTCTTGCTTCTCCAGCTTGTGTTTGAATTTATGCTCCAACTGTCGAAGGGTTTTGTTATCCAGAAGTATGGAACAGTCCGAAAATTTTATCTGGTATTCTAAGTTCATGACTATGTTCACTGCTGCTGCCTCGAATATAACCGGGTCCCATCCAAATTCTGGCAACAGACCTATAGTAGCTAATGTTGCAGGCGCACCAGTATCCTTGATGTACTGTATGAAAGCGCTTGCAAATGAACTACCAGTTCCACCGCCCATTGCAAAAGGTACGGTGAACCCTCTAACAGGTTCTGGTGAGAGTGATGCTAGTTGCTTCTGAATATCCATTTTAGTAGATACTTCCTTCATGAATCTTGTCCTTCCCTCAGCCCAGTTCCTTGCTGCGCCACCTGAACCATGGATCACATGCTTATCTCTCAATGCAAAAAGATCTGGATAAGATTGAAGAATGAGATTAGCTGCTCGTGGATCCAAGTCTACAAGCAAAGCCCTTGGGATTAGTGGGATCTCGCCTCCATTATATGAGGTGGGGAACCTTAGAATTGTACTACCATATCTCTTCAAAACCTTAGACTCTTCCTTCTCACCATGAAGTACGGGTTTCAATGGATCTGCGCCAACATCGAGTAGGAGCCTTCTGTACGATTCAGCTCCCAAGCCTATGCCGCAATGACCAAAGCAAGTCATGAGGACAGGAGCGGGTGGAAGTGGAGCAAATTTTGCCAAATTTTAGCACCTTTTATAGAAAGCATAAATCGTTTCTTTAATCGAAGAGTGTAACAAAGTAAAGTTGCAACTTGACTGTTATAGACATCTGTCTAGTAACTTTTTAACTGTTAAACCACAATCACTTCTTGTCTATAACTTCCTCCTTTCTATAGCTCCACTTCAGCAAGAGTGGTGTTATGATTGTCGTAACTGCAACCATCAAAATCACTACGGTGTAGATATCACCTGTCAATATCCCCGATGTAACACCAACACCTGCAACGATCAACCCTACTTCCCCTCTGGAAACCATTCCAATTCCTACCTTCATTGATTTGTCTTTGTTTTTTAAGAACAGCATGGCAGGGAAACCACAACCTACTATCTTGGTCACTATTGCTATTCCAATTAGGATACCCCCAAGCAACAAGACGTTTAAATTAACTCCCGTAAGATCTACCTGTGCACCAATAATTGCAAAGAATAATGGTGCGAAAATAAATTCCAACTTGCCAACATATTCTTCGAGTCTTTTCAGAATGGGGGTGCTTGCCAATGCCATGCCAGCTGCAAATGCACCGACTATTGGGGAAAGTCCCACAGACGCTGCTAGCGCAGCTAGACCGAAGAATGCTGCAGTAGCTACGGCTTCTACACTACCTTTTGCTTTCCAAAGATCTGCTTTTGCAATTATCCTAGGCAAGATAACGATCGATGCAATAAGCAGTGCTGCGAATATTCCAAGGACCTTCAATATAAGAAACGTTATTTCTATTGGGTCCACTGTAACACCAGTTTGAACCATAGAAGTAACTACGGACAGTACAGCAAGTGCAAGTATATCATCAACTATGGCAGCACCCAAGATCAGTCTTGCTTCTGCTGATTGCAACTTTCCTAGATGCGACAGTACCTGTACTGATATAGCAATACTTGTCGCTGTAAGTGCTGTAGCAACGAGCATTGCTTGCAATGCTTCGAATCCAAAGATAGAAAAAACATAGAAACCAACAAAGAATGGTACGGCTACACCTATGGAGCCAACTGTTAAGGAAGCTACTCCCCCCTTGAAAAATTCTCTTGGCGTTACATGCATTCCTGCGATGAAGAGTATTACTATAGCGCCTATTTCACCAATTACACGTACTGATTCGTTAAGCACCACCAATGGCTCGCCATTGAACAATGGCAGCCCTCCAAGGGCAAATGGCCCAATTATTATACCAGCTAGTAACTCTCCTAACACTATAGGTAATTTCGCACGGTGGAATCCTTCTGCTAAAAGCTTCGCAGCAAAGAGAAAGAGGCAGATCGCTATAATAGTCCGTATGAACTCGATTTCAACTGCCAATTTGCCCGTTATAATAAATAGGCTTTACTTAAAATACATTGGCAAAACAAATATGAGTAAATTATCATTAGCATTCTTTTCCGTTCCAGTTAGTAATCTATGAACAAATTATCGTATGTTGTGGGATCTCGTCTCTGCATTCTGACCTTTGGAAAGTTGTGTCATAGGATTCGTATGGCGTCTTCATACCAGTCACATGTCTGTAAGCACAGACACAAAAGGAATCTAGCTAATAATTTTTCGTTTTTGTTTC
>JBHICO010000059.1:0-8297 GCA_046759645.1 Nitrososphaerales archaeon
TCCTGCCAATGGTGACCAGAACCTAACGATCAGTGTTCCTGCAACTTCTCCTACTTCCTCATTTTCCCAATCAACAGGATACTTGATTTTTATTCCATGAGTAACATTCTCATATGTCAAAAAGTCTTCAGTTATAGGTGCCACGACATCTAATGTTACGCTCTTTTTTTCCACTGTAGGATCGCTATCTTCCATTATTCTTATTTTCCATATTCCTAATGATTTGACCGGATCTCCAACTAATGTAAAGATCGCTTCGTATGTACCGTCAGACTTTAACTTCATGGACGAAATATCAATCTGTGTAAATAATCTTCCATTCGAATCTAGTACCTCTAACCACCAACCAGATTGTTTAGGTGCTGTGCCATAGACAGCGACAGCTTCGCCAAGCGAATATTGTGATTTGTCAACTTTAATCGAGAATTCATCACCCACAGATTCGATCTCAGTTACAGATCCTGCATCCTTAAGGGCAAAAGCTGATTCACTGACCCATGAAACATAACTCACTTTCACATTCCAAATTCCCAATGCTTTGTCTTGAAGAGGAACTTCAACATTTATGATGCCATTGCGATCAGGCGCTTCATGCAGTACGGTTCCATCCCTGCTTCCTGGTGGATACAATATGATGTTAGCTTCTATACCGCTAACTGTGGCAGGTGGTACTACAGTGAACTTTAGCGTCTCATTGTTGTAGTATACTGCTCTCTCGATATTGATCCGCATTTTTTGCAGCACTTGTGGTAACGGTGTTGGGCTGGGCAAGGGTTCGATTACTGGCTCTTCAGGCGGAATGAACTCTGTTACTACGTTGTAAAGATTGTTTAATACGTCAATATCGTTGCTGGAGATTAACATCACTTTATCATCAGGTGCTAAGATAGGAGCCATTATGTCAACTGGTTCCACATAATTCTCATCCAAAGCATGCCTTAACCCAATTGAGTGGCCGAATTCATGTTGTGCGACTCTATGAAATGATTTACTCGTAACTCTAACGGTACTTCCATCTTTACGTTCCTGTTCTGTCGGAATCAGTATATCGGACTTTATTATTCCTCCACCTATCTGATATGTTGTATGAGTTTCACCTGCATGGCCTTTGCTTGTCAAATCAGCATATGCTACTACTATGAATGCCTTGATATTGCAATTATCAATGTCTGGGTCTCCAAAATTATAATTAAGATATGGCCATGATCGGCTCCATGTGTTTACAGCATCAATAAACAGATCTTCATACTGCTCTTCCGCATTATTCACAATACATACAGTAAGAGTTTTTGATTTCCAATTCGCATTCAAGACATCAATAGTAGAGGCGTAACCATATACAGTAATTGGAGCAAATAATAATACGCATAGAACAACTGCGGTCTTCTTCAACTGCTGAAACACGTCCATATATGTAATGAGACGATATTAAAGCTCTGTCATGCTGACTCATTGACTAACTATCAACAAATAAGAGCTCAACACAGTCGTAACGATTGTAGTGTAAGATTGTTGAACTGTTATGTTTTCCATGATATGTATGGTATTATAGCATCCGTTCTTTTGATTTAAAGATCTCAATCACATATGGTTTGATTATCTTACCCAATGCATTACGCGGAAAATCATCTACTATCAGGATCTGCTTTGGTATCTTGTATGGTGCTAGTTTTTCCTTGGCCCATGTACGTAATGAATCTAACGTAAGATTCGCTTGATCTTTTAGTACAAGGGCAGCACAGACTCGCTCTCCCCATTCTTGATCTTTGATACCAACGACAGCACATGCCTTGATAAGGGGATGATTATTGAGCACTTCTTCTATTTCTATAGCAGATACTTTGTAGCCTCCTGTCTTGATGATGTCTATGTTGCTTCTACCTAGTATCCGGTAAATTCCATCTTCTTTGATAGCAATGTCACCTGTACAGAACCAACCATCATCAAAAGCATTCTTCGTAGCTTCTGCATTTCCCCAATATTCTAGGAATACTCCTGGTCCTTTGACTTGAATCTCCCCCTCTATGCCGTCCCCTACTAAATTGTGGTTATCATCTACCAGTCTTACTTCTACGTTAGGTAATGGTGTGCCAACATATCCTGGTCTTCGTTGACCGTGCAATGGATTCGATAGAGCCATACCTACTTCCGTCATGCCATATCGTTCCAACAGAATATGACCACTAATCTTCTTCCACTCTTCAAGTGTACGAACTGGTAGAGCTGCAGAACCAGAAACCATGAGACGCAATTTCGAACATGCATTTGACATGAGTTTCTGCTCTTCTGTGCTAGAATCTTGCCAGAATTTGATGAGCTTCTCATAGATTGTAGGGACGGCCATAAACAAAGTGAGGTTGCCCTTTGTAATAGAGGACCAAACCTCTTTTGCATCAAACTTCGGAAGGAATTTGCATATGGCACCAACCCATAGTGCACAGGTCAAGACATTGATGATACCATGTACATGATGAAGTGGCAAGACATGAAGAATATGATCATCTGATCTCCATTCCCAGGCTTCAACCAGACTTGTTACTTGAGCCTGAATGTTTTGATGGGTTGTTACCACACCCTTGGGTTTACTAGTAGTACCACTTGTGTAAAGGATCATGGCCCTCCTGTTTACATCTATTTTTGGGAGATCAGTTTGATCAGCACCTAGTGCATCTGTGGTAAGGATAAAACGTAAACCACGATCCTTTGCTAAAGGGCGAAGTTTTTCCTCAAAAACTGGATGGACAACAACTATACTTGAGGTTGAATTGTCGATGAAGTATTCAAGCTCTGGTGTAGGATGTAATGGAGACAGAGGAACAACTATGCCGCCAGCACGCCATACACCCCATTGTGTTGCAACGTAATGAAATCCTACCGGTGTTAAAAAGGCCACGCACTTTTCTTTTAGATGATCTGTACGATCGAGCAGATATGAAGCCACTTTGCCTGATGATTCTAGCAACTGCTGGTAAGTAAAGACACCTTCGCCGGCAATGATAGCTGTTCCTTTCTGATATTTTTCAGCTCGTTCAATTAATGGTAGATGGGGGGCTTGCTGCATTATAATCACCACTTAAACCCCATTGAAGATAAGAATTTTGAGATGCACTCGTCATATTGTCTTTCTACCAGGGCAACGTTTTCTAGCTTATTGTAACAACTTGGACGCGTAGTTGAAAAGATACTACGTCTCAAGACCCACTTTCTAAAGAGCACTAACCACATATCGTTAAAACAAATACCATAAATTAGCGAATCGCATTAATTGATAATGATGAAATCAGTACCAAAAGATGTTAAGAGGTTCCAATCTTTACAGATATGGGATACTTTGAAGCCAGAACTCCCATGGTACTTTGCAGTATCTACCAACAATATGCCCGCAAAGTATCTAATTTCCAAGCGTATAACCACTGATCTAGACATTAAGCATGCTACTGAAGACGAGCTCTGGCTAGAGCATGACCAACTAATTCAGATCTTTCTACAGATGTGGAGGAGCATCAAAACAGCGCAAGTAAAGTTAGCAGATCTTCCCAAGGCTAATAATACATCCTTGATGGACATAAACGTCGAACTTGTAAAGCGTATGCTCACCCACTGCAACTTTTGTCGCTGGAACTGTAAAGTAGACAGGGCCAAGGCAACAAAATACGGAGCATGCAAGTTGGAATCAACCTCACGAGTAAGCACCTATTTTCATCATCTTGGCGAAGAGCTTCCCATTAGGGGCACAGTAGGCTCTGGCACGATATTCTTCACAAGTTGCAATATGCGCTGTAGTTTTTGTCAGAATGGCGATATAAGCCAAGATAAGGATAATGGCATACCAATGACTCCTCAATTGCTAGCATTGATGGCCTGGCAGCTTAGGATGGAGGGCTGTCATAACATAAACTGGGTTGGTGGAGAACCTACAATACATCTGCATAATATTGTCGAAGCTATAAGTTTGATTGACTCTTTCCAGAAGCCAGATCGCACTAACCTTCGGTATATTGAATCTGCAAACTCTGATTATTTTGAAAAGTGGAGCATGAATTCCGAATATGCTTTCTATAATGGCGAGTTTAATGCACCACAGCTCTGGAATTCAAACTTCTTCATGAGTTTAGAGACCTTGAAGATTCTTCGTACACTTATTGACGTATGGCTTCCAGACTTTAAGTTCGGTCCAGGAAAATGTGCTATCAATATATCAAGAACTCCTTGGTACTGGGAAACTATAACAAATAATCTTAAGGTTGTGCATGAATGGGGTGATGATATAGTTATCCGCCATCTGATAATGCCTGCACATGTAGAGTGCTGCACCAAGCCAGTGTTACAATGGATAGAGCAGAATATGCCTGAAGTACCAGTGAATATTATGGATCAATATCATCCCGATAGTTTCTGTGACCCGATGTCAGCAAAATATGATAGTCGTTATCAAGAGATCTCTCGACTTCCCACTAATGAAGAGATCTTAGAATCATACAGATATGCCAAAGAGTTGCACCTTAACTTTGAGTTGTTATCCTATGAAAAGTCAGTTCACGGCCTGAGCGTCTAGCTTGCTATAATAAATAACATCAATAGTTGAACCTTAAAGAGAATTAAATAGATCTTAATTATAGGCTTTATATTCCGCTCCTAGAATACCTGCAGCAATCTTTAATTTCATTATTTCATCTGAGCCCTCATATATTCTACATACCCTGTTATCAACGAGATGCCTACCAGGCCTATACAAGAAAGACCATCCCCTGCCACCAAAGATCTGCACAGCTCTGTCGGCAGCATCATAAGCTGTATTTGCGCAAAACAGTTTAGCCTCAGCAACAGCTAGATCAGTCTTTCTCATCAATTCCATGTCGTCAGGATTTTTATCAAATTTATCTTTCAGTCTAGTTGCCTTTCTCACCATCATTCTTGAAGCACTTAGGTGAACCTTTATTGCTACTATGTGTTCCTGAATCAACTGATGCTTTGCTATAGGCTTCCCGTATTGCTTTCTTTCTTTTGAATATCTGACAGCTTCTATCAAGCAATCTTTTATGCTCCCAACACATCCTGCTGCAACTCCAAGCCTTCCATCAATCAAGGCTTCTTTTGCTATCTCCCATCCAGCGCCTTCCTTGCCCAGAATGCTTTCTTTAGGAGCTCTGTAATCCGTTAATTCAAACATTCCAGTATTGGTTGTCGGCGTACCCATCTTGGATACGAGTTCCTCCATTTCTATGCCCTTCCCGTTTGAGTCAATTATAAAAGCACTCATACCATTGTTGATGCCTTTTGCAAATACGATTATTGCATTAGCAATATTTGCATTAGATATGAGATATTTGGTGCCATTCAGAACGTAGAAATCACCATCTTTTTTAAAAGTCATTTTAAGCTCTAAGGGATTGCTACCAGCCTCTGGTTCTGTTAGAGCAAATGCAAAAATAATTTCACCTTTAGCAGAAGGTTTCAAGTATCTTTCCTTTTGTTCATCTGTACCAAACTTCATCAATGTTTTTTGTGCAAGAGAGCTCTGCACGGAAAAAATGGTCCTTATACCGCTACCCTCCATGCCAATCCTCTCCAAAGCTTTAATGAATATGAGATTGTCCGCTCCCCTACCATCAAACTCTTTTGGCACTGGCAAACCAAGAATATTGAATTCCTTTGCCAATGGTATAGCCTGGGCATTAAACTTGTGTTCTAAATAACAAACATCCTCTGTTGGCCTGAGTTTCTCACAGAAATCATTTACATCTTTGAGTATCTGCTCTCCTTCTCCCACAAATTATTTTTACTCCCATATGCTTATTTCAAGATATCTATGCTGATAGAGGTTAAGAAAGAGTATGTGATAAATTCAGACGTTGAAAAGGTATGGAATTTCCTAACAGATCTGAAGGAAGTAACTAGTTGTATGCCAAGATTAGAGAAGTTGCAGATAGAAACACCCACGAAGTTTAGAGGGAAAATAAAACCGCCATTCTCTTTTGTTAAAGGCAGATTTAAGATAGAGTCTGAAATTAAACAGTTTAGAGAAAAAGAGAGTTTGACAATCGGTGTGAGAGGTTCATCAATAGGATCCTCATTCAAAATTACAATGGGTATTACTATTTCCCCTATGGATGGGACTAAAATCCAAATAGATGCAAAAGTTGAAACCTTTGGCCTGCTAAAACCGCTTCCAAAATCCTTGATACATAAAGGAATAGAAGATATTGAAACGCCTATGCTAAGCTGCATTAAAGAAAAACTGGAATAGTTTTCTTATGCAAGTTTAGATGTTCAGTTTTTAGAAGTATTGTTTTCTTCAGCTAGAACCATCGCTAAACAGAAAAGTTTTCATTCCTTCTACGGTTCATCTATTTTCAACCATAAATTCCGTGTGGAGGAGGCCTATTCCTCGTCAGAGCCCTTGCAATCAATTCCTTATCCTGTTCCTTATCAGCTATCGTACTAGCCAAATCGTTGGCTGTAATTATACCAACTAATGCATCTTTTTCTATTACTGGAAGTCTCCTAATCCTATACTTCACCATAAGCTCCGCTGCTTCCTTTATCGTCTGTTCTGGCGAGATCCAGAAGAGTGGTGTGGTTGCAATGTCCTTGACCAAGACTTTTGACGGATCAAAGGGTTCTGCTAGAACCCTAGATACAAGATCTCTCTCTGTCACTATGCCTATACTTCTAATACCAGAGGTGATTATAACGCATCCAACACGCTTTTCCGTAATAAGCCGAGCTGCATCAAGAACTGTCTTATTAGCTTCGATCTTAGCCACATCCTTCCTCATAACTTCTTTGACCTTTTCAACCATGCTGTTAGTTTAGCGATAGTCATATGTAAGAATTTATTTTGTATGGTTATCTTACACACCAGAAAATATAATACCCTGCACGACATAGCTGGGATATGCAGATTAAGTTCTTGGCACTCATATTAGGTATCTTTTTGTTAACATCGATCATCACACCAGCGTTTGCAAATCATCTAGTCGGGCATCCCAAACCAAAGCCTTCCCTCCTATCACTAGATCTACTGCCGGAATGCATAAACACACTTCAGTGTAACGCACCATTTGTTGTCGGTAGTATTGTGACATTCACAGGCATCCTTACAGATGAGGGAGGAACAGGTCTTCCCGATGCAGAGATAAACATCTACCGTCTTTCATCTACTACTACGAAACTGCTCACATCGACTGTCACAACAGATGATGGTTCATTCGAGGCAACATGGAAGGCACGTTTTTTTGAAAATAAACCAGTTGGAGAAACCTTCACTAAGGTGATCGATGAACCTTTAACGATATTTGTAAGGTTTGAAGGTGATGACAATTATGGATCTTCACAATCAGGTAAGATAATCATCATTGTAAAACTGAAGGATATGATTACACTTGTTGCCTCGGACAAGAATCTGTACGGCGAAGGAGATCAGGCGGTGATATTCATCAATTTTATAGAGATGGATAATAGAGCCAGCGATAGATATGGTGACTTTATCGATCCAGATAGCATGACAGTATTTTATGACTTGGAACCTGTTGAGCTATCAAAGAAGAAGCTAGGCTCTCATACTTTTATCACACCGCCATTAACTGTAGGACATCACCAATTGATGATTAACCCTACAAAGGAAGATTACAATAATCGCGCTGGATTCGTCACAGTACAGGTCTCAGGATTCTTCGGGAAATAGTTATTTGAAAAGTTGTGAGCCAAGGAAGGAGTGAAAATCTATGGACTTGCCATGGGGAGATGGAGGGTCAAAAAAATTTATAACAAATGTAGGTTTAATCACAACTGATGGTCCTTTTGGACCTGATGTAATGGCATGCGAATGGACACATCATATATCATACAGTCCCGGATTGATTGCTATTTGTGTTAGACCACATGATGCTACTCACGACAACATCAAACAGACGAAGGAATTTGGAGTGAACCTTTGTGCTACCGATCAGTCAGTTATGTCAAGCGTAGCTGGGGGTTTCAGCGGCAAGGAGTACGACAAGGTTAATGCATTGAAGGAGCTTGGATTTGAATTCTATAATGCAAGCAAGATCAGAGCGCCTATGGTAAAAGGAGCGTCATTGAATGCTGAATGCAAATTGCTAAATGAACTAAGTTTAGGAGATCATACTATGTTTGTAGGGGAAGTTTTAGAGGTATCCAATGATGCAGATAAAGCACCGATTGGTTATCATAACGGAAGATATTGGATTATGAACTCAAATGTACAAAAGCCTTCACAGGAAGAACGTGAAAGATTCAGAAATGTTGTTGAGAAATTCAAAAAGAACCTCTAA
>JBHICO010000060.1:0-8116 GCA_046759645.1 Nitrososphaerales archaeon
CAGGAAGGCATACGCATAATTAAAGGAATATAAGAATTTTAGGAAAAAGGAGCTAATATTCTCAAAGATATTTTATAATGATGAGGAATTGTGTAAGCGAAAATATCCTGTAAGATTTCTTGTGAAGAATCTTTTCACCAATCATATTTCCAGCGATGAAACTGACACCTAAACCATGACGGGAATATCCTGCAGAAATTAGCGCCATGCTGGATTAATTAGCAAGAGGTCATATGTTCGGGTATAGTTTGGTGTCAGGGTGAAAAGCTACCCAAGAGAACCAAAAACTTGGATCTACCGGTAGCCTGCTAAGTTGTTTGCCCTCCAATGGTCCAGAAACTGCTCTACCTTCAAAATTCCATTCACTCCCTGTTTCCTTATCTATTAACTTGTTATCGATTATTTGAAATTCCAAAATCTTTCCTTCGAGAGTTCTGTCGTATGCTCTCGCCATGAACGAGTAAAGAGAGAGAAGCATTACTTCCTTTTCTCCAACCGAGTCATTTATCACTTGTTGACTTTCTATATCAGAAAGTTTGTAAGCCTTGTAACTGTTATTATGTTCCAACCCCATTACTAATTCTTTGGGACCGAGTCTATCATCTCTGTGCGCTACTGGGAAGTATATCTGTGGCGTTGTATAATAGTCACCATACGGGTCAGCCCCATACGGTCTTGTGCTTCCAGTGTCTGTAGAAAGCACTAGTGTGTTGGGATAAATTTCCTTCCATTCCTTCCAGAGAGCCAAATCAAATGGAACACGTTTAAGCTCGTAACCTGAATACTTCCCAACAATACCTTTTCCCATAGCCTGGCTCCAATAAGACTCACTTAATCTGTCATACATTACTAAATTGCTATTGTATAATTTTCCTGAAGTTCCAAACTCTACCACATGTCCATCGATTGTTCTTTCAAATACCATGTTCGTGAAACATAAAGGACAGTAAGTTACTGCAACTGGTAAATCTCCAATGCTATCGTTGACAATTTCATGCCAGACGAGGATCTTCAATGGATATGCTTTCAATATCCCATTATGCTGTAATCCTACTACCATATCGCCGTCTTGCATAAATGTAGCTTTTTCAGTTGATACGAATTTTGGACTGTCTATTGATGGTATCCCGTCTTTTGGTGGCCCTCCCGAAACTATCTTTTCCAGAGGTACCAAAGGACTAGAATTATCTTCTTCACTAGCTACAACATCTGACACTGCTTGTGAAGGAAATGACACAAAGATAATCGCCACAACTAGAGCAGCTACTCCGCCGGATGCTATGATCCAGAGTTTCATCTACATTTAATGCGAATTCATAGCCTATAAGATCGGCGTTTAACGGTTAAACTTCTGATGCAACCTATAGATTTCCTGGATCCGGGCTGATCCTCATCTCATTTATTCAAAATTTGGTAAATAATGGTACATTAACTATATTTGAGTGTGCCTGGGCATAAGAGCAATGAAAACTGCGTTACAGGACATTATCAATGCTAGGAAGATTCTACGAAGCGTTGTACGTAAAACGCCCCTCGAGTATTCTTATACCTTCAGCAGGCTTACTGACTGCAAATTATATCTAAAGGAAGAGTCGTTTCAGAAAACTGGTGCCTTCAAGGTCCGTGGTGCTTATGTAAAGATAAATTCACTGACGAACCAACAGAAAAAGCATGGTGTCATAGCAGCCTCTGCGGGCAACCATGGACAGGGTGTTGCGTATGCGTCAAGCATGCAGAAGATTCCATGCACTATCGTAATGCCTGTTAACGCATCACCTGCCAAAGTTTCTGCTACAAGAAGCTACGGAGCAGATGTTGTCCTTCATGGTATTCTATACGATCAGTCATGGGACAAGGCCCAGGAAATTGCAAAGCAGCAAGGAAGAACCGTCATACATGCATTTGATGATCCCCACGTTATAGCAGGTAATGGAACCATTGGACTAGAAGTTCTGGAGGACTTGCCGGATATTGATGCTATATACCTTCCAATTGGTGGCGGTGGATTAGCAGCTGGAGTTGCGATTGCAGTAAAAAGCAAGAAACCCAATGTGAAGGTAATAGGGGTTCAGTCGAAAGCATTCCCGGCTATGAAGATGTCCATAGAGAAGGGAAAAATCGTAGAGGCAAGCATTGGGTCAACGATAGCAGATGGCATATCAGTGAAGCATCCCGGTGAACTGACTTATAAAATCCTGAACAAGTATATTGATGATGTTGTCACTATTGGCGATAATGAAATAGTAAAAACTATGTTCCTACTTATGGAGAGAGCAAAATTAGTAGTGGAGCCAGCCGGTGCCGTTGGTCTCGCTTACCTCATGTCTAACGGTAATCCGTTCAAAGGTAAGAAGGTTGTTACAGTACTGACCGGCGGCAACGTTGATATGTATTTGCTTGGACAAATAGTGTCGAAGGGATTACTTGAAACGGGCAGAATGCTGAAAATATCGATACAACTGGTCGATAGACCTGGTGAGTTGAAGAACGTGGTTGACAGCGTAGTTGCCAGTAGAGTCAACATAGTCGAGGTGTTGCATGACCGTTTGAGCCAAGATGTTGCCGTAGGCAAGGCAAAGGTAACTTTAAGTCTGGAGACAGAGGACGATGAGCACAGACGGAGAATGATGAAATTCCTAAAAAGGAACCATATAGACTTTGAAGTTGTTTCCTAATTTAGTTTAAAATGATGTTTCAATAGTTCCTTCACAGCGCTTGGGGACACAGTCTTTTCATGTTTATGCGTTGGCTCTCTATCATGATCCTCACACAGATAGATCAGCTGCCTTGGGGGCATAGGTGAGCTCATTGCCAGCATCGATTCGACCAGTAATTCTGTAGAACTGTCTGCATTCATAATTTTCTTGCGCATTGTCTTCAATTTCGTTACAAAACTATTGTCAGTTTTATGTGTGATCCACAAGTCAAGATAGCTGTGAAGATCAGGAACTTCTATTGTTTGTATAATATCCGTAGCGCGTATAGAAGTAACAGTGTTGACGGAAAATATTCCCCTCTCCATAGAAGGGGCATATAATCCTACACTGGGTTCATTAAACACAAACTTAAGGTTGAATGGAGTTGGGTAAATGATCGGCTCTATTTCAATCGTAAGACCGCTTTCATCAGTCACTCGTCTTACCGAGACGTAAGACACTTTTTTTGAACTTGTTACCAAGTAGGGTGTGTTATGTTTCAATGAGTTGATCTCTATTACCTTCTGTTCTGCCGACTGTAACAATGTATGATCTCCCTCATCGAATTTTTTTACGATATCCTCCCTAGTCTGCTGCTGATACCCAGCTAGAACTGTCTGCTGTCGCTTCTTCATCTCTGCAATTTCATCTTCAACCATTCGCAGAGTGCTATAAAGATCTAGCATCAACGAAGACACATGTATCTTTTATAAATAGTGATCAGCCTTTTAGATTTTCGCTCAAGTCTGCACCAACTTTATCTAGTATTCTTGCCAAACTGCTTTCACTCCTTTCTATCCTTGCAACCTTCTCCATCTCCTTATCCATTTCTATTTCGTCAGGATGACGTTCATCAATAGCACCTTCAAAATAGAACTTGTACCGGTCATCCTTTATACTAGTTAATGGATCCAGATATATCCACTGCCAGTTGGAAACCACGAAATAAACCCTTGGAAGAGCATTATTATTTTCAACTCTACTCCAGATCTTCTTCGCCATAGTTGCTATATCCTTACAATCGTCAAGATCGATCTTCTCTGCTGGCAAACCTATGCTCCTGCTATACTGCTTGAGCGGTTCTACCGATTTATGTCCGAAAAATACTAACCTTGTGTATTCGCTATCAGCATGAGATAAAATTACACGCTTGTACACTTCGCTTGCCTTTTTTATCCTGTTGATAACATGTTCTGGAAACATCTGCAAATACTTGCCTGTATTTTTTATCTTATAGTCATCGCGGTACCTGCAATAGACTGCTATTATATGTCGGTCTTCCATGATTCTCTCGAATCATATTGTTATTTAAAGATGCAATATTTCTGAAGCAATATTCGAGAGGAAAGTAGGGTAGAGGGCCTCTGCGGGGAGTCGAACCCCGGCCAAGGGATCCACAGTCCCCTATACTACCGCTATACTACGGAGGCCACAGCTATGCTCCATCGAGCTTTCCTTTGATCGCTGGGGCATAGCTAACAAACTAATTTCATGCTCAATTTAAAATTTAGTATCCATGCCAGATGGTGAGAATCAAGTGGATGCTACCTGGCAACTTTAGCAAGGCTACTTTCTGAATCGGGGTCTAATGAATACAAGTTTCCGGTCTATAATTAACTTCTGCCAATCAATAGAAGCAAATACTAGCACGGAAAGAATTCCGATTGAATCGAACAGAATTATTCCATAAATCTGGTTTGTGAAGAGATCTATGAATGGCCTGAATACAACTGGTGAGATAGATATCATTACGAAATATGCCACAACCCTTCCCAACCAGAAACCAGCAAACATTCCAACAGTTCTAGCCTTGATGATACCATAAGTTATGAACAAGACATTGCTTGGTAATGGTCCTATGGCAAATATGAATGAGATCAGAAAATATCCATATCTTTTACTTTTCAAATATTTACCAATCGTGTCTAAACTTGTTTTCCGCTGCTCGCTTATGAATCTCCTTCCTATCGAACTTATGTATGTTAGAAGAAATCTCCCGGCTGTTGCCCCTGTAGCACCTATAAAAGACAAGTATAAGGGATCAAGCGAAGGGTATGCTACATAAAAGGATGCCAAAACCAACCAACTCGGAGGCATCAATACTGGAGAGATATTCATCCCTAGTAACAATACTAGAATGCCCCAATACGACCAGCTTTCCACAAAATCTTCGACTATTGCCAACATGCATGGTTAACCATGATATCTTATCAATGCTTACCTCTGCAAAGTTAGAACAAGATGAATATTGAGAAAAACACATATCATATATGATACCAGTCAAATGCATGAGCGCTAGAGTAGGAATTATTGGAACGGGTGTCATGGGAAAAGCTGTTGCGACAAGACTTCTAACTACTGGTCACAAGGTAGCTGTTTACAATAGGACTCAAGGAAAGGCAGAATCGCTGAAAAGTCTAGGTGCAATAATAACGGAAACTCCGAAAGCTCTTGCAGAAGTATCTGATTTGGTGATAACGGTAGTAAAAGATGCTATGGCCGTTGAAACAATTGGATTCGGTAATAATGGAATAGTGCATGGGAAGCATGATAGCTTGACCGTTGCAGATATGAGCACAATTAATCCGATAGCATCAAGAACTATAGCGAAAAGATTCATGCAAAATGGAGTAACTATGCTTGATATACCGGTCATGGGTGGACCTAAGCTTGCAGAAAAAGGCGAACTAGTATTGATGGTGGGAGGAAGTAGAGATGTTTATGAAAAGCATAGGAAAGTCTTTGATGACATAGGAAATAAGATATTTTACTTGGGTGACAATGGCACTGCACATGCTATGAAACTAGCATTGAATTTGCAGATCGCAATGTTGGCGCTTGCATTGTCAGAAGGAATAACACTAACAAAAGGGGCAGGTCTTAAACCAGAACTCTTTCTACAAATACTGAATTCCACATACTTCAAAACTGGCATGAGCGAGAACAAAGGTCCAAAGATGATAAAAGACAACTTTGAAGCAACCTTTACACTTAAGATGATGAAGAAGGACTTGGATACAATAAATGAGGCTGCATTGGCCTTAGGCATTTCATTGCCTATGGCTTCACTCGCAGACAAGCTTTACAGGGATGCTGCTATCAATGGTTTTTCTGAACTAGATTATACAGGAATACTTGCATATATAGAGAAGGCAAGCGGGTTAAAGAAATGATGAAGCTGAAGCATATAGAAAGCATCAAGATGAGGAATATGATTCTTATAGCATCACTGCCAGACATGGGAAGAGTCGGAGGATTAGTATCGGACTTTCTTGCAAAGGAGCTTAATACAAAACTCCTTGCGGAGATCGAGTCTATCGAAAAGCCATGGGTAAGTCATGAAGATGGAATTGCAAACCTGCATGTAGATGTATACAGAATCTATGCGGACACGAAGAATTCGATCGTTGTTTTTACTGGAGATACGCAACCTCAAGATACTCATGAGCTATACGAATTATGTGATTTATTGCTCGATACGGTACAGGGATACGGAAATGTGAAACGTCTTTTTACGGCTGGAGGTTACCTGAGGAAGGAAGTTCTTGAAGAGCCGAATGTGTATGGTACCGCTAATACGGCAAACCTACTGAAGGAAATGACCAGATACAATATTGGGAGGTTAGGAAATGAAGTTAACTCGATAACATGGTTCAACGGACTTGTACTTGGGATAGCTGCTAAGAGAAATATAGAAGGTATGGGACTTTTTGGAGAAATAGACAATCCGAATGTCCCTCAACATCTAGCAGCAAAGAGCATAGTAAAAGTAATTGCCAGGATGATCAATACCGAAATTAACACTCGAAAATTGGAGATTGGGCAAGGCTTTGCTGAGGATGACGCACAGAGGGAGCATACTGGTTTTACTCCTGGTATTGCATGATCATTCATTCATGATATCTTGCTTCCCGGTGGGACATCGTCTGTAACTGTTAGCCATATAGGTTTGCCATTAACTTCTGCGGCAAGTAGCATGCCATTTGACACTATGCCTGCAACTTTTTTTGGTACAATATTTGCAACAACTATAACGGCTCTTTCAGTAAAATATTCAGGCTCGTAATACTCCGAACCACCTACTATTAGCTCTCTTTTTTCGGTACCAAGATCGACAACTACTTTTATCACTCTTGTCAAACCCTTGATTCTTTCAGCTTTCACAACCATTCCTACTCGCAGATCGAGTTTTGCAAATTCTTCATATGTTATATATTGCATAATACAACTTAGTAATGCTAACTAAAAATGATTTGGTTTGTATAACGGTTCTCCTGCAGAAAGATATCCAAGAGCATAGGTTTTCTGTACCGTTAAAACGAAATATGAATTAATTATGCTTTAGCAGCAAAAAGAGAGTAACCCTAGTCAATTCGAGGTAAACTTGTTTCAAGCTTAATGTCGCACTCTATTTCGTCCCAGTCTAAAACAGAACTATTTGGAATAATATTCAAGGGATCATAATCATCGAATCTGGTCTGTTCAAGAACCGACGCCATCAACATCACCTTGATTCCTTCTGAAGCCGAAGATGATAAGGATAGGCCAACCTCGGTGCCATTCTCTCCAAGAATTGTTTGAACATTGTTAACGAGCGTATTAAGAACTCTTATCGGAACCCTATCGCCCCCGATAACGTATAGCATAGCCCTCCTTACATTGTCAGGGTCAACCTCGCTGTAGAGCATCTTGAATGAATTCTTCAGTGCAGATTCAGCGTCATTTATAGAATCATCACTAGTACATAGCACGTTTGTCTCTGTCCCTAATGAGATACCGTGTGTAACCGAAGATAGAACTTGAAGTACTGCCTCATTGGTAATTCTGTAGCATTCCTCTATCTTCAAATCAGGATTGTTATGAAGCAACGCATCATTGTCGACAATGACAAGGCAGTCTGAAGATTCTCGAACCCTCCGCAATGAGACTCCAGCAGTGAATAGTTTGTTGGTCTCGAATTTGAAGGGCATAACAACGAATGAAATAACATTCTTGCCTGCTTGCTTGGCCATTCTAGTCACGAGAGGTACTATACCAGTACCTCCTTTACCGGCTAAATTGCCCATAACTATAACTGTAGAACTATCGCCGAGCCTACCCCTTATATCATCACTTGCCTCAAGTACAGCCGCACGAATACTGTTGGGAGAGGGATTTACTAGTTGTTTAACGTCAACAAACATTCTCTCACAACCTGGATAATTCAAATCATTTTTGTCGTTGCTTATAAGAAGACATTTTATATTAAATTCAGTTCGTGCCCTTGCAGCGAGCTTTGCTCCTGCACCACCAACACCTATAATAGTAATCGGAGTCCTTACCTCGACACCCAAACAATCCCCTCTTATCCTACTAAAATTATGTTAAAAAACATGGTAGATTTACTGACAGTGCATTACAGATCTAACAATGTTGATCTG
>JBHICO010000061.1:0-8091 GCA_046759645.1 Nitrososphaerales archaeon
AGGTTACTTTCAGCCGGACTATGGTGAAATACAGCCTCCAGAAAAAGAGTATGAATTTATAGATGTAATGATCAAAAGGCAGGATCCGGTCTATAGTGGTATGCTGTACTTGCCCTTGATAAAATTAAATTTGCTTGACGAAGAGTATGAAATTGATTTAGATCATGTTGTCGCAAATCTGAAAGCATCCATAGAGAGAACAGAAAGATGGAAAGAATGCCTAAAGAGTATTCCATCAATAATATCCACAAGGGTAAGAAAATCGAACACAGATCCTGATATGTTAGGTGTGCTACTTGGCATAAAATTTGATGCTTCCGTTAAACTTAACAAGCAATCACTCCTTGATGCACTAGCACCCATCCTCGATAATTTGCATGAAGAAGAACTTGTTTAGAGAATTCATGCCTTCATTGGCGGACTTGGTACGTTTAGATACAAAAACTTATATCTAGTTCACTTACAATTGGCGGAGGGTCAAAAATTCCAGTAAGGAGGCTGAAGCACGATGGATTTAAGGCGAAACTCGTGCTTGAAGACCGTAGTGTATTCAAGGGCATTGGTTTTGGTTTCCCCGGGAAGATAGTAGGGGAGGTTGTTTTCAACACCGGAATGGTAGGTTACAGCGAAGCTCTCACAGATCCATCTTATAGGGGTCAGATTTTGTGCTTGACATATCCTCTAGTCGGAAACTATGGGGTGCCGAGTTACAACATAAAGGATGACTTGGGGATGCCGAAATATTTTGAAGCTGAACACATACAACCCAAAGGACTTGCCATACACGAACTATCACCACTAGCTAGCCATTGGGCAATGGAAAGGACCTTGGATCAATGGTTATATGACGAGCGGATACAGGGTATACACGGTATCGATACGAGGGAACTTACGAAACATATCAGGGTAAAAGGAGTGATGATGGGTGCCATGGAAGTGTCAAAGAACGAAATTAGTGATGAATCTTTGCTGAAGGAACTAAAGGACAGTGAAAGGTATGATGATATACACTTCGTGAATGAGATTTCAACAAAATCTCCACAAGTGTATGGCGAAAGTAGTGAGTGCGTTGTGTTAATTGATACAGGAACAAAGTACAGCATAATACGCAATATCATGCGAACAGGATACAAAGTGGTGAGATTGCCCTATACTGCAAATATAGAACAGGTAATGTCGTACGAACCAAAGGGCGTCGTATTGAGTAATGGTCCCGGTGATCCCAAATACTGTACTGAAACAATAAATCTTTCAAGGAGTTTGCTGGAGCAGAAAATTCCTACACTTGGAATTTGTTTAGGCAACCAGATACTTGCGCTAGCATCTGGAGCAGATACCTACAAGTTAAAATATGGACATCGGGGACAGAACAAACCCTGCGTAGATATGAGGAACGGAACCACATATGTCACGAGTCAGAACCATGGCTACTGCATAAGCCCTCATTCGTTGGAAGAAACTGGGTTCAAGTTATGGTTCAAGAACGCCGATGATGATACAGTCGAAGGTATAATGAACAAAGAGAAACCCGCAATTGCCGTTCAGTTCCATCCCGAAGCTTCCCCAGGTCCTTACGATTGCATGTTCGTCTTCGACATGCTGCATAAAATGATAAGAGGTGAGAAAATTGCCAAAACATGAATGGATAAAGAAGGTGCTTGTATTGGGTAGTGGCGCAATAAAGATCGGAGAGGCAGGTGAAAGTCTGTAAACAGACCGCCAGTTCGACTACTCCGGCAGCCAGTGCCTGAAGGCATTAAAGGAGGAAGGTGTGCAGAGTGTACTCATTAATCCTAACATAGCTACTATACAGACTGACACAAGGTTAGCAAACAAAGTGTACCTACTTCCTATAACACCAACTTTAGTTGAAAGGGTGATACAGGAAGAAAAACCTAATGCGATAATGCTGAGCTTTGGAGGACAGACAGCTCTGAACTGTGGTATTGAATTAGCCAAACAAGGTATACTTGAAAAGTATGGAGTCAGAGTTCTTGGTACTCCGATTCAGGGAATAGAAGTGACAGAAGACCGAAAGCTTTTCAAGGAAATTATGCTCAAGAATAACGTCCCGATCCCGCTTAGTGAAGCAGTTTACAGCATGGAAGAAGCGCTTAGAGTTGTAAGAGATCTAGGTTATCCTGTTATGATAAGGGTTGCATATACATTGGGGGGAAAGGGTGGTGGAGTTGCACATAATGAGTATGAATTTCACGAAATCGTTCAGAGGGGCTTAGCTTCAAGTATGGTGCATCAAGTGCTGATAGAAGAGTATGTTGGAGAATGGAAGCAGATAGAATATGAGGTGAAACGCGATCAACAGGGAAATAGCGTTATTGTGTGCAATATGGAAAATGTACTAGGAATGAAGGTGCATACCGGAGATAATATTGTTGTCGCACCTTCTCAAACGTTGAACAATAATGAATATCATATGCTAAGATCCGCAGCTATTCGTGCGGCACAAGCATGTAACATAATTGGTGAATGCAACATACAGTTTGCGTTATCGCCAACATCTGAGAAGTATTACGCGATAGAGATCAACGCCCGTCTTTCTAGATCATCTGCTCTTGCATCTAAAGCGACTGGATATCCACTTGCATATATGACAGCCAAGATACAGCTTGGCTATGCATTACCAGAGCTATTGAACCAGATCACGAAGGCTACAACTGCTTGCTTTGAACCCTCATTAGACTATTTGGTAGTAAAGTTTCCAAGATGGGATTTTATGAAGTTCGAGATGGTCAATAGGAAGATCAGTACACAGATGAAGTCAGTGGGCGAGGTAATGTCTATTGGAAGAACCTTTGAAGAGGCTATTCAAAAAGCAGTTAGAATGCTTGACATAGGACATGACGGTCTAACACCTGATAGTAAGGGTAATCTGCAAATTGAGGGACTAGAAGAGAAATTACTAAAGCCAGACGACGAAATAGTGTTTACAATCATTGAAGCATTGAGGCAAGGCATTGGAATAGAAAGGATAAGCAAACTATCATCGATCGATCCTTGGTTCATTGCCAAATTCACAAACATAGTAGAGATGGAAAAGCACCTGATTAAGTCAGAACTTAACACGGAATTAATTCATGATGCAAAACGGTTAGGATTTTCTGACAAGCAGATTGCTAAGTGTGTCGGTATGGATGCGGTTAGGGTGAGAGAGTTCAGGAAACAAGCGAACATTTTACCGGTCGTGAAGCAGATTGACACACTTGCCGCAGAATGGCCGGCTAAGACGAACTATCTATACCTAACATACGGAGGTTCCACAGACGATCTTGTGTTGGAGAAGAATAATGGTAGGCGAGTGATCGTTCTTGGCGCCGGTCCTTACAGGATAGGTAGTAGTGTAGAGTTCGACTGGGGAACGGTGAATATGGTATGGGGATTGAAAGATAATGGCGTGGCGGAAGTATCTGTCATTAATTGCAATCCGGAAACGGTTTCCACAGATTACGATACATGCGATAGACTCTATTTCGAGGAGCTTACGCAAGAACGTGTATTAGATATCTATGAAAAAGAAAAAGCCGATGGAATAGTTACATGTGTAGGCGGACAGGTAGCAAATAATCTTGTACCCAAACTTGCGAGTAACAAAGTGAAAATCATAGGTACCACCAGTGATGATGTGGATAGGGCTGAAGACAGATCCAAGTTCAGTAACCTTCTTGACCAGTTGCGGATCAAGCAACCAGCATGGCAGAAATTTGCAAACTTTGATGAGGCAAAGACTTTTGCAAAAGATGTTAGATATCCTGTTCTGGTAAGGCCCTCCTACGTTCTGAGTGGAGCAGCTATGAAGGTGGTGTGGGACGAGAGGCAACTCAAACAGTATCTTACAGAAGCATCTAATGTGAGTCCAGAATACCCTGTCGTATTAAGCAAGTTTATGCTGGATGCGCTGGAAGTTGAAGTTGATGCTGTTTCGGATGGAATACAAGTAGTAATTGGTTCTATGATTGAGCACGTAGAAACTGCTGGCATACATTCTGGTGATGCCATGATGGTTATTCCACCCTGGCGTTTGACTAGGAAGATAATAGAAACCATAACAGAATATACCGTCAATATCGCGAAAGCATTGAAGATAAAGGGTCCATTTAACATACAGTATCTGGTAAAAGATGATAATGTGTATGTTATAGAGTGTAACGTCAGAGCTTCACGATCGATGCCCTTCGTATCAAAGTTTATCGGACTCAACCTGATTGCCCTCGCAGCAAGGTTGATGATTGGCAAAGCAATCCCAAAAGAAGCTCGAGATGCGTGGCTGCATACCACAGGGTTCGGGATTAAAGTTCCGCAGTTTTCCTTCATGCAGCTGGAAGGTGCTGATATTGTACTTGGTGTTGAGATGCAGTCAACTGGAGAGGTTGCGTGTTTCGGTAACACATTCTACGATGCACTTTCAAAAGCATTGATTGCATCTGGCTATTCCTTGCCCACTAAAGGCACAGCATTGATTACTGTAGGTGGTTCAGAAATGAAGAGTAAAATACTTCCTCTGGTGTCCATACTTAAATCGATGGATTTCAATTTACTCGCAACAGAACATACAGCCGAGTCTTTGATAGAAAATGGGTTCAATGACACAAAAATTGTATATAAAATCAGTGAACCAGAGAGGAGTCCTAACATAATCAAACTACTTTACAACAGAGAAATAGATTTTATAATAAACATCCCAAACACTTCTACTATTGAAAAGTACGTAGGAATGCTCTATGACGAGTACCAAATCAGAAGGAAGGCTGTTGAGATGGGTTTGCCTGTCCTCACAACTCTAGAATCTGCAAACTCATTTGTAAAAACACTTGAATGGCTTACAAACAACGAACCGAGTATAAGTGTGCTGAAGGGATATTTGAAGTTGAATCACTAATCATATGACCTGTTCCAGCAAAGATTCATTTCCAACGATGGAACCATCCAGTGTTAATACAATCGCACTCTCAACATTTTCTGCAGTTCTCTTCAGTATAGGCGATATGGATTTTTTATAATAAGCACTATGCGTGGCGTAATAGAAATATTTGTTGAAACTAGGCATTACCAGGATGTCCAGTATTCCTCTGCTCTTAGTGAATAAACCACTTTTGTCAACTTTCAAATATATCCATATCCTCTCTCCGCTTATCGTACTTCCTTGTTTCAGAAATATCGGATGAACATGCCCCATGACGATCCTGTTCAAGGAGACACCAGTTTTATTTGGCATCGTATGCCCATGAACGAGCAGAGTATCGTCTAATTGCATCCCCTTGGCACTCATCATCATGACGTTCCTAGGCACGAGGTGTCTTATGTTTCCATCATGGTTACCAGGTACAATGAATACCCGTACCATCTTCGATAATCTGTGCAGAAATTTAGGGATGTTTTTCCATTCCGATTTGGTTATCGTATGCACACTGCTCTTGATATCTCCGAGCAAAATCATTGCATCAGGTTTCTCCTTTTTTATTATAGAAGATAGGCTATTGAGCATTTCCTCGAGATAAGTGTCGGAGTTTATGTTAACACCTCTAACATTAAGCTGGCTCTCAAAGCCTATATGTAAATCTGATACAACCACATACTTCTGATCTGCTTCCAAGTAGAGAGCAGGATGGTGAGGTATCAATTTCATCTTTCCCATAAAGGTAATTAGATTGTAGCGAGATAAAGTCGTTGTGCGAGGTACACAAGCGGAGAAGGGAGTTAGGGTGGCACTGCAAAAGGGGCTCAAATTACATGTATTCAAGCCATCTAAAAGAAAGATATGGACTGTTGTAGGTAGGGACAATGAGTATTGGGTAGATCCCGACAATAATTTTTGTTCATGTAAAGATTATTATTTCCAAACTTTAAGCGGTAAGGAGAAGTGTTATCATCTGCAAATAATAGATGTTGCAAAGAGAAAGAAGCTAGTAGATTTGGTAGACTTTAGCGATGATGAATACGCCATATTCCTTGAAGCCTTGATAAATGATATGTTTATATCAGCTATCAAATGAGTAATATTTTTATCTGTATAGAATCAGTCATAGTTCATGCCAGCATTAAAGGTAGGCGAGAAAGCACCAGATTTTAGCGCTCATACGACGGATGGGCAGATAAGTTTGAAGGATTACAGAGACAAGAATTTGGTTATTTATTTTTATGTCAAAGATCAGACACCAGGATGTACTATGCAGTCCTGCAGTTTGCGCAAGGGAATGCACAGGATAAAAGAACAGGAAGCTGAAGTTTTAGGTGTCAGTGTTGATGATGTTGAATCACATAAGAAGTTCAAAGAAAAGGAAGACCTCAATTTTCCTCTTATAGCTGATACAGATTATAGTATAAGCCGAGCTTTTGGCGCATTTAATGAAGAACGAAAGGTGTCAAGGAGGATGACATTTGTAATTGATAAGAATGGTACGATCAATCAAATATTTTCCAAAGTTGATGTAAGGGCTCATGCCGACGAGGTTATCGAGGCACTAAAAGCAATAAAGTGATAGCATGTCTACCGTATTAATAGTTGGAAATGGTGGAAGAGAACATGCTCTAGGGTGGAAGCTGAGCCAGAGTTCGTATGTCAAAAAAACGTTCTTTGCATCAGGGAATGGAGGCACGAGTGAAAACATATCCATTGCTCCCAATGAAATTAATAAACTGCTAGAATTTGCAAGGAAGCATAGATGCTTCACAGTGGTGGGACCTGAGGACCCACTTTCGAAAGGTATCGTGAACGCATTTAACAGCAATGGCTTACATATATTTGGTCCTAGAACGGAAGCTGCAGAACTTGAGACTAGCAAGGTATGGGCCAAAAACTTCATGAAGAAATATGAGATAAAAACTGCTGATTTTCAAACATTTAGTGACGTTGAAAGAGCTAAAGACTACATACTACGAAGAGATAAGCAACTAGTTGTAAAGGCTAATGGAATTGCTGCCGGCAAGGGCGTAATTGTATGCAGCTCAAAAGAAGAAACATTTAATGCTCTAGAAAGGATAATGGTCAGAAAACAGTTGGGTGATGCTGGTGAAAGTGTTGTGATAGAGGACCGACTGGAGGGTGAGGAAGCATCTTTCATAGCCATGACAGATGGTAAAACCATAATACCATTGGCTTCAAGTCAGGATCACAAGAGAATTTATGATGGAGACACCGGACCGAATACAGGGGGAATGGGAGCGTATTCTCCTACTCCATTGATTAATGAAAAATTGCACGAGAAGATTATGCGAAACATAATGCAGAAGACCGTATATGGAATGAATAGTGAACATAGACGATTCAAAGGATTCCTTTATGCAGGTGTAATGATCCAAGATGGTGAACCATACGTATTAGAGTTCAATGTTAGAATGGGAGACCCTGAGTGCCAGCCTATAATGTTGCGGATGGACTCTGACCTTTACCAGTATATGGAATATTGCGTAGAGGAGAAACTTGATGAACTTGAAGCTATGAGATGGAGCAGCACATCTGCAGTTTGCGTAGTGATGGCATCGAAAGGCTATCCTGGCAGCTATGAAAGACGTAAGTCCATAGCGGGATTAAATAGGATAGTTAGTAACACTGTTTCTGTATTTCATGCAGGAACTAAACGTATTGATGGGAAAATAGTTACAAACGGAGGTCGTGTACTTGGCGTTTCAGCTGTCGGAGATGGTATAGAAAATGCGATCAAGAATGCCTATAACGCTGTAAGCAAGATAAGTTGGGATGGCGCTTATTATAGAACAGACATAGGCAAGAAAGCCTTGATGTATTTGGCTAAAATATGATGATTTAATCTATCTTCAGGTTATGTGACTCCTGCTACCTCTGATTTTGAATGAATCCTCATATGGGCATCTAGTTCCTGCTGACTGCTGAATTCTTGGCCACACTTAGAGCACTTGAATCTTGCCTCAGACATACCTAACTTATCTTGCCATGGAAAGCATAAAAACTTTCAACAATTCATTTTTTGGCAACATAATACGAATTTCTATAAACTAGGTAATGGCGCCTAGATCATCCTACAGTATTGTTGTAACCTAGTTTACATCCTGATTTATCAAAGTAAAAATGGGGATAGGAGTTTAGTTTAACTCCACTCT
>JBHICO010000062.1:0-8052 GCA_046759645.1 Nitrososphaerales archaeon
ACATGATATAGTTGTTGACAAAAATGGAATAGCATGGTTTACGGAGATTGACACAAATAAGATCGGGCGATTTGACCCCCAAACTGAGCAGTTCAGAGAATATCCAATACCTACTCTGTCATCAAGACCACATGGACTTGTTGTAGATGAGCAGGGTAATGTATGGTTCACAGAACAGGGAGCCAGTAAAATTGGCAAGCTCGATCCCCAGACAGGGAAGGTAGATGAATATCTTACCCCAACACCCAATTCAGGACCTCATACCCCGATACTTGACAATGGCGTTCTATGGTTTACACAACAGCGAGCCTCCCAAATTGGCAGGCTCGACATTAACACTGGTACAATAAGGGAATTCTCTACGTTAACGCCATCGGCTTCTCCCTATGGCATAATTGTTGATGGCGAAGGGAACCCTTGGTTCGCTGAGCTGACAGGACATCGAATAGGCAAGGTCGATGCAAAGACGGGTGAAGTTACAGAATATCCTACTCCAACAATGAAGAGTGGAACAAGGAGAGTTGCCATAGACAGCAAGGCTGTGCTCTGGTTTACAGAGTATAACACTGGGAAGATAGGAAGCTTCGATCCTGAGACGGGAGAGATGAAGGAATATGATACAAGTTCAGAATCGTCTGGTCCTTATGCTATATGGGTTGACATCTATGATAACGTATGGTTCAGCATGACAGGGGTGTATAAAGTTGGCAAATTCGATCAAACCGCACAAACCATGCATGAATATGACCTTCCTACACCAGGAACTGTCATAAGATTCATTTACGCAGACAATGAAGGAAATGTCTGGTTCGCCAATAGCAGTAACAACAAGATAGGCGTAATTTTGACTGATACATCAACAAGAGCCAGGGATGGAGGCACGCTATTTACCTTTACTCTATCGTCTTCCTATGATGATTCTACGTATAATGTCAAGGGTAAGACAGATGGAGCAATCCCTTCATCGTTCACGATAATTCCTGAACAATCTGTAAAATTTGACATACAAGGTGATGGCCAAGAGTTAGAATTAACTCTGCCAAAGGAGATGTTAAGTGGTATCCATACAGTAAGAACAGGTGAACAGGAGATCCCATTCGAAGGGATCTCATCTGACACTTCATCCTCTACTATTCGGTTCACTGTCCCAGAAAATACGGATTCTGTAGAGATAATTGCGAGCTTTGTAGTACCAGAATTTCCATTTTTTGCTATAATCATTTTTGCGGTCGCATTATCCATCATGATAGCTTCAAGACTAAATCCTAAACTGCTATCAATATCTAGAAGCTTCGACTATTTGTGAAGAAAAGGTATTGAGGAATATTCCTGCTTTATGTTATCATCCAGATAGCGCCAGTGTGATTAAGCAGAGTTCAAACTAATCTAGAAATGCTAGAAACAAAAAGTGATGAGCAGTGCAAGTTGCTTAAATTCAAGTTCGTTAGCTCTTGCATACATCTATCCATCTATCCATCTATCGTTCTTCCCGTCTTAAGAGAGCAGAAACCCCGAAGAACAAGCCCACACCTATAGCAGCAGCTACTCCAAGCATTGCAAAGGGAAAGTCTTGGACTGGTTCCGGTGCTTTATACAATATATTAACCAGGAATACTGTGGTGCCAGCCTCTGACATGGTAATGTGTCCGGGTAAGGGGCCCGACTTTATTGGACCTATTGCCTCAGCAACTGGTCTAACTGCTATTTCAACATGGAATATCTGGGTGCCAGCCTCTGACATGGTAATTATTCCAGGCACTGGCGTTGGTTTAACGAATGGCAATAGAGGTGGCTCGAGTTTTGTACTTAACTCTGTACTTAACTCTGGACTTAACTCTGTCATGATAGATGGAACGGTTGCCACTGCTAGATCGGTTTTGGCTTCTATAGATATTATAGTAGAGTCAGCAGGCATATCAAGTTGCACCACTAAATCAGTTTTAGTTTCTGAGACAGCAACAGGAAGAACTTGTGTAGAGAGAGATGTTTCTGGAAGAAATCCACCAGTAAGGTCACCAGTCTTAGCCGGTTCTTGCGTTTCTATAGGTGATTCCAGCTCAGTTGGGAAGCTAGCTCTACCTATCAAATCACGAATTTTCATTTCTTTTGGTATCGCTAACTCCAGTGGACCTGCAGTGCCATCATTCCCCAAGTTCATAGCAATTTCACCAAGTTCTGGACTAACCACCTCTAGAGAACTGATAGTAGGACTTTCTACTGCAATATCTAATGACATCTTTGTTGGTTCAAGAGCTGGCTTTATAATCTGCAGATCTTCTACCCCCGTTGTTGTACCTCGTATATTTACCTCGTTGGTGCCAGAAGGCCTATTAAATAGTAATATTTGACCCAATTCAGTTTTAGATATATCAACATCTAGAGGAACCTTATCAGCCAGAACTTTTAACTCACCACCAAGCAAGTCTTGAGGAATCGCTATCTCTAT
The DNA here is from genome assembly GCA_046759645.1 of Nitrososphaerales archaeon. Lineage (GTDB taxonomy): Archaea > Thermoproteota > Nitrososphaeria > Nitrososphaerales > UBA213 > JBHICO01. Next base: position 2,447 of record JBHICO010000062.1, read on the forward strand.
CGGACCTGCGGTTTTATCATTACCTAAGATTATCTCCTTATTTTCTGGGAAATACTGTAGAGGACCCATCTCACCCGAACCAATCACCTCAACAGGGATTGCCCTTAACTGGATTAGCGGATCGATCCACCCTTCCGGAGGTGCTATAGAATCTCCTGACAGCTGTGCAAGCAGATCGTCGTATACTTGATCTGCGACTATTAGATCTTCAACCGCTGTGGAGGGTCTGAGCTGCTTTGATGGCTCAACAGAGAAACCAGTTTCCGCTGAAAGACGTTCCCAAGATGCCGTGACGGTATAGAACCCTCCAAATAAATCAGGAATGAAGGTGTCAATGAAAATTCCTGTTTCTGAATCGATTGGCACACTCCTTCCAGGAGGATTCAAAGACAACATCTCACTGCCAGCTTCTCTTCCTCCTTCATCTACGTAGAGGATAATGCACCCACAGGAGTATAGCAGAGTAACCTCCTGAGAAAGTTCTGCAGGAGGAGGAGGATCCAATTGTCCTTTTACCTGTATGGACTCACCAATGCTCCCTGTTAGCAGTTGGGACTCATCAAACTTCAGGGAGGCACAATCCTTCCCTGACTCTACCTCCACTAGCTGCTGGCAGGTTTGAATATCGGCTCTTAATCCAGTTGTGCCTTCGTGCTGTTCCAAGTAGATCTCTAAAGGAAGGTCATCAGCCAAGTTATACTCCAGGATCGTCACATATGGGGTAGCAGGCAAGTCTAAGACTCCGCCAAACTGAACGTTGCCACCTAATCTAACTATAAGACTGTCGAAAATGAATCTAAAGTCATCTAGAGTTACAGTGGCAAGATCACCGTCAATCGTCGCTTCTATATCGCGAAGAGCCACGCTGTCTGATCTAGCGTCCGTAACTGGGCTAGTATCCGTATATTCTATCGCATCTCTAACTGGTTCAGCATCTCCCAATACAGACTGATTTGCGGTAATGGTGTCAGAACCGATTTCAGGATCGATCTTTAGGCCAAGCCCAAAGGAGGCCCCCTTCCAACCAAACTCCAATCCGGTTTCATCAGGCTCGAAAGTTATACCTGGAATGGGCAAAAATCTATGTCTACCATTTTCGTCAGAACCGAATGGGGTCACAAAGTTTTCACAGTCCGCCTCCAGCCCAAGCTGCAGCATCAGCTGCTCCTTCATCTCCTCTCCAAGCTGGTCCATCACACGCGCTCCAAGCTCCTCTCCCAGCTCCTCCTTCAGAAGCTCGTCAAGCCCCTGCTGAAATGCTTGCACTTCCGCCTCGAGCGCCTCCGCCATCGTCCCCACTACTAGCCAGGTAAAGAGCCATTCCACCAGCTTCACTATCAGCTTCTCCTTTGACTGCTCAACCTCTCCTCTCAAATGCTGCTCTAGCAGATCCTCAAGCTGCTCCTCTAGGGGATTCATCGTTGTCCCCACCAACAGCTCAGCCCAGGACTCCATCGCCTGGTCCTTCAACGCTTGCGTACACATCTCCGCAAGATCAAGATCTATATCAATCAGTGCTAAATCAATCACATCCCACAACTCAATGACTGTGACCTTGAAACCTAGGAACGCTTCGAATTTAAAGACAAATTCGTCTCCATCCTGAGCTAAGCGATCAAGAAGGTCAGGATCGTTATGACCTTCTGCTCTAAAAAGTTCCTTATAATTTGTTTCGTTAAAATCAAGGGGCGTCAGGAAAGTCTCTGGAGTCTCGACTGACCTCCATTGCATAAAGTCAGGGGTATTCATTTGAACTTCTGCGGGCAAGCGCAAGCCAGCAGCAATATCCAAAATAAATCCGAATTTTGCGGAAGCAATTTCGAAGTCTATGTCTAACCCCAAGTCTTTCACGCTAATTTTGAACCCTATAGTCCAGTCTATGTGCGTAGGAGCCCATGTGAACCCCATAAGAATATCTTTCACTGTAGGAGAATGATGCGGACTCACCGGGATCGTATCCAATGTTTTTAATGAACCTTCTGGATAAGCTATGACGAAACTTTCATTTATTGTATATTTCCTTGGCTCTTCGCCAAAAGTATATGCTCCCTCTCCGTACAGTTGAGGATATTTATCTATTATAAGCTGATTAAAATTGCGCTCGTCAACAAAATTTTTTACAATGGTACCAGGACCTGTGTACGGCATTTTTTTAAATGTAAAATCGTCCCATCTGTCCTTGCCAGCCTCCCTAGGATGCTCAAACTCCAGAACGGTAGTTGTTTCTATCGTAACCTTGTTTGCTTCTTTCTTTACGATGGGGGGTTCAAAAGTTGCCTTTGGATGAGGCTTTCCCTCACTAATCAGTTTATCAATCGCTTCTTTAACTGCCCTTTGATATGGGGTTCCACTCTCGTCTGTCGTAAATCTTGGTTTTGTCAGCGGTAGGGTTGTTGGTGCAGGTGCTTCCTCGGGTGGAGATATAGGACCAGGTTCCCCGACGGGTGGAGATATAGGATCAGGTGCCTTCACTGAACCATTAGCTATTGGCATCGCAACTAGAAAGCCAAATGCTAGCAGTATTGTCATCACTAGGCCGGTTGCTTTACTTTTGTTAATGCCACTCTTTCTCATCATATCTATACTCCCCTAGGAGAAACGTCACCAAATGCCATCAAACCGCCTTGATCAAATGCCCTCCATTCGTAAGATGAGTCTTTGTTATCAACTATCAATAACATAATCAATGACTTTCCAGGCTTGATTGCTCTATCATTTGTTTGCACAAATACAGTGCTTTGATCAATTCTATCCCTATCCCATCCTCTTACCTTTACAAACCTGATCTTTCCATCATCTATCTTCATCTGAACACCAAATACCTCTTTATCACCATTGTTCTTTACAGCAATCAATGAAACTTTCTTCTTATGCTTCATAGCTAGGGAAATATCTGAGAGATCAGCTGGCGCTTCAAGTTGAGGGGATTGCATGCCTACCGAGCTTAAAGCTTTGTTACAGTCAAGTAACCCATCCCCATACAAGTTATCCCTTCCATTATCTCCAATATCCATAGCGCTATTTCGTAATGCATCCTCTACTCTTGAATTTGATAGATCTGGAGCAGAGGAGAGCAGTAATGCTGCACACCCGCTAACCAATGGAGCTGCCTGTGATGTTCCAGTCTTGATGCCGTATCTATCATCGAACTTGGTTGAGTAAACAGTAGTACCTGGAGCAGATATTTCGATTCCAGATCCAAAGTTGCTATAACTTGCCAGCTCACCCGAAATATCTACAGATGATACCTCGATAACATATTGAGTATAATCCTGCCAGTCATCAATGCCTGCCTCATTACCCGCTGCTACAACTATGAGAAGGCCCTTATTCGAGGCATATTCAAAGGCATCACCTATAGCAGGCATCTCACATTTCTCTCCATTGGGACATCCAAAACTGGCATTTACAACCTTTGCTCCATTATCAGCTGCATAGATTACTGCCTTGGCTACTATCGCCTCGGTGGCAACGCATACAGTTTCTCCTTCAATCAGCTCATTTGCTGAAACTTTTAAGGGCATAAGGGTAACATCTGGAGCTACCCCCAGACCACCTTCCAGGTTGCTAACAGCTCCAATTATCCCTGCTACATGCGTTCCATGACCATTGCACTGAGGCCAGCGGCCTCCTTCGTCCCAGATATTATTACTTGAGTGGGAAAAGTTCCACCCATAACAGTCGTCAACAAAACCGTTAGAATCGTTGTCCCTCCTGTCATCGCAGCTATCATCATTTATCCATATATTTGCTCCCAGATCAGGATGATCGATGTCTATTCCCGAGTCCAGCACAGCAACCAATACATTGGTACCACCCATTCCAAGCCTCCAAGAATTAGGAATGCCGATCATATCATAATGCGATCTCTGTTTTGAGTAATCTGGATCTGATATTTCTGCAAGAGACGTTGGAACGAGGTATCTATTATTTCCAGCAAATCTTACTAGTTCCTCCTCTTTCAACTGCTTTATGATCTCCTGCTCCATTCCTGAAGGAATCGAAATTCTTACAAGGTTTATTTCTTTTATTATTTCTATTATCTCACCGCCAACTCGAGCAACTATTAACCTTACTTTGCCCGAGTCCGGGTCGACATCGGTTTTCAATCCAATTAGAACCTCGCCCAAGACGAATTCTCGCTTCAGTGGAGCCTCCTTAACGAACTCCACCTCTGGATCGTATACTGGGTCGACTTGCGATGGTATCACTGGAGGAGGTTCAGTTATGCCTATCACTGTGCTCTCAGTTACCTGATCTGATGTGTTACCAGCTGCATCTATGGCAGCTACGATGACAGTTTTCGTAGCAACTCCTGTCACAGTTATTTCTGCAGTAATTCTGTCACCCTCCTGGAAACCTATCGTACCGGTTTGTGAAGTTGGTGTCAAAAGGAAGTTAACATAAAAAATGCCAGGACTATCTTGCATTTCAAGTAGATCGAATACTTCTCCTGATGGATCGCTATTAGAGAACACAAGAACGTTTCTTATGGTTTCCATGCGGCTTGGATCTTGATTAGAATCCGGGTCAGCGATAGCTAGCAGTAGCCCTGCACATCCCGAGCCAGAACCATCTGAACATGTTATGTCAACTTGAAGTTTTGATGAAGCTGTACCGGTGAAACCAGACTTGATCGTCACAGTTACTGCTGGAGGTATATCATCTGGGGCAACATAGACGGCAGGGTTTATGTTTATGCTAGCAATACGTCCAACGCCTTCATTGTTCGCTATGTCCTTGCACTTAACTTGGACGGTGTGAGTGCCCGCAGTTGTAAAGGTATAAGATACGCTTGCATTACCGCTCGTCCCACCCCGTGTACTCAAGGTCATCGAGCCCTGGTTGACCCCGTCGGCAAAGAAGTTACAGCTCCCGATTGCAAGGTTATCTGAGTATGTTACAAAGTAGGTCGTAGGAAATCCAGCCTCTGCTGTCATTGGCGAAACGTCGCTAATAGTTGGGGCGATAGTGTCTAACACAATACTATCACTTGCCTGATCTGATGTGTTACCAGCTACATCTCTAAAAGCTGCGTAGACAGTTTTCGTACCATCTCCTGTCACAGTTATTTCTGCAGTAATTCTGTCACCCTCCTGGAAACCTATCGTACCGGTTTGTGAAGTTGGTGTCAAAAGGAAGTTAACATAAAAAATGCCAGGACTATCTTGCATTTCAAGTAGATCGAATACTTCTCCTGATGGATCGCTATTAGAGAAGACGTGAATGTTTCTTACGGGGTCATTAATAGCTAGGACTGCTGTAGCACATCCCGATCCAGAACCATCTGAACAGGTTATGTCAGCTATGATTGTTGATGAAAGTGTATAGTCAGCACCAGCGTTAATCGTCAGAATTACTCTTGGAGGCGTTATGTCTGTAGGAATTACCGGAGCCTCTTCAAGGATCCTTGCAGTTCCAATTACTCCTCCATAAGATGCGGTGATGGTATCTCCACTTTGCACCCTTAACCTGTTTGCACCACTCTCATCGTAAAGTGTGAATGCAACCTCGGCCTCGAATATACTTGTATTTGGACCAGTTTCTCTAAATAGAGGTGATATGCCGCCGACATCTATGTTTGAACTTACGCGCACACTTATACT
>JBHICO010000063.1:0-7972 GCA_046759645.1 Nitrososphaerales archaeon
GACCTCCCAAGATACGAGAGAAAGGATCTGGCAGGTGTCTCTGATCCAAGTGAAAGACCAGACGCTGCAACATATGATAAATTCATCTTTCTTTTAGACCTAATGAAGAAGAACAATTATGATCACAAGTCAATGTATAAGGATTATCCGCTAAAGGTCAAAGGTGTTGGGTTTACCAGCATACTGTATGGTGCAAACAAGTACCTGCTTAAGATAGCTCAGGTTATTTCTGCAGGTACAGAACAGATAGAGGATTGGCAGGATAGAATAAAGAGTAATTTTTACAAGAATTTCTGTCCGAATCAAGGGAAGGATCCCTTATGTTACAGTTATGACATGATGGTAAAGAAGTTTGTGATGAAGCAGGCTGCTGCCAGCATGATTCCCTTATACGCTGGACTCCTCTCCGAAAAACAAGCTGAGGCATTTGTTGAGTTATTAGGTAACGCCAGATTCTGTGGTACTAGCTGCCATGTAGAAAGTGTGCCGAGCACAGCCTTGGATTCGGAAAAGTTTTCATCAAAAACTTACTGGCGGGGACCCGTATGGGTTAACACGAACTGGCTAGTATACTACGGATTGGTCAAATACGGATATAGACAGAAAGCGGAGCAGATAAAGAATGGTATTATAGAACTGGTAAGCGAGCACGGATTTCGAGAGTATTTCAATCCTCAAACTGGAGAGGGTTATGGTGGAAAGGATTTCTCATGGACCGCAGCATTGTTGATAGACATGATAAACGATAAGGGTATTGGAATTCCACCCAATTAGGCTAAATCACAATCGCCTGCATAATGCTCTTACTCACTTGTATCCATTTTTCGTTTAAGCTCACGTTTTTACCTTGCCCAATTCCTTCACTCTAGCCGTCATCCTCCTCTCTCCTTCCGAGCATTTCGTTTTATCCTCATTGGTTTCAAATGCTACTCTAGGCACTTCTGTAGGCTTACCATTCTTATCCAGCGCTACTGTTGTAACGAGAGCAGTACCTGTGAGAGTTTTATGACCCTTCTCTAAATCCTCTGCTTCCACTCTAACTTCGATTTCCATAGATGATCTACCAACACAGTTGAGTCTTGCAGTAAGTATCAAAGCATTTCCAATAAAAACAGGTTTAAGGAAGTTAACTCTGTCGATGCTAGCAGTGACTACATTGGTCTTTGCATGTCTTTTCCCTACTAATGCTGCAATAAGATCAATATGTTTTAAAATTACACCCCCAAAGACGTTACCCTGTGGATTTGCATCAGAGGGTAGCATCACTACTGTCATTTGAGTCTCTGATTCTTTGGGGCTCTTCGCATTCATGAAGTTATGATAAAAATTGTCTACATTTATTCCTTGAGAAGATATTAATAACAAGGGCAAAACCATTGGCCCAGCTACGTCGCTCTACCTTCCCTTATACATTATGCTCAACTAAGCTTGGTTGTGCTTTTTGCAATCTCTACAGCTTTTCCCTTCCTGAGAAATAACACAAGATATATCAGCAGAGCTACGAGGGACATTTCTGTTATCTTTGCAATTATCCCAATCGGATCGATACCTTCAGGTGCTGTAAATAGTTCAGGGAGATTTTCAATCCGTGTTATAAAATAGAGAATTATACTACCTATATTGCCAGTAGCACCTATTAAAGCCAAGTTTCTTGTTGCTCTAACCATAAATAAGATGCCAAATCCGATCTGAGCAATCCCTGCAGCTGCAAAGAATATTCCATGTCCCATGCCGACATCTGCCAAGTGGTCTGGAGTCAAGAGAAGGTGCATGATACCAACTCCTACAGCTAATGTTAGTACGATATTTTTGTATGCAAGTTTGTTTGTAGATCGTATACTAATTCCAAAGATTGGAGCGGCAACAAGCAGTGTTCCTAGGCCAACCCATAGTGCGGCTTCTGCGGTTGCACTACTGTGCACATGAGGACCTTCTACAGTTTCACGTATGTGCTCATGCTCAAGTTCTCCTTTGGTTTCGTGCTTTGCTTCTTCATCTTCGTGTGATGAGTGCTCTTCAGTTTCTTCATGTTCTTCTTGCGCTGCCAGAGTTTTTTCTGCTTCGTGTTCGAGGTTTTCAGGATCATACTCATCTTGCGCAAAAGAGAGATTTGAAGAGAGTGTCAGGGTTATCGCTAATACAAGTATCGCAACTGGTACTAGCGATGCGTTTCCTATCATGTGTAATAACACGCATAATGGCTATATTAGTACCAGATAAAATTATCAATTTTGAGAATTGCTTAGTTCCCTTTTGCGAAGCTTTATTAATTCTAACAAATGAATTCGATGTTTGCGTCACATAAAAGGTCTATTCCCATGGAGAAAAAACTCTTTATTGACACCAATTCGCACAGGTGGAGACAAAGCAAGAGCAAGACCGAGACCACTTCCAATTTTAAGTAGCATAGCAGAGGGGTACCTCCAAAGTTATTCTTCGTAAATGATGCCTAGTGTAGGAATCTTGGAAGCCTCTTCACGATATGGGCGATTGATACTCTTCCCGGTCCAGCAACGATGATAGCCAAAATAGCCGCTAGCATTACCAAGTCAAACTCCCATCCTGTAAACGGCCCTCCCGAGAATTTGTCCAGTCCCTTTATGTGGAAAATTGCGCCGAGTAGGATAATCGAAAAGATCGCTCCTGCTATTCTGTTTAAAACACCAATAATCAAGCATATGCCACCTATGAATTCCGCAAGAGCTATTGGAAGCTGCAATTCAGGTGGGAGACCAACACTTACTAGCCATTCCTGCCAACTTGGATTAAATTTCTTGATACTGTGGAAGATGAAAATGACGCCTATCGAAGCCCTTATTCCCCAGAGTGTTATATCGTGTAACTTGCTTCCATGCATCGTTGCTCCTGTGAGTGTCATGCGGCAATATTGATTACGATAGGATATAAACAGCCTGACATTTTTCAATAATGATAAGTCATGGGATTATATTACCTTTAACCACGTGAACCTGAGTATCTTTAGCAAGATCTTCTACATCCTTCAGTGTGAAATGGCCATCAATGATTAGCATATGATTATCCCTTATCTCTCCAGCCCTTCCTCTGCTCTCATACATCTCATCTTTCTTCTCTTTGGCGTTTGTATTTTTTGTATAGAGAATTTCAAGACGCATTTTAGGTCTCTCCTCTTTGAATAAGTAATAATGCATAAGCATTTCCATTATTAGACTCGTATCTATTTTTGGTAATTCTGCACCTACCATGTCTACGAAAGATTCGTAGGCCTCAATTACCGCAGACGCTTTCAAGTTGGATTGAGTTTGTACTACTGTCATAACTTAATTTACAATTTCTGCTTTATATCCCTGCATCACGATTCTCAAAAATGAGAATTAGTTCTGATAATTATCAATTATGGTAATTGTGTACTAGCATTAAATGGTTGCTTAATGAAATAAACCTGTAAGATGATAACTCAATTAGAATCTCGAAAGAAGGAAGTTGTTATGAATCTCTATTCTTCAGGAATTCCTGTAGATATAATTGCTTTCCAAACAGACCTTGATATCCCTTCAGTTCTTCAAGTAATTAGACAGACAGAATCTGGTGAACCTGAAATATTCTATAGCCTACGATGCCCTTACTGTGATTCAATATTTACGAATAAATATGAACTTTCGAAACATATAGACCGAATTCATACAGGTACGGGGTTGCTCGAAGGCGATATGAGAAAGTGGTGATAGCATAGAAGTTCATAAGTTAGATGAACTCTCTGCTTCTGTAGTCATATTTATAATCAATAGACACAATTTTCATGCGTGATTATCAAAAGTAAAAATTGTATTCTGTTGTTAAATAACCTAACGAAGAACCTATCATATGCAACGATATAAGCAACTAAAGGTGAATGATGTAAGGAAGAAAGCGATCGCACTTGAACCAGTAAAAACTCTTTACGATGTACGCAATGCTATGTTAAGATACAAAATCAGTAGGATCGTGATCGCCAAAAATAATAAGCCTCTAGGAATTATAACAGAGAAGGATATAGCTCGAATTCTCTACGGATCGGTGGGGAATAGGCGACTTGATGAAATCAGGGTAGACGAAGTAATGAGTGCAAATCTGGTAATGGTTCATGAAGAAGACAGTCTGAATAGGGCTGCAAAGTTGATGCTCGAGAAGGAAATTAGTTCTGTAATAGTCATGGACGGAAAAAGCAGACTGGAGGGCATAATCACTAAAAGTGATTTGTTAAGTGCTTATGCAAAATATTATGCAGGAAAGAATTCCGTTGAGGATTATATGACTAAATGGGTCTTCACTGTAGCTCCTGATGAGACCACACATATGGTTCTCTCAATAATGGCTAACAACAAAATTTCAAGAGTAGTTGTGGTAAGAGATAAGAAACCTGTAGGTATGATAACCGGACGTGATCTGCTGCCAATGAGTGCTCTGTTTGGAGAAGAAACATATCAGACTATTAGGGAAGCTTTTGCTTCGCATAAGCTAGAACAAGTGATTATACCATCTGGCATAAGCGCCGTATTCCTTGCCAGAGACGTAATGAGGTATGATCCAATAACGGTTACAAAAGAAGCTGACTTGGTTGATGCTGCAAAAACAATGACAAGCAATAGGATAAGCGGTCTTCCAGTTGTCAATTCTAGCAATGAACTGGTTGGAATAGTTACGAAGACTGATATAGTGAGAGCGTTAGCTTCAGCTGGCTAGCAACCTGAAGGAACATTAAAGGTGCGTATTTTCCAGTTCGAAGAAAGTAGTTGGAAGCAGTGGTTCGAATTAGTCTGAGTTCAAGTAAGTCAAGTCTACTTGCTTCTTTATAACAAAACAAGATAGAGATTGAGATAGTAAGATCTCTAACACTTTTTTTGTTATGTATAAATAGAATAATGCATTTGATGCTAGCCTTTATCAAATAATAAAAGGCTTTATACCGGTCCCATGCCTACTTCGCAGGTTGGCTCAGGTACAAGATCTAATGACAAAACATGTGGTAACTATAGATCAAGATAAGACAGCTCATGATGCTGCAAAGATCATGGAATCTAATCATATTGGTTGCCTTGTAGTCGTTAAGGACGGGAATCCTGTAGGAATAATTACAGAAAGGGATCTTGTACATCGCGTATGTGCTAAAAACCAGAGAAGTGAAGACATATCGTTGAACTCGATAATATCGCGCCCTCTTGTATCGGTTAATCCCGAAAGTTCAGTATTAGAAGTAGCTCAGACAATGACTCGCAATAAGATTCGCCGGCTCTTGGTCGTAAAAGACCAGAAACCTGCAGGCATAATCACTGCAACAGACCTTGCTAAGCACTTGAGATGGGGCAAGACCCCACAGGAAATGACGAATGACATATTAAAAGCAATAGAGCGTGAAGCTTAACATCAGCAATAGCGGCAGTGATAGCAAACACTAGTTATTCAACCTCATCATTAGATAATAGCTGGAGGCTTTAAAACCAATATACGTTTTTCAAGAGTGTCTTGGAAGTTAGATTGCCAAAGAGATTCTATGGTAGTGAGATAAGTATAGAATAGCAACCTCCTCGAAAGCAGTACGGTATAATTGCAAATAGTAAAAGAGGTTGTTATCAAACCTGACAATCGTATCTACATTATATTAGATGCAGATCCGTAATATAGCATGGTTAGAGGTAGTCTGAGCAGACTTTCTCTTCAGGTAAGTTCATAGGAACACATCTGAAGCGTATGTACAGGGGTATATGCGTAACAAGGAAAGAGACTGTTACGGCCTCTGACCAATTCTCTAAATCAGGTTTAGTTACTAACCTGCATTCAACTAGAGCATGGGTACTTGTGAATTAACAATTATGAAAATCAATAGTGATAATCGTGTTCCAAATTTATATTCAATGTCAGGGAATTATAAATGGTGGAAATGATGTATCGTTGGTCGAAAATAAATGGTATTTCGATAACTAGCGTAGGAGTAGCACTTGTTATATTCGCAATCTGGGCTATGTTTATCACAACGGCGCCTCAAGAACAGTTTCAGCAAGATAGCCAATTTGCTAGGCAGTATATGGAATACTACCAGGGTCTAACTGCCTTTGGAAGTGCAATGATCATTATTGGAGGGTTTCTGTATTTCCTTCACCGCAGAAGTTTGGGGGAATTAGAGCGAAAACAGAGTCTGCTAATATTATAAACATCCACCTACGCTTCATAGTTATACTATTTTATAATTGAAATTTACTCATATTCTGACGCTGCCTTCTCGCGTAATTCTATCATACCTGATTGCTTCTCTGATGATGGTAAAGCCCACTTGCTCAGCCATTTTGCTTAATTTTGCTACGTCTTCCATGTATTCTGCAAAGGATCCATGCTCTTTCTTTCCCAAGAATACTTCGCTAATATTATAGCCAAGCATAGTCGACTCGATTAAGAACCAGATATCTATACCCCAACCATCTGGCGGATTCTTCTTGAGCAACGATTCCCAGACTTCTCTCTTGGCACAAACTTCTCCACTAAGCGGCTGTTCTAGGTGTCCTAGTTCGGGAAAGAAAACAGCGAGCATTGGTCTCGCAATTAGCTTCGTTACCGGAGCATCCCTAGGACGCCTTTCATAGCTTCCTCTTGCCATATCACTCCTACCCTCTAGCACCACCTTGACCAATTTATCTACCCATTCGGGAGTCAGATTTTTTATATCTGCATCAAGGAAGACTATAACATCAGAGTTATTCTCAAGAGCAGTCTTTATGCCTGTGACCATGGAATTGCCCTTGCCAGGATGAAGTTTCTTGTGCTGCGTAACTACAGTAACACCACATTCGTTTGCTATATCCCTGGTTTTATCAGTGGAATATCCATCGCTTACAATTATGGATGGTTTATACTCACTCCTCTTTGCGGCTTCTATACATGCTTTGATTGTTGTTTCAACATTCCTAGCGGGGAAAATTACAGTGACCTTTGGTGACTTCAATCATTCCTCACTTTTTCTAGAACAACTATAGTTTGTTTGATATAAAAGCAGAATATGGTGAATCAGAATAGATGGAGTTTACTTTGTTCTGTGTGGTTCTGGCCAGACGTCCGCACCCACCATCTCAGTACTAAACCCTTCCAGCATCCTCACCGTGATATTTTGTGGTCCTTGTGCAAGTAACTCCACTATGAATCCTGTGTGATGCAGAACATATCTGAAGAGATCTTTCTCTGTAACTATGCCTACGAGTTTTTCATTTTCAGCTACAGGTATGTGATTTATGTTCTTCTGTGACATCAGCATCAATACTGACAATAGCGATGATGTAGGGGGTACTGTGACAAGTGGACTGCTCATTACAAATTTTAACTCCAAGATCAACGGTCGTTTGTGTTCAGGTATTATCCTTATTGCATCCTTTTCTGTAAAGATACCTATTGGCTTATCTTTTTCATCAACAATCACAATGCTGCTTATCTTATGTTTAGCCATAAGACCAATTGCATATAGAATCGGTTCTGAACCCTTAGCCGTCTTGACATCCTTCTTCAATATCTCTGATACAGATATTGTTGACAGTGACAACCTACTCTTCCCTCCTACTGGTTCGCAGAGTGATAGGTTTCAGCCTCTTCCTTCCTTCTGGTGAGAGGTAAATTATGCCAAAGGTTGCGGCTAGGAGCATCCAAATTAAAAGAAGCATGATATAGATGTTGATCTCTGTCACAGATTCACCGCTAAGAATCCCAGATGTTAAGGGTACTAAAAGAATAGCTGCCAAAGTGAGTACCATCAATGCTGAGCATAATCCTTTCATGCGTAGAAATCCTTCCTTACTCATTCCTATCACCATCCAGAAATATACACGTTAAAAGAACTTTTAAACTCGACAGATAATTTTCAAAATTGAGAATCAGCATTGATAATTATATATTGAATTTATCTGTGCTGTTAAGAAAGTAAATGATGGAGGTGAAGGGATGAAGAAGATAACACTATTCATGAAGCCTGAAAGAT
>JBHICO010000064.1:0-7868 GCA_046759645.1 Nitrososphaerales archaeon
TGCTAGTTCATCCACGCTTTTGTATCCTAGTTCGCTGATATCTTTGCTATCAATATTTTTGTATCCCTGTTTTCTTGCCCTTTTTTCAATCAAAGTTTTTGTGGTTTCTTTATCTACCTTACACCATGCAACATAGTTCTTTACTTTCTGGAGCATTCCAGCAAATGATGGTTCCTCTGGTATTATTGTAGCCCTAAATTTCCTATCGAGATTCAGTAACTGCAATGTATAGTCTGCCCACGAAGGCACGTTCACTGTACCTATTATACGAACAACTAAAAATGCGGTCATCTCAACCCACACTATACGTGCTCCTTAACGCACTGTAAATTGCTTTAGAGGTTGAAGACATGGTATTGGTAGAACCGTAAGTTCTTGTCCATGCATCTTTTATCCCAGCAAGCTTCAGTAAGTTCTGTACATTTTCTCCTGCCACGATGCCAAGCCCTCTTGGGCCAGGAAGGATCTCAACCTTCACGCTTCCACCCTTTCCTTCAACCCTGAATGGGACAGAATGTAGTTGATTGCAACGACACTCCCAGCTACCACATCCAAGTTTGATGGGTATAACGTTAAGCAAGGCAGCATTGGTTGCCTTGTCTATAGCAGTTCTCATCTGTGAAGCTTTGCCTTTCCCTATACCCAACCAACCACTTTCGTTGCCCGCTGCTACAATCGCGCTGAATCTTGTCATCTCACCAGCATCTGTCTGCTTTTGGATGATACCAACGTGCACCACTTCGTTCCTTATATCTGGTAATAGGTTGCGGATAATTTCTGACTCTTGTACCCTATACCCATTTTCAAACACTTCATCCATCGATGTTATCTCTTTAGCTGCTACAAGCATGCCAAGTTTTGTTCTAGGTCTCCACTCTGGTCTCTCTTGCTCTCTCCTCAACTTCTGCCACCTTTTTTGCTCTTTTTGGTAGTTTTCTTTCCAGTACTCTTCCTAGGTGCCCTTCCGGCTCGTTTCTTACCGGTCTTTGGTTCTTTTTGTCGTGTTTTAACTCCAATCTTGGCTTCCACTTTAGCTAACGGTTTGCCAAGTATAGATGACTTTGTTCTTTCAACATTTACAGTGTAATTTTCTGGAATAAAACCTCCCTTGGTAAGGGCGGAAAATCTATCGGAATACAATTGATTATCATTTGCTTTGAGATCTTTTGCATAATCGGCAATATGTTTTCCAGTCAACATATCCTCTTTGGGAATGGTCTCTTCTTCTATGGGAATTTTCATGCCTGTATCCAACATCCCCTTTACAGATGCGGCAATCCTAGGCGAATAAATTCTGTTACCAGTGTAAAGAATACACTCCTTCACATTTTTTGCATGTGCTTTGGTACCTGCCAGCATTCCTGTTAGATAACATGCAGGAATACTCTTCCTAGAACCATTCCATCCGTGCTGTATAAGTTCCCTGCTGTGAGCAGAAACTAGCACCATATCGCCTTTTCTGGTAGGCTTGAGCACTTGGATATGAACATTCTGGTTACTGACCCTTACTGCCGCGAAATCGTGTTTCCCAATCAAAATAGCCTTTCTCTTACGATAATTAGTCTTATCTTCCCTGATCCTCCGAAGCAAGGGTGTATAATTCAATTATCCATATTCCTCCAATAATTAGTGCAAGCATACTCTAAGCTCTTATAAACCTTTTAAATTCTTGAGTAACAGGAAGCACAGTAAAGCTTTTTGTGAATGCAACCTGTTTTCAGCTTCCTGCCAAACTACTGATTGTTTGCCATCAATAACATTGTTGGTGACTTCCTCCCCCCTTTTTGCGGGAAGGCAATGCATGAAAATGGCTTTACTCTTAGCAAGTTTCATTAGATCTGCATTTACCTGATAGGCTGGCAGAAAAGCTTTCAGTCTTACATCCTTTTCTGCTTCCTTGCCCATCGATACGAATGCATCAGTATAAACGATATCTGCGTTATTTACGGCCTCCCTGGGATCATTGGTTATTTCAAAAACACATTTATTTTTTGCAGCCTCCTTCCTCGCAAAATAAACGGCATCTTTCCAAGGTTCGTAGCTTTCTGGACACGCTACTGTACAGTTGATTCCCATAATAGCACATCCAGCAATAAGTGAATTGCAAACATTGTTGCCATCGCCTATCCATGCAAGTTTTAACCCCCTTACCTTAGGGTACAGTTCCTTAATGGTGAGAAGATCTCCGAGTACTTGACAAGGATGATACAAATTAGATAACATGTTTATTACAGGAACGCTTCCAGCATCTGCAAGTTTCATAATATCGTTGTGATCATAAACCCTAGCTCCTATAGCATCTGCGTAGACAGAGAGAGTTCTTGCAGTATCCTCAATCGTCTCCCCGCGTGAGAGTTGTAAGTCGTTCATTGTGAGATTAATTGCATGCCCACCCAGTTCCAGCATTGCAACCTCAAAACTCATTCTGGTGCGTGTTGATGGCTTCTGGAAAAACATGGCAAGTACTTTATTCCTCAGTAACGGTTTCTGTCTGCTTTTTAATTTCAATGCAAGTTTTATTATATCTTCTATCTCCAAGGTTGAAAGTTCCATGATGGATAGAATATTCTTAGCCTGCAATATTGTCACCTAGTATTGAACTTACAAATGAACTCGGATCGAAAGTAGCCAAGTCATCGTATTCCTGCCCCATTCCCAAGTAGATTATAGGTTTACCAGTGATATGGACGATTGAAATCGCAGCTCCACCCTTCGCATCAGCATCAGTTTTAGTTAGAATTGCACCATCAAATTTTGTGTATTGATAAAACTCCCTCGCCTGGTTTATCGTATCGTTGCCCGCCAGCGAGTCTCCTATGAAGATCTTCAGGTCTGGGTTTACTACACGAATTATCTTTCCCATTTCATCCATAAGATTCTTGCTAGTCTGCATCCTCCCTGCAGTATCTATCAGAACCGTATCCACTTTACTAGATTTTGCATGAAGTATAGCATCTCTACCTACTGCAGCAGGATCCGCACCATATCTCTGTGCCACCACTTTGATTGCAAGTTTTGATGCATGTTGGGATATTTGCTCTATTGCACCTGCTCGATGAGTATCAGCCGCAGCTATGACGAGGGAAAATCCTTTTTTCTTAAGCATGTTCGCCACTTTAGCAATGGTAGTAGTTTTACCTGTCCCATTTATGCCTAGAAAGACTATCGAATAAGGTTCCTTCTTGGACTTCTTTTTGTTTATGTTAGCGAAGAGATCGACAGTGCCAGCCTTCTCGAACATCCCAAGCAAGTATTCTTCAAGTTTCTTCTTGAGGAAATCCTGTGCCTTATCTCCTTTCTCGACTGTCTGACCCGTAACTTCATTCTTCATCCTGTCCGCTAGATCGTCTATTACTTCCTGAGCTACGTCGCTCTCTAAAAGAGAAATCTGTAGGTCAGTGAATATTTTGTCTATATCCTGTTCACTAAGTTCCTTTTCCCCTATGCTCCTTACTGCATCTGATAGAGTTCTCCTAAGTTTATCAAACATAAGAAATCAGCCGGACTTTTGTATCTTCTGTAGTATAGTGTTCACTTCAGCCCTTGTCTGCTCCATCTTCGCAGCAAGCTCTTGCTTCTGTGCCGTCATAGATCGCAATGCAACTTCCATCTCTTTAAGTCTCGATTCTACAAATGTAACTACATCGTCTTTCCGCTTTTCGATCGCAACACCGGCACCTATGTTTATGAGCAGTTTATTGTCAGCAGATACAGATGTATGCATGTAAATGCCTAGACCCACAGGCATCAGAGTCTGCATAGGCTCTTGTCCAGAAATATTCCTTATAGCTTCTATGGCCAACCTGCCTTCCTCCATCAATCTGACAACTGTGTTTTCTCTAGCAAGAATATCATTAAGATAAGCTTCATACACCTTCATCTGTGAAACCAATTGCTGTATCCTCTCTTCTCCACTCATAACGAAAAATGCAAATGGTTTCTTGCTTATAAATGCATTCTGAAAAGATTCTTATGCATTGGCACTTCATTGCTGTTGTGAGTAAGAGCATAAATCTTGACGACGTAAGAGATTGGGTAAGAGCTTATGAGAAGAGCAAACCCGATGATATGCTTGAAATAAAAAAATTGTTAGAGCAGAAAGAAAGTAGTTATAGACTTTTGGTTATAGGTGCAAAACTAAATCCTGGTGATGTGCATCAGCCACACTACCACAATAATGAGGCTGTCATAGTGTATGGGTTAACGGGTCAAGCAGTTGCTACCATAGACGGAAGAGATGTAGTAGTTAGTCCAAATACACTTGTCTACATACCACCCAAGTCGGTTCACAGGTTTGCAAACAACTCCAATAAAGTATGGGAATGCATAGCGCTAGCGATAGGACAAAAAGATTCGGCTATCGAAAATGTGTGGATCAATCAACCCTAACTATCTTAGGTTTCATACGAAGGTAAAGCCTGTTCTGATGGATTTTAACTATGTGTTCGTCATACTTTTCATAGCTTGGAAATAAGCTATTACAGATAATACATTTCAGCATACGCTTCATAATATAAATAACACTGGGTAAGATTTGAGTTTTAATTAATCTATCATCGCATTTGCATAGCCTTCACAAAATTCAGGTACCCGGTTTTTGTCTAATTCCCTCAGCAGGTATTCACAGATGGGCCAGTTCTCCTGCCTTGCAGAACCCTTCGCCTGCCTGACTGCCTTTAAGTGAATCATTGATCAGTCGTTCATCATATCTCCCTTCCAATGACCTTACCATACTTCTTGCCCTTGTCCAGGTTGCATGGATTGAAATCCTCCTCTATTATGGTATCTATCCATTGGGATGAGCCCAAAAGAATCATCCTGTTTATTTGCATTTAAAGTATTTGTTAAAAAAATATGATGGTTTAGGATTTTGCCCTTCCAAGCCTTGTATCAGCATCGTCCCAATTTACGACGTTCCACCAAGCTGTAACATAGCTGCCCTTATCGTTCTTGTACTGCAAGTAGTAGGCATGTTCCCATATGTCAAGTACCAGCAGCGGAGTCGTGCCCTGTCCCACCTGCAGATTGTGCTTTTCTATGTTGAATGTCATTAGCTGATCTGAAAGAGGATCGTAAGCAAGAATTGCCCATCCAATCCCCTCAACGGCCTTGGCTACCTCAGTGAACTGCGCTTTGAACGCATCGAAACTGCCAAAGTCGCCATTTATCAAATCTGCCAGCTTGCCTCCAGGCTTGCCCCCTCCATTGGCTTTCATGTTAGGCCAGAATATTGAGTGTAGTACGTGACCGGATACATGGAAGGATAGATCTCTTGTTACACCTCTTACATCAATTGCCTGAAAGTTGTTCTTTCTAGCATTCTCTAGCTTTTCCAGTGCAGCGTTTGCACCGTTTACGTAAGCAAGATGATGTTTATCATGGTGCAGTGTCATGATATCCTTCGAAATATGGGGTTCTAGAGCATCGTATTTGTATGGCAGATCTGGCAAGGAGTATTTTTTTACCATCCAACTACTTCTCATAGCATTTGATTTAACCTTTATGCTTGAATCCGAGGACAGTAACTTTATAGCAAGTACTTTTACAAATAGTGTAAGTAATGATTATTGCTTATTGGCACGGTTTAACGGTACTTGCGATTATGTTATTGTTTCTTAACTTCAATCCCTCAATGAGTGGAAATGAACGAATTCCAGTTGTAATAGAATTTAATTCCATTTATTCAGATTTTAATTTGTTATACCTGAGAATTCTGGGATACGATTTTGAAGTGGTCGACAACTTGCACAACGTGATGCAAGGCGCAGTTATCATGATAACCCCAGATCAAATTGAGAGATTAAAGAGTGAAAGTGTAGTTTCTTATGTTTATGAAGAAAAGTTCCTCAAAACTAATCTGGATAAAAGTTTGAAACTTATAGGTGCTGTTGACATTAAATCAAGAGACCCTAACGGTAAGGAACTTACAGGAGAAGGTATTCGCATAGCAGTTGTAGATACTGGCATAGATTACACACATCCGGATCTTCTTGGTTTTGGTAAGGATGGAAAGGTAGTTGGGGGTTATGATTTCTTGGAAAGAGACGGTGCACCTATGGATACTGATGGTCATGGCACACTCGTAGCAGGGATCATAGCTGCAGACGGAAGCGCAAAGGGGGTAGCTCCTAAGGCAGATCTTATAGCATATAGAATTGCATCTGAAGGTGACTATGTCTCTACTGTTGATATGATCAGAGCACTTGATCGTGCGATTGATGATGAAATTGATATCATGAACATCAGTTTGGGTCTTGACTATATTAGTGAAGAGATCGATAAAGCGATAGAAAAATTAGTCAGTGACGGAGTTGTAGTTGTTACCGCTGCTGGCAACAACGGCCAATCAAAGAATATAGGAAGCCCTGCGTCATCGCCAAGTGCGATAAGTATAGGTGCTTCACTAAACAATGTAACGATGAGTGCTGGTTCAACATTGAAGATCAGTAATGATGATACAAGGTATGATGTAATACCTATGCTAGGTTCTGTTATTCACGAAAAACCGGTAACTGGAAAGCTTGTATTCGGCAAGTTTGCCAAGGCCGACGATCTGAGTGATATTGACGTAGGAGGAGCCATAGTCTTAGCGGAAAGAGGTGGGCCAATAGTAGAGGTCGATGGAAAACATCAGACGGAGATAGTATACTTTACCGATAAAGAAATGAACGCAGCGAGAAACGGAGCTGTTGCGCTTCTTGTTTATAACAACATGCCTGGCAACTACCATGGGACCCTGATCAATGACAAAGCTCCCGCAGGTTACCAACGAAGGATACCCGTAGTATCTATATCAATGGAACAGGGTCTGATGCTTAGGAAGCTTATTGAGAATGGAGATATTAATAGTAGGGCAGAACTCAGGGTATTTTACAATCCCGACATAGTTGCGCCATTCAGTTCCAGAGGGCCCGTCTCTCCGTTCTATCTCAAGCCCACTCTAGTAGCCCCTGGGGCTTTCATAAATTCAACTAGTATACAAAGCTCCTACAACATTACAAGTGGAACAAGTTTTGCTGCTCCACATGTAGCTGGAGCAGCTGCGTTACTCTTGCAGAAGAATCCTGAGCTTAAACCCAATGAAGTGGCATCGATATTTGCAACTACTGCAGAGCCCGTGAATGATGCATATGGATTTCCATATTCGTTCGACGCTACAGGTGCCGGACGGCTTAACGTTGACGCAGCCCTCAACTCTAAAATGGTTGCTAGCCCATACTATGCTATAATTCATCTTTCAGCAGACAAACAGGTTTCAAAGCAGATAGAAGTGAAATCACTAGAAGGCGTGCTAGATAAACTAAATATAAGTATAGACTGGGATGAACCCGTACTGCTGAATGCTCATGTTGAAAGTAACACGAATAACACAGCAGATCTAATCATCAGTGCAAAAGACTCTGAACGCGCATTGGGTAAATACGAAGGCAGAGTTTACATAGAATCTGAGCAGAATAAGATATCAATACCGGTAACAATTTATGTGGACGAAGTGACCTTGAACGCGAATAACAAGGATGGAAGAATATGGTTATCCATAGATTCCGAAGACAGTTGGACCTTTGCGAAGGTGAAGGTGATAAATGCGGGGAGTAGGCATGTTTATTCCGGTACACTTACACCTTCGAACAATCTACTTGGCCTGCCAGCTCGCGATCTTGGTGAGCATTGGATAGAGGCGGATGTGATTACCGACTCGGGTGATGTCAAGGGATTCTCTGTTCTGTATGTTAATGAGGTGACTAGTGACGGCATATTTTTTGATCACCTCAACATATATGGTATACCCTTTAAGGAGGGAATTATTATAGCCTCCTTTCTAGGACTCGCGGCAGTTGTTGTATATGCATGGACGAAGAGGAATGGCT
>JBHICO010000065.1:0-7751 GCA_046759645.1 Nitrososphaerales archaeon
TTTTCTATTTCTTAATGGAACTATGGACATCGATGATGAAGAAAACTTCCAGAAACGATTGAAAAACATGGTAATTGTGATGTCTGAAACGTTCAGGGAAGTGATGGCAAAGCCAGCATTCAAGGCAATTAATAATGTGATAGAGAAGCATGGCGTAGCAAAGCGATATAAGATACATGTCTATTCCTTCAAGAAGTTCGCCTTCACAAAGATGGTTGACACATTGGGAGAACTGCCTGCAAGAGCAATAAAAGGAGATGCAGAATATGTTTTCACATACTACAAGAAGAGCAGGGAAGAAAGAGCAGAAGATTACAGGATTGTCATGCCAAAATTGTCTGTATTAAGCAACGATGAAAGATCAAAACTTAGAGAACAGGTCAATGAGGCCATAAAGACTTTGAAACACAAAGATCTGGCAGCTCTGCTAGAGTTCATAAGGACGGCAAAAGGTTAGCCAGAAAGTAGTGAATGCAGATCAAGTAGAAAGTCTGATAAGCAATGGACACAAGTTTGTAGGCATACTACCAAACGGCAAGGTAATTGTAGAAACAGTAAATTGATAAACTAATGCAAAAACAACAACCAGCAAGACTTAATTAAGGCTTTTTTATATGAACTCACAATTTCCCAGTAAAGGTGTTTGAGATGGTAACTAGGTTGAGAAAGGTTAGAAGGCTAAGGGGTTCTAGAACACATGGTTGGGGTCAAATCGGTCAACATAGGGCAGCAGGTCATAAGGGGGGTCACGGAAAGGCAGGTCTGCACAAGCACCATTGGACTCGTACTGTGTTGTTTGAGGAGAAGCATTTTGGTACCCCTGGTTTTCATAACCCAACGGTCAAGGTCACCAAAAAGTGGGTTAACGTTGGCGACTTGGACACATTATTCCCCAGGTATGGCAAGGTTGAAAATGAGAAGAATGTGTTAGATTTAACATCACTAGGCTATGACAAGCTTCTTGGGGCTGGTACGGTCTCTAACAAGTATAGCATCGTAATAAAGGCTTTTGCTAAGAATGCGAAGGCGAAGGTTGAAAATGCTGGAGGCGAAGTGTTAGCGCAATGAGTAGCTCAGATTCTTCATTCATGGGCGGAAAGTTAAATTTCAGAAAGATAGTCAATTCAGTGGCAAAGTATACCTGGCAGATCCCAAAGCCGAAGAAGAAACTTTCTCTTATGGAAAGATTTGTTTGGAGTGGTGTAGCAGTTGTGATTTATTTGATAATGGGTCAGATCGCGCTTTATGGTGCTCCATCAAGTGTATTTGATCCCTTTGCTTTTGCAAGAGTGATATTTGCGTCACAACAGGGAACGCTAGTTGAGCTAGGCATAGGGCCGATCGTTACGGCAGGGTTACTTATGCAGTTGTTAAGAGGTTCAGAGATAATTAAATTAGATTTTAAGAATACGGATGATAGAGCACTCTTTACCACTGCTACCAAAATAGTGACCATAATTGTCATCGTGGTAGAAGGCGCACTTTACGGTTCAGCTGTTTATCAAGTTCCCGCAGAAATAGGTGTTATAATAATTAGTCAGCTAATATTTGCTAGTATTGTTGTAATGATGCTTGATGAAACAATACAGAAAGGATGGGGTCTTGGCAGCGGTATAAGTTTGTTTATACTCGCAGGTGTTGCGCAGCAGATTTTATGGAGTACATTCAGTCCGTTACCAGCTGGCGATGGTTTCTCTATCGGCGTGCTTCCATTCATAATAGAATCTCTGTCTAGCGGAGCTGCTAATTTCATGGATATAATGTTCAGAACAGGACAGTTGCCTAGTCTGTTCCTAATAATCCTTACAGCTGGCGTGATATTATTGCTCGTATATGTAGAAGGAATAAGGATTGAAATACCAATAGTGTCCAGTAAATACAGAGGATTCACTGCAGTTTACCCAATAAAGTTAATGTACACTTCTGTCATCCCAGTCATATTCGCAACTGCACTTACAGCAAATGCGATATTTCTTTCCCAAATATTTTGGGCGAGTTACAACCCAAGAAATGAGAACATGTTCTTCAACTTGCTAGCACAGTTCAATCCAGCTGACCCTCAAACGCCAATAGGTGGCCTTGTATACTATCTTGTACCCCCTAGAGGTCTAGAAATCGCAGCACTGGATCCGATGAGGGCTGTTCTGTATGTTGCAATAATTACCGGAATAGTCATTGTGTTTGGAAGGTTATGGGTAGAACTTGGAGGTCTATCGGCCAAAGCGGCAGCTAAGAACCTTCTGGATGCAAATGTTCAGGTTCCTGGCTTCAGAAGAGCTGAATTATCCGTAGTGCAATTGCTGCAGCGATACATTCCATCAGTAACAATTCTAGGCTCGATGTTCATCGGTCTTCTGGCAGGCTTTTCAGATGTTCTAGGTCTTATTGGTACAGGTACAGGCATTCTGCTCATGGTTTCCATTCTGCACAATTATTACAATTTGCTGGTGAAGGAGCAGGTAGAGACCTTAATGCCAAAGCTGGGTGCCCTGCTTGGACGCAAGTAAGAGAGCCATTGTAGTAGGCATTCCCGGTGTGGGAAAGACTACAGTGATAACCAGAGCAGCCGATATTCTCAATAAAAATGGCGTAAAGGCAAATGTAGTTGTCTTTGGCTCAATAATGTTTGAAGAGGCACAGAAGATTGGCATAAACCATAGAGATGAGTTGCGGAAGATGCCGGTAGAGGATCAGAAAAAACTACAGGATATGGCAGCTCATAGAATTGCCCATATGACTGATAAAGTTGTAATGATAGATACACATTTGTTTATAAGCACCAAAGAAGGTTATTATCCCGGTCTTCCGGTCAGTTTGCTCAATACATTGAATCCTACTAATTTTGTTATGATAGCAGCAGAACCAAAGGAGATCCTTGACAGGCGATTGAATGATAAAACAAGGAACCGTGATATTACGAGCGAAGGCGATATAAAAGATGAGTTAGAAATATCGCAGATCATGGTTGCTTCGTGCTCCATACTAACTGGCGCACCGTTTACAATAGTTATGAATAGGGGTGGAAAGTTAGATGAAGCAGCAATGCAGATAGTAAGCGCACTTGGTGATAAGATTTGATTGATATATCATTTATAACTTATTTCACGCAAGTTTTTCCGCTTCAGCTGGCACCACCGACAGGCGCTGTACATCCCTATGTATCAAACATGGTTAGCGCATCTTTGCTGATCGCTGGTATAGCATTGGCATTGCAGTTTATGTATGCTGCACTTAGGCAAAAGATGACCGATCTGGGAAAGATGAGACGAATCATGAAGGAAACTACTGAGTTTAGGAAGCAGTACATGGATGCTATGCGAAAGCAGGAAAAGGACAGGATTGAGAAGTTGAAGAAGAAGCAGCAATATATTAACAAGATGCAGATGGAGATGATGCAGATGAACTTCAAACCCATGATCGCGTTCATGATTCCGATGCTGATCATCTGGTGGGCTCTATTGCCCGCGGTTTTTGGAAATACGGTAGCTGTTTCACCGATCCCATTAAATGCCATCACATTAAACTTGATACCCCTTACCTGTACAACAGAAATGATCCAGGAGGATGTCGAGGAAATAACTGGTGAACTGGAAACGAAGGTTGATGAAATGCGAACTGTTGGTGTAGTTACCAGTGGGGATCAGGTGGTAGCGTTAGCTGACGAGGCCAAGAATCTTACTTCTGAAGGAGACTATCTTGGTGCGAGGGAGAAGATATTGGAAGCGTATGGCATTTTGAATACGGGTTTGGAGGAGAAAGTAACAGAAAGGATACCTAGATGTGCTGCAGAAAATGAATTATTCTTATGGGCCTGGTATGCCATTGCATCTATAGCCTTCAGCAGTATGGTTATGAAGGTAACGAAGACTGGAACTGACTATGGTATGTAGTTCCCTGTTGCTTTAGTGCATTAACATAGACTATATTCTTCCCTTAAGTCAAAAGAAGGAGCAAAAATCTGCAATAGCACTTTTCAGATGACGTGTAGATACGCTTAAAAGTCCGTTGCTGCGTACTTTTACGCATGAAGGGTGGACGCGTTTGGACATCTTTCACAGCGTAGCGTGAAATTCCAACGTCTGAGTATAAACGAGACGCCCTTTGAATTCTTCCAGAAAATTGTCTCAAGGTACAACCATGCATTCATTTTGGAGTCATTAACAGGACCCAAAGAAATGTCAGAAATGTCTGTAATAGGCTTCGACCCAGTGTTAATTGTTACTGTAGACGCAAACAAACTGAAGGTAACAGATAGGGATGGTAGTCAAGAAACATACGAAGTCAGTGAGCCTATGCAGCAGATTCGTGAATTTGTACCAAGAGTGAATGATGACAGATTCAGATATTTAGGAGGTGCTGTTGGTTATGCAAGTTATGATACAATCAAGTACTGGGAGAATATTCCAATTAAGAACGAAAGATCTGCATATCCAGAGATGGAGTTTGGAATATACTCTGATGGCATTTTGTTCAACCATAGGGAGAACCAGGTTCATTACTTCTACTTGGATAAGCCGAGAATAGATGAATTGGAACTAGGCGATTTTTCTACCGAACCATTCAGCTACAATGAACCAACAACAAATATGGATCAAGATAAATTTTGCAAGATGGTAGAACGAGCGAAGGAATACATCTACGATGGTGACATATATCAGGTAGTCCTTTCCAAACGTTTTAACTTGGATGTAAAGGGTGATCTTATCAGCGTTTATGAAAGACTTCGCGAAGTAAACCCATCGCCTTACATGTATTTTCTGAAGATGGCAGATAAATCAATAATTGGGTCAAGTCCGGAGATGTTAGTTAGAGTAAATTCTGGTAGCATAGAAACATTTCCTATCGCTGGAACTAGACCAATCAGCAACAATAGACAAAAAGATCTGCAGCTCAGAGAGGAAATGCTTCACGACGAGAAGGAGCTGGCTGAGCATACTATGCTAGTGGATCTTGCACGCAATGATATAGGCAGGGTATGCAAGTGGGGTAGTGTAAAAGTTGATGAATTAATGACAGTTAAGGAGTTCAGCCATGTGCAGCATATAGTCTCTCATGTTGCAGGACAGCTTCAGAATAGCTACGATTGCTACGATGCATTCAAAGCTGTCTTTCCTGCAGGGACTGTGTCTGGTGCGCCGAAAGTGAGAGCCATGGAAATAATTGATGAGTTGGAATCAGATGCAAGGGGGCCATATGCTGGCGCAGTTGGATACTTTTCCTTCAACGGAAACTGTGACTTTGCAATTACAATAAGATCAATGTTTGTAAGTTCAGAAAGGGCGTATTTACAGGCGGGCGCTGGTATCGTTGCTGATTCTGTTCCTGAAAGGGAATGGATTGAAACGGAACATAAAACAAATGCATTGATGGAAGCTTTGAGGAGGGCAACTAAATGAAGATACTACTACTAGACAATTATGATTCGTTTACTTACAATTTAGCCCAGCTTATTGGAGCATTGAAAACAGAACCTATTGTCATAAGAAATGATAAAATAACTTTACAGGAAATAGAAAAGATGAATCCTGACGCCATCGTGATATCTCCAGGCCCAGGGCATCCTGCTAACAAGAGGTATTTTGGGGTATGTTCTGATGTGATCACCAAAGTTGGATCTGCAATTCCAATCCTTGGCGTATGCTTAGGGCATCAGGGTATTGTGCATGTTTATGGAGGTAAGGTAATTCATGCAACGAAGTTGAGACATGGGAAGACCAGTGAGATTGAACATAGCAACACAGACATCTTTGAAGGAGTGTCTAACCCGTTCAGGGCAACAAGGTACCACTCATTGGTAGCTCAACCAGATACAGTACCTGAATGTCTGGAGGTAACTGCTAGATCTATGGATGATGGCGAGATAATGGGTATCGCACATAAAGGACATCTGATTAGAGGTGTCCAATTCCATCCTGAATCTGTTCTAACAGACGATGGCAGTAAGATACTTGTTAATTTTCTGAAGCTGGTGAAGCGTTGATTCAGGATCTAGTCAAGAAAATTGCAATGCGTCAGGATCTAACCTACAATGAAGCTTCTGAATGCATGTATGAGATAATGGCAGGCAAGACAGATGATATATCTATAGCAAATTTTCTGCGTGGGTTAAAGATGAAGGGTGAAACAGTTGATGAATTGAAAGCAATGCTCCATGTAATGAACGAATTCAGCCTTAAGATAAGGCCATCTGTTAATGGTAGACTAATTGACACCTGTGGCACGGGGGGCGACAAGGTTAAGACATTTAACATTAGCACCGCAGCCGGTTTCGTTGCATCAGCAATGGGTGTAAATGTAGCGAAGCATGGAAACAGATCAACGTCTGGAATATGCGGAAGTGCTGACGCTTTAGAATATTTTGGATATGATTTGAACACTGAACCAAGGAGTGTTGAAAAGTGTATAGAAAAATTGGGAATAGGTTTTATGTTTGCGCCAAAATTTCATCCTGCAATGAAGAATGTTGCAAATGTAAGGAAGCAGCTTGGCATCGGCACCGTTTTCAATATACTTGGACCTTTAAGCAACCCTGCAAAGATAAATGCACAAATTATAGGGGTTTCTGATCCAGCAATGATAGACAAGATTATACAAGTGCTAAAAAACGTAAGAGAAGAAGCAATGGTGTTTCACGCAAAGGATGGCCTAGACGAAATATCGAATACGTGTATTAACCAGATTGCATGGATAAGAAATTACAGCATAGATAAATTCGATCTCAATCCTAAAAACTTCAAGATAAGTACTGCGGATCTCGCAGATGTAAGTATAAAAAGCAGGGAAGAATCTGTGGAACACACATTCCGAGTTTTAAACGGAACAGCGGACGAGAAGAGAACTGATGTAGTCATGCTCAACGCTGCTGCATCATTGATAGTGGGGAACAAAGCTGATTCGTTTGACGATGGGATAGAACTTGCAAGAAAAAGTGTTCAGAGCGGTAGAGCGCTTAAGAAACTCAGATCACTGATCAAATCCTGTGGTAACATATCAGTTATTGAAGAGTTGGAAAGGAAATGGCAAAATTCTTGAAAATTTTGGCGGATAATGCTAGGAAAGCAATTGATGATGGTAATTATAACATTGATTTCTCCATTTACAAACCAATATTCAGTATCAAGAAGGCAATTAAAAATTGCAAACATATTCCTATATTAACGGAAATAAAATTTGCATCGCCTTCAATGGGTACTATAAGTGATTATACGGATCCCACAAGGATAGCTAGGGACATGGTCAGTGCTGGCTGTATAGGATTGTCAGTAGTAACACAGCCATACATGTTCAGCGGCTCAATCAACTATCTTATAAACATCAGATTGATAACGGATATTCCTATATTGATGAAAGATATATTGATAAGTGATATTCAAATTGATGCTGCGAAGAAAATTGGTGCTGACTGCATATTACTCATAAGTTCAATGTTCAACGAAAATTTATGCGAAAATAGTATTGAATATTTTACAGAAAAGGCCCACAGGTTAGACCTAGAGGTAATGGTTGAAACACAGACTGGAGAAGAATTTGAGGAGGCAATGAGTAGCGATGCGGATCTTATAGGAATAAACAATAGAAACCTGGCTACAATGCAAGTTGATATCAAAACAAGTGAAAAGATACTCAAGGGGTGTGAGAAGAAGAAATTTGTGGTAAGTGAGAGCGGCATATCACAACCAGATGACATAAGATATCTTAAGAGAATCGGTGCAGATGCGTTTCTCGTCGGGACCAGCATAATGCAGTCCAAT
>JBHICO010000066.1:0-7611 GCA_046759645.1 Nitrososphaerales archaeon
ATATTATATGTTGCAACAATTATGTATCTACTAGCCACCATTTTCGGCTTCATGGGCGCTGTTTTTGGTCTCACCTACACTTTTGATGCTAAAGTATGCAGCAATATGCCATAACAAAATAAATACAACGGTTGCAAAGAGTTGGAAAAGTGACGCGGTACCTTTGCTAAAGAAAATGCCCAATTTAAAAAACCACCAAGTGGTTAGATCTCCTTCAAACATAAGAGGTATATTAAACTCAGTTGGTTGGTATGTTAGCACGTCTCCATATATAGAAAATGGATGCGCGAGGGCGCCAGCTCCTTGGATAAAGGAGCTTACTACGAACAAGGAAAGAAATCCGCCGGCAAGAATGTAAGACCGCTTCTCTGATAGGAGTATAGATATAGGGATCACAAAATAAGGAATGGCCGAGATCAGGAACCTTGGTCCGTATGCTAGACCGCCTGACCAGTCATGCCAGGCAGAGTACGGCAACAGAATTACTAAGAATAAACCTATGAAAAGGACAGCGTCAGCACGATGCCTGTTTGACTTTATCATTCGATAGAGCTGGTACATGCCCAAGATTAGCACTGGAGAGAACAAAAGTATTCCACGGTAGGGGCTGATGATGTAAGCTAGTGCATGTAAAGGAAGATCATTGAATTCAAATCGAGACCATAAATCCTGACTCTGACCATCAACCTTTAGTTGCTCAGGAAAGATGAAAGGATTTTCGAAGGCAACGTAATTGTAGATAAAATGCATCGATGGCCCCGCTAAAAAGCTTAATGTGAAGAGAAGTATCAGAAGCTTGTTCCTTCTCTTGAAGAATAAATATGCAAGAAGCACAGGAAAGAAGAGTGCTGTCATATATTCGACGAAAACAGCTAACCCCAGACTAAGACCTGATAGTACAGGAATGAGTCTTCTATTCTCCTCTTGCTTGACATGTCTCAGGAGAAGATAGACGGATAATGTTGAGAACAAAACGGAAGCATCCTGTATGAATAGAACCGTAGTGAATGTCCATACAGATGTGGCAAAGGCAAATGTAATAGCTGCTAGGAGACTCGGGATGGGTTGGGCATAGAACCTGCAGATCTTGTAGACGAATAAAGCAGCGAAGGAAGCACATATTGCTAGGAATAACTCGGCCATAATAATGGAATATCCAAAGATATTCAAGTCGCCACCATCCAGCATGAATCCTACTGAGGCAAAAGGAAGAGATAGAAACCCAATTCCGGGGGAGGTTGCAGAGTAGTATTTGCCTTTGTATAGACCTATGTCTATACTCGTAATGATCGGATTGCCCTTTTCTCCAAGATCAAATGAATGGTTCTTCCACATAGAATACTGCATTCCCTGAATGGTGGCAGATACGCCCTGATCTGCAATCAGACCATTCAAGGAAAAAACGAAAACAACTAGAGGGAGGAGAAATACAAGTATCTCGTATCTTCGCCACTTATTTAGTAACAGCACAGGCTTTAATGATGAAGGTACCTAAAGAATATTGTCTTGTGCGAAGTTGAGATATTTTAAAGTTAGATTGGCCTCCTGATAATTATTATCAGATGCCAAACTAAATTGATGTATAATATGTTGCAACAATTATGTATCTACTAGCCACCATTTTCGGCTTCATGGGCGCTGTTTTTGGTCTCACCTACACTTTTGATGCTAAAGTATGCAGCAATATGCCATAACAAAATAAATACAACGGTTGCAAAGAGTTGGAAAAGTGACGCGGTACCTTTGCTAAAGAAAATGCCCAATTTAAAAAACCACCAAGTGGTTAGATCTCCTTCAAACATAAGAGGTATATTAAACTCAGTTGGTTGGTATGTTAGCACGTCTCCATATATAGAAAATGGATGCGCGAGGGCGCCAGCTCCTTGGATAAAGGAGCTTACTACGAACAAGGAAAGAAATCCGCCGGCAAGAATGTAAGACCGCTTCTCTGATAGGAGTATAGATATAGGGATCACAAAATAAGGAATGGCCGAGATCAGGAACCTTGGTCCGTATGCTAGACCGCCTGACCAGTCATGCCAGGCAGAGTACGGCAACAGAATTACTAAGAATAAACCTATGAAAAGGACAGCGTCAGCACGATGCCTGTTTGACTTTATCATTCGATAGAGCTGGTACATGCCCAAGATTAGCACTGGAGAGAACAAAAGTATTCCACGGTAGGGGCTGATGATGTAAGCTAGTGCATGTAAAGGAAGATCATTGAATTCAAATCGAGACCATAAATCCTGACTCTGACCATCAACCTTTAGTTGCTCAGGAAAGATGAAAGGATTTTCGAAGGCAACGTAATTGTAGATAAAATGCATCGATGGCCCCGCTAAAAAGCTTAATGTGAAGAGAAGTATCAGAAGCTTGTTCCTTCTCTTGAAGAATAAATATGCAAGAAGCACAGGAAAGAAGAGTGCTGTCATATATTCGACGAAAACAGCTAACCCCAGACTAAGACCTGATAGTACAGGAATGAGTCTTCTATTCTCCTCTTGCTTGACATGTCTCAGGAGAAGATAGACGGATAATGTTGAGAACAAAACGGAAGCATCCTGTATGAATAGAACCGTAGTGAATGTCCATACAGATGTGGCAAAGGCAAATGTAATAGCTGCTAGGAGACTCGGGATGGGTTGGGCATAGAACCTGCAGATCTTGTAGACGAATAAAGCAGCGAAGGAAGCACATATTGCTAGGAATAACTCGTCCATGATGCGAGAATATCCCCATAAGTTCAAATCGCCGCCATCCAGCATGAATCCTGTAGTGGCGAAAGGAAGAGATAGGAAGGAAAAACCTGGTGATATCGCGCTGTAATATTTGCCCTTGAAAGACCCTTTGTCTACGGTGTCAATGATGGGGTTTTCTACTGTGCCAAGATCAAATGAATGGTTCTTCCACATAGAATACTGCATCCCCTGAATGCTTGCTCCTACAGCGTTGTCTGCAAAGGTACCGTTCAGTGAGAATAGAAAGATAATGAGGGGAACTAAAAATGAAAGAACCGCATATCTTCGTCTTTGAATCAGTGATATGACTGTCATTATTGTCATGCCTAGTGAAAGAATATTAAAGAAGTTTTCGTAAGCGACGTTTATTATTACCCTCAAAGAAATCTTCGCAACTTACTGTAGGCATCGATAATAATTGAACGTGATTTTCCCAGTTACTATTACGCTCTTGGTTTAGTCTACCGTTATGAGATCAGTTGTTGTAATTACTAATCCTCGACGGCAGTACATTCCACCGCTGAACCTGTTCTCTTGTCATTTGACTTGGGATCTAATGTACAGTGTATAGTTGTCGATTCCTCAGTAATAGTGGTGGTTGTTTCTTCGGTGGTTGTCGTCTCATCAGTGGTTGTTGTTGTCACCTCGGTGGTCGTTTCCTCAGTTGTCGTTGAAATTGTCGTCTCTGTTGTTGTCGTAGCCTCGTCGGTTGTTTCCTCAGTAAAGGTCTCTAAGTTAATGGTGGTAAACGTCGTCTCCTCCCCTATAGTTGAATGTACACTTGTACTCGCCGTGGTTATGACCTGAGTATTGGTCATCGAGATAGTTGTAATAAAAGTTGAGAATCCACCATCAGCAGCAATTATAGTAGTTTGAATTTCCTGTATACCATTACCACCATGAACAAGCCCCTGCGTCAGGAATAATGAAAGCACAACCGCACTTGCTGCTATAGCTAAGATCTTACCTTCTATCATGGACAATCTCCTCTAAATTTAGGATCTGGCTTCCCCTTAGGATTGTTCGCCTTGGTAGGTGCAGTGATTGTCTTGCACGTTAGAGTCGTACTTTCAGTTGTCTCCGTTGTCGTAGTCGTTTCTGTAGTTACTGCAGTAGTGGTTGTTGTTGGAAATGCTGTTGTTGTTGTCAGAACTGTGCCTGTTGTTTCCTCAGTAGTTGTTGTAGTGGCTGTTGTTTCTGAAAACGTAATTATCGTAGTAGTTTCCTCAGTTGTTGTTACTTCAGTCTCTGTAAACGTAAAAGAAAATGTTACAGTTTCGTCTGTTGTTGTTGTTGTTTCCTGAGGCAAAGTAGTATCAAAAGTATTTTCTGGCGTCCCCCCGTAAACATAAGCTGGGAAAATATACGCAGACAATACTAGTAGCCCAGCCCCCATGGCCAAAATGCTTTTTATCATTCTATAGCACTATGGTCCAGGACTCTATACTTAAACTTTATTGTACACATTGTACACAATTAGAATGAAAAAACTGTTATGAACAAATCAACTCAAGATGAACTATTGAAAAAGTCCTCTCTAATTGCCTTGATCAAGTCTCCTGAATTGGGAATCCTTGAACGTGTAGAACTTGTTCAGTGTAAAGTTGGATAATCCCGCACACACAATCGCAAGTACTGCAGCATGAAGATAGTACCAGCCGAAGATTTCAACCAGAATTAATAATAATCCTAAATTTATTCCAACTCCGAGCAGGCCTATAGTGCCGAACTTCCACATTTGATTCAGTGTCTTCTTCGACGTCATCTCCCGTATGACATGCCCTACCTGCGACCCTAGGCTCATTTGCATTAAAATATAGCATTTTCATTATAAGTATTTGCCGTGTACATTGTACACGATCTAATTCGACTACCCAGAAAAAAGAGTTAATCATTTTTGTTACTTTCATAGCATATTATTATTTGGATTCACTATTTGGAAGGTAAGTTCTCAGATCCAAAATGCGGATTTAAACAAAGAACCAAGATTTGCCATTATGGCCAGCGCTAAAACTCACCTTACCTTATCCAGATGCAAAATCAAATACGTTCACAGGATAATAATAGAAGAAGAAAATAATAGCGGCACCAAGCCAAGTTAGGAGAGCAAACTTTTCGGTACCGCCTCTAGATACGCCAGCTACAAAGTAAGGTATGCCTAACGCTATGATTGGGACTACGTTGACGAAGTAAAAGGCGTAGACAATTCTTTCCACCACAGCGCTAACGTATAACCAAGGTAGAAATGTGCCTATTATCCAGGCAATTATGAGATAATCCAGCTTGTTAGCCTTTCTCCTTAGTATGTTGATAGCTGCAAATGGACCTACCAGCCATATGCCTAGCCACACAATCATATTGCCTGCTCCTCTCCAACTTATGGGCCTTCTCTCCGTAACTTCCTCTTCAATCACTTCTTCGCCAACCTTTGTCTGTACCTTGATGCTTATAGCTTTTTGATAGTATGTTGGTGGCTCGAATTCTATGGGAATTATCCAACCCCAAGCGTAATTGTTCCAGTAGCTTGTTTTGCTATCTTCTTTTAGGGTGAGCCCTGATTGGTATCTAATAATGTATAAAATCTGGTCTACCGGATTGGATATCTGTCCCTTAAAAATTGTATCTTCAGTAGTACTTGTTTCTAATATATTCCCTTCCTGATCGACTATATGTATCACCGTAACTCTAACTTCAGCGTCTGTACCAGGCTTGTAGATTATAGCGTAAGTCCACAATGGCATTGCAACTACAAGTATAAGCACTGCTACGAACTTGCCTGTTTTAATAAGCATTGGTCTGCTCACATTCAACCCCCTCCGAGACAAAGGCTTCGTGGTGAAGATATGGTAAGCGAGTAGGGCGAAGACGAAAAGTATCCCCCATTCTTTGCTCAAAATAGCCATACCTAGAGAAACCGCAGATAGGATGTAACGGTCTTTGCAGTAAAAGTAAAAGCCAAGAATACCGAAGAAAAGCGGGGGAATATCCAACAATAGAAGAGAGGAATGCATGAAGAAGATGGTTTCAAATGATAGAAATGCTGTTGCCACAAGAGCCCTTCTTTCATCTAAGAAGTGTCTTGCAAGGTTATAGAATACATAGAGTGTTAAGACCCCGAATGCTACTATGGGAATTCTCCAGCCAAACCAATTATCTCCAAATATGGCTATTCCAATTGCGCCCCATAATTTGCCAACGAAAGGATGTTCTGGATTGGACGCAACTCCTTCAAGAATATCATTTGCCGCTTTTACATAGTAGGTTTCGTCAAAGACGGTACCATCAGATGGAAAGCCTATGGCGAGAAGGTGAAGTGCAAGGGATATTAACATCAATTCTCGGATAGTAAAAGTGAATCCCCATTTCCAGAAGACTATCTGCATCTGTTAATTGTTCTTATCGGCGCTTATATAAGGAATGTGAACTGAGAATACTTGTTACACATTCTTCTCCTTAAGATTTTAGATCAAGATTCTAATTCAGTTTTCTTAATACTGAAAGATATGCTATCTTTTCTAATATCGACAACAGGCCTGGTATGTACAAGATCCGAAATGACTGCATCTAACAGTTCCACTAAGTATAAGGACCACTTTCTGCCCAAGTTATGATAAATAACGTACTCATGACCTTCAGCGGTAGACTCATACCTGTGGGTCATCCAGGAAGCTCTAAGCCACTCATTGAATATTGATATAAAGGAGGCCAGATCGTAAGTTCCCTTGGCAAGTAAAGTCAATTCTCTTAGGGCATCTTTGCTCGAATTGTTTGCTATTTCCTTTATCTTTTCATCAGAAAGCTGCTTTAGCACATCCTTCAGGAATGGTCTTGTAAGGGGCACTAAACCCATCTTCTCACTATACCTCTCCCACGAAACGTGTCTATCAATTACCTGTTTGATGAGTGTGTTGAGGCTTACCTGTGCGTCTTCTGCCTCTTTCTTCAAATCGGCAATCAAGGTTTCAGGGAGTCTAAAAGTCATTGGATAAGTCTTATCTTTAGATGCGATCAAAACCAATCCCCTTATATTGGAAAGTTGCAAAGATTGTGTACATTGTACACATGAATATCTCCCCTGTATTATTTAAGTTAGATGAATTTCAAATACAGATTACCAATTCATTAATATTTTCAATTATGTTATTGTTTTTTAGCAATTTTAAGTATGATGTAACAGGGATACCTGCATCTTGATTTGTGAGCAAAATTTTTTCTAAAAATCTATATGGAGTCTGAGTTCTGAGGATTCAGCAATAGATGGGGCCACCTTGTATAATCAATACTTACTGCATCATGGTGTAGCAGCAATAGGATAGCATTTCCAATCAATTGTTTGTTTATGTGCAATAACAATAAGACTTATTATAGCACCAACTGCCAAATACGAAAGGATTAATGAAGAAAATACTTTTAGCTATCATAATTGCTGTGGCAGTTGGGATAGGCATAACTTTGGCAACCTCACTCTCTATGCAACCTCAATTGGAAAGGGAAATGCCTATTGTTATTTCGGTAGACAAGGATGTTGTTAGTTACGGTGATACAGTGAACTGGAGTGCGAAAGGGTTTCCACCAAATGCGGGCTATAAGACCTTGCTTGGGTGGGTACGTGAAGAAGTATTTGTTGTATTTATAACGGGTGAGGGTGCTGCTGATGCTAATGGGGAGGCAAGGGGCTCGTTTGTAGTTGGAGAAAACATATCGGGTCCATTCACATTCAAGCTTGAGCTCTTATCAGATGCTGAAGAATTTGGTGTGGTTTCAATAGACATCAAAGATGAGGCAGGAGAGATGGCACCTCAGGCTATAGTAGTCTCGGTAGACAAGGATGTTGTTAGTTACGGTGATACAGTGAACTGGAGTGCGAAAG
>JBHICO010000067.1:0-7521 GCA_046759645.1 Nitrososphaerales archaeon
GAAGATGTTACATGATAATATTTAGAATTTATGATATTAGCACAAAATATCAAAATAAATAATATTAGTCTTATTTCTCAACAATATCAAAATACTTGCATAAACTCAAAATACATGCCAAATCCTTTTATCCATTCACATTTTATGCTAAAATATGCAGATGGGCAGGAAGAACCTAGTACTGCTGTCAATCTTAGTTAGCACGGTAGCAATTACATCAACATCACAGTTAGCATTTGCAGCTCATGGAGCGGAGGTAACCCCTAATGAAAATGGAAGCATAGGATTTGTGGCACCAGATCAAAACCCCCATGAATGTTGGACGCCAGAAGGCGATGCATGTGCAATAGATTCTGGGGACAACGCTTGGATCTTGGCGTCATCAGCTTTAGTGCTTATAATGACACCTGGTGTGGCATTTCTATATGGTGGGCTTGCAAGACAAAAGAACGCAACGAACACTATATTCATGGTTTTCATCATCATTGGTATAGCTAGTGTGCAATGGGTGCTGTGGGGATACAGTTTGGCTTTTGGTCCACCAGGAGATGGACAACATGACTTCGTGGGAGACTTTTCATATATGATGTTGAACGGTGTTTCGCATGAAGCACCACTGGGCAGCTATGAAGATGGTGACTGGTCTACAATTCCACATCAGACCTTCATGATATTCCAAGCTATGTTCGCAATAATCACACCAGCACTTATAGTTGGAGGCCTTGTTGACAGAATGAAGTTCAGTGCCTTGGTAATATTCATACCAATATGGGCATCGTTCGTGTACGACCCAATAGCACACTGGGTATGGGGCGGTGGTTGGTTAGGCGACCTCGGTGCATTGGACTTTGCTGGAGGAACAGTTGTACACATCACATCTGGGTGGGCTGCCTTGGCTGGTGCATTGATTCTTGGAAGAAGATTAGGCTATGGCAAGGTCCCAATGGAGGCACATAACGTACCAATGATAGTTTTGGGCGCTTCGTTGCTTTGGTTTGGTTGGTTCGGATTCAATGCTGGCAGTCAATTGGCGGCAGATGGTGTAGCAGCTAGCGCATTCGTGGTTACCAATACAGCAACTGGTATGGCATCAGTAACTTGGATGCTTATGAGCTGGGCACACACAGGCAAACCTAGCTTAGCTGGAGCAGCAACAGGAGCGGTAGCAGGTCTTGTGGCTATCACGCCAGCATCAGGTTTCACTGGCGTAATGGGCTCATTGATAATCGGTATAGCTGCAGGTACAGTATGCTATGGAGCCGTAGTGCTAAAGAACAAGAGGAAATGGGATGATGCACTAGACGTCTGGGGAGTTCACGGCATAGGCGGAACAGTTGGAGCGATATTAACAGGAGTGCTTGCAAACGAGCACATTGGTGGAACACCTGGAGGATGGGAAGGCAATATTCCACAGATTGGCATCAACACAATTGCAGCAGCTGCAAGCATTGCTTACGCGTTCGGTATAACATTGCTGATACTGAAGATAATGGACGCGATATGGCCTGGAGGAATAAGAGTGACACCGAAGGAAGAAGAGATAGGCTTAGATATAGCACAGCACGGAGAAAAGGCTTACGTGACAGCATAGGGTAAACCCCCCCTTTTTTATTCTCGAGTTTTGCTTATCATTTTTACAATTTTTTGATATATATTACAGTTTTCATAAAATCGTCAGCAATAATCAATAGATATTTGAAATTCACAATCTGACGTGTTTTACTATTTGATTTAATATGAGAACGTCTAGATTTTATATCTGACATTGACTAGATTGCCTCATGAGCCAGAAGAACTTTACGAAAGGGCAGACATGGGGAGCACTAAAGAAGGCCTGGAAGGCATACAAAATCGCAAAGGTGCAGAAAGACAAATCGAAGATGAAGGAATATGCAACCAGGATCAGGACCTTACAAAACGACCTAGACCTGAGGCAAGCAGAGTTCCCGGAGCTGGGTATCCCGTAGTGAGTTAAGCAAAACACGTTTTGTCACGCCCGGACGATAATCCATTGCTCATATAAGATTTTGTGAATTATATGATATTAGTGTGATTCTTTAACCTCCACATAATATTTTAAACAAATGAAATTTCCTTCACAAAATTAATATTCTTTGAAACAATGATTTCGTTGATAAAGATGGCAGAACCATTTGTTGAAACGATCTATGCTATGGCAGGAGTCATGGTAGTACTTGTTGCAGTGTTATTCGGTTTACGCGGCTCTGGGCATAAAGCACGTCAAGAGCCTGTGTCAGAGAGTTCATAACTGTCAAATCTTATCTTTTTTGGCATATCTACTCAATTAAATCTGCTTGTTATTGTTTAATGAAGGCACATGCGCCGGGGGTGGGATTCGAACCCACGAGGCCCATAAGGGCCACAGACTTTCTACGCAGAATTTAGCAGGCCTGCTCCCTACCATGCTAGGAGATTCCGTTCTGGTATCAGCGATAATACCTAAACCCCGGCTCCTTGTCTGCGTGCCCATCGGCGTAGGATAAACAACAATCAACAAGAATTTAACTTTAACAGGGTAATAATGATCAATAATCACTCGATTTGCTGAGTGATCTCACGCCTCTTTGCTAAGTCATATAGAGGAATCCTCTCTCCATTAACAACCTTCAGATCGACACTGATTTTCCCTTTATCAAGCGTTATTATGTTATAGGTATTTTCAAAGAATCCCCTCATTCTTTCTGAAGACGTTGTTCCGGCATACGCAATGGTCAAGGGGCCAAGATTCCAAATCCAAGGTCTGTGTTTATGACCACAAAGGACGAGGCTAACCTTGGCGGCAAGTGCACTCTGCAGCACATCACCCGCATCCAATACTATAATTCTATCACTGCCCGTATCGGGCACGGAGATCATATGATGATGCATGGCTATGATCTTGGTTTTGTGCGTATATTTGGGGAGAGTCCGTGCAAGCCACAAATTCTGCCTATATCCCACTTCGCCCTCGTCCCTATCCGGCCTAGCCGTTCCAAGTGTTATAATTACAGCATCATCGAATTCGTTCACTGTTTCCGAGGAAAAGAATTTTTTGAACAATAGATAACCAGTATTTCTGTAGTCATGATTCCCACTTAGAATAATTACATTCCTGATTTTGATTTTCTTGATTTGTTGATTGAATCTTTCAAATTCATTAAGCATACCGTTTTCGGTTAGATCCCCCGTAATTACAACTGCATCAGGATTCAAATCGTTAACTTCATGTACAGCCTCGTCAAAAATCTCTTTTTTAAATTGGGGACCTACATGAATATCCGATAGCTGAACAAGCATCATATGCTCTGCTCACATCGAACCCGTATATAATAAATTGTGGTATGAAAAGGCTTAAAACGATAGTCACAGCTATAGCCGTGAATGGTTAAGCATAGAACGAAGAAGCCAGAAACGAAGAAGAAGCTTACGAAATGGAACATAATACTACCGCTTATTCTTGGTGCTGCAGGAACGGGAATCGCCTTTGGAGTGAACTGGGCTATTTCTGGCCCTCCACCGATTACTCAATGTATAACAAGTGAGAATCTGTCATTTAATCAGGATGCTTTTCTATATGTTACGTTGGACGGTGAATCTTTTAGTGTTCCATTTGATGTTGGTAGAACTGAAGATTGTGTGAAACCAGTACATACTCATGAGAACGATATTGTCGAAGGAGATGGAATAAAATGGACTAGAATTCATTCAGCCTACGTTAAACCAACCAGATTTACTCTTTCCGATTTCATTACTCTCTGGGGTCTTGACTTCAATCAGGACGATCTTAAAGTATTTGCAAAAACACCTGACGATGATGCCTTTAAAGAAATAGAAGATATAAGAACCCTTGTTCTAACCGATAAAGTCAGGATAAAGATGGAGTTAACAAGCCGGTGATCTCAACATTCACCAATTTTACTTTTTAATCCGTGGTTACTCGGACATCTGCTATGACTTGGTAAAATCTAGGACCTACCTCCCTTACAACCCTGCTTGTGAGTAATTCATGCTTCACGTCCATAGATCCTGCCAACTCTTCAGCACAAACCCTTATTGACTCTTTCTTGGAATCAGCATGCAAATGTGTAAAATAATGAATTATTCCTTTATTTTTCACTGCCATAACGGCAGAGTCGAGATATTCTTTTGCCTTCTCCGGTAGTGGCATCAATACCCTGTCTGCCTTGTTCTTCAAATATTTCTCTATTATTTCTCCAGCATCTCCAAGCATAGGTACAACACGATCATCAACTTTATTCAGTCGTACATTTTCAACACAGAGAGAATAGGCAGCGGGGTTGATATCTACTGTGTATATTTTGCATCTATGTTTCTTTGCTATTACAACAGAAAATGTGCATATACCAGCAAACATATTGACTATTACCTCGCCATCAATCACTAGATCCGCAATCCTAGCACGCTCAGTAGATAGTCTGGGTGAAAAATAGACTTTTGATAAGTCAACTTTGAATCTACAATTACTTTCCTTGTAGATAGTTGTCGTTTTATTTTCCCCCGCAACATATTCAACATCTCTTAATCTAAAGTCCCCACGGACTGGTGATGACTGCATTAACACTGATCTGACAGGTTTCACATTAGCAAGTATAGCATCTGCAATTAGCTGTTTTTTATTTCTCATCTTCTCTGGTATTTTGATCACAACAATATCGCCAATAATATCAAATGAGGAATAAATTTCGTTCACGTCCTGTTCAGAAAGCACTCCATGCAACGCTTTCTTCAACATCTTTGCCATTTTATTTTGTTATATAATAATTGCCGGACTCTTTCTGTGTTCTATCCAACCTGCTATCTATCTTGTTTACCCTAGGTCTGTTGCTATCAGGGTCTCTTCTATAGGTTAATTCCAAACCTTCCAGGAACACATTCATGCCATGTGCTTTAGGTAGTGTCTGAGTCGTTTGGCCTTCAACACTTGGCTTACCACTAAATACTATTAATGTGTCAGCAATCAAGTCAATCAGTTGAAGATCATGATCTATTATTATTGCAGATTTGCCCTGTGCCCTGACGAACCTCTGAATGAACTTTGCAAGTGCAATCCTATCTTCGACGTCCAGGAATGCGGAGGGTTCATCAAGTGCATAGATATTGGATTCCCGAAGTAGGCACGCTACCACTGCAACCTTTTGCAACTCTCCTCCACTTAGGTTCTTGACCATCTTTTCATATAACTTCTTGACACCAATGTGAAGTACGATCTGTTCTTCGTTGCTCGTACCTTCTACTGGTTTTCCGTATGCAGCATCAAGTAACGATCTAACATCACCATCATACTCTTGATTTAGGTACTGTGGTTTGTATGATATTTTTGCTTTTACATCTACCTTGCCTTCATCGGGTTTTTCAACACCTGCTAACATCTTCATCATAGTAGTCTTGCCCAGTGCATTTGCACCTACAACTCCAATTACTTCTCCCTTCCTTATCTTACCTGGAGCAACGTTAAGGTGAAATCTAGTGTAATATTTTTCTAGATTAGAATATTCAGCAAAGGCTTCATTCTGTATAAAGTCTTCCGTAGCTGCTGTTGTTTCAAACCTGAATGCTTTATCTCTGAACCTAACGTTTTCATTTGGAAGGTACCCGTCAAGGAAGACGTTTATCCCTACCTTTGTGCCTAGTACACCGGAAACTATGCCATACGCGCTAGGTTCTCCATATAGCACATAAACGTAGTCGCTAAGGTAATCAAGAAGGGTTACATCGTGTTCGACTACCATGACACTGTTTCCCATATTTGCCAAGCTGTGTATCACTTTTGCCACGGACAAACGCTGGTAAACATCGTTGTACGAGGAAGGCTCGTCAAAGAAGTAGAAATCAGCCTTTCTGTTTGCCGTTATGGCAACTGCCAGACGCTGTAACTCTCCACCACTCAACTCTTCGACATTGCTCTCAAGGGTGTCCTTCAAATCTAACTGCTCTACAAGTTCATTCATGGCATTCCTTTCGTCATGCTGCTCTAGCAGTTCTTTAGTGGTACCATGGAAAACTCTGGGTATCAGATACACTTTTTGTGGCTTTATAGAAGCTCTGATATCATTATTAGAAATCTTTTCGAAATGTGACTTTAATTCTGTACCTTGATAAAATTTCAATACTTCATCCCAATCAGATTCATCTTCATAAGCACCCAGGTTGGGTTTTAGCGAACCTGATAGAATGTTAATAATAGTTGTTTTCCCCATACCATTCCTGCCAAGAAGTCCAACTACAGATTCTTTCTTTGGTGTCGGCAACTTGTATAGGCGAAATGAATTAACGCCATACTGGTGCACCTTCTCCTCCCCAAGTTCATGGGACAAATTCACTATTGTTATAGCATCGTAGGGGCATTTTTTGACGCATATGCCACAGCCGTTGCATATATCTTCATTTATAACCGCAATTTGGACATTGCCATTCTCTCCCAGAACGATGCATTCAGCTCCAGATTTGTTGACGGGACAGAAGTTTATGCATTCCAGATTACATTTTTTTGGCTTGCAAAGTTCCCCATCTATTACTGCTACCCTATGACTCATTAGAACATTGCAATTTTTACACTTATATCATATATCTCTATCTAGAAGTTTGATCTTTGTTTATTCAACCCTAGGATTGGCAGCAGATAAAAGAGCTGATAGCCCGATCATAAATTTAATGAAGCAGAAACATACAACATATTTGAAAAAAAGGCTTAACACCGGAATTTCTTAACCGTCCTAAGTATGTAGGATAAAGTAACGCTAAACCTACGTGGCCAGTTTGATGCACCAAAGGTTAATTTAGCTCCCTCGAGTAATCTTTTTAGCCGGCCATAGCGGCAGGGTCCTACCTGGTCTCGTCCGAACCCAGAAGTCAAGCCTGTCGTCGCTGTCGTGTTACTTACTTGCGTGAGCGGTCGGGAAGCGATGGTGCCGGCGCCCATTTCAATGGTATAATTGTATAATGCCATGTCTGGGATCTCGAATATTTTATAACAAAAAATTGAGCTAGGAACAAATCGATAAGCAAATATAGCTCCTGATTCAATTTTTGTCTATGAACAAGCTCGGAATGGGTATTATAGTGACGGCAGTACCCTTGGGCATTGCGCTGGCTGCTGTAATGGGTTGGTACGGATCTACTGGTGGCATATTATCGTCTGAGAGCAGACCAGATTCACAGACACCTCCTATATCAGTAATTCCTGTAACGATAGAAACTATGGGCGGTGTTGATAAATTGGTCAACCCCGGCAACAGAGCAAATCCAGATTTTGCATCTCTTCCATTTGCTATACTGAGACTTGAAATAACCAACAACAGTCAAAACACGCATAATATTACGGTGCCAGAGACTGGAGCATCTACAGGACCAGTAGCTCCTGGCGAAACCAAGGTCTTGGAAATTTACTATGAGGGTATTGCTGATCTGAGTTACCAGAGCGCTAACGCACCGGAAGAAATAAAGGGCAAAATACTGATACGCAAACAAGCCTGAATCTCTAAAAAATTATTTTTTAATTTT
>JBHICO010000068.1:0-7382 GCA_046759645.1 Nitrososphaerales archaeon
TCCGAGAGAGAGTTTACGAAGAAGGTAAGGTGGAAGCGCATATCGATGGTATTCCAGGGAGCAATGAATGCATTGGACCCTGTTTATAGTGTAAAAGATCAGCTTAGGGAAGCTTTAAGGCATCATGGATTTCC
Source organism: Nitrososphaerales archaeon (assembly GCA_046759645.1). Classification (GTDB taxonomy): domain Archaea; phylum Thermoproteota; class Nitrososphaeria; order Nitrososphaerales; family UBA213; genus JBHICO01. The sequence goes on from JBHICO010000068.1 coordinate 135, forward strand.
GGAGGAAAAGATGGAGCAGAGATTAAGAGAAAGTGTAATACAAGTCGGTCTCGACCCTTCTGTAATAGACAAGTACCCCCACGAACTGAGCGGTGGAATGAAGCAGAGAATAGTTATTGCAATGGCATTGATACTTGAACCAGAATTTGTAATAGCAGACGAGCCAACCACTGCGTTAGATGTTTTAGTTCAGGCTCAAATAATTAACCTCTTGAAGAATTTAAAGACTCATGGAATGACAATCATGCTGATTACTCATGATCTTGCGATAATTTCAGAGATTGCAGATAGGATAGGAATAATGTATGCTGGACAAATAATCGAGTTTGGAAGCTCAGAACAGATCTATAATGAACCAAAACATCCCTACACACAGGCATTGATAACGGCTATACCACGCTTGAGCGATGAGAAAAAACCATCATATATTAAAGGCAACCCTCCAAACCTTGCAAACCCACCTAAAGGTTGCAGGTTCTATGATCGCTGTCCGCAGGCAATGGATGTTTGCAAACAGGATCCTCCTTTAATCAAGATCAAGGACGGTTATGTAAAATGCTGGTTATATGAAGACCAGTAATAGATATATTGATACATGAAGGGATTACAGTAAATTATGGAAGACTCCTTTGTGAAAGTTCAGGGCCTACGGAAATGGTTCCCTATAAAACGTTCTCTTGCAGAAGTAGTACATTCTAAGAAAAAAGGTTTTGCTAAAGCAGTTGACGATGTAAGTTTCAAAATAGAGAAGGGGAGTGTTTTTGTTCTTGCAGGCGAGTCAGGTTCCGGTAAAACAACTGTAGCAAGACTGATCTTACGTGCAATCGAGGCCGATGCTGGTAGTGTCTTCTTTGATAATATGGATATAACCAAGATTGATGAACACCAATTAAAGAAATTTAGAATTAAAGCACAGATGGTTCACCAAGATCCATACGCATCTATAGATCCTAGAATGAGGATACTCGAAATCGTTATGGAACCATTGATGGTACATAAGATGGGTTCTAAGAAGGAGCAGGAAGAGAGAGTTATGAAGGCCTTGGAAGAGGTACGGCTAGAACCTGTAAGTGATATTGCATCCAGATATCCGCATATGCTTTCCGGTGGTCAGAGACAGAGAGTTGCACTAGCTAGAGCATTGGTGATGAAACCAATCTTCATTGTAGCTGATGAACCCGTTTCGATGCTGGACATATCTATTAGAGCAGAGGTACTTGAGTTGATGCAGAACTTGCAGAAGACGCATAACATAACTTATCTGTATATAACACATGATCTCTCAACTGCAAGGTTCATTGGCAAGGATATTGCGATAATGTACACTGGAAAGATAGTGGAAAGAGGACCTATTGATAAAGTACTGCTCAACCCCCTGCATCCTTATACACAGGCACTGATAGATGCGTTACCAGAACCAGATCCAAAGAACAGATTTGTTGAAAAGAAAGTCAGGATAAAGACTGAGACCGGAACAGAAGTATTGTATTCAGGTTGCAATTTTGAACCACGGTGTCCGTATGCAATGGATATTTGCAAAACAGAACCTAAGTTGCTAGAGGTTGAAGAGTCACACTATGTTTCCTGTTTTCTGTATCCAAAGTGATTTTCAGTAGAAATACAAATTCCAGCGACCCCTCTTACCAACGCGTTCAGAGAAGTCTTATGCTTTTTTGAAGAATCAACGCGCTACAGGTGTAGTAGATGGTTTGTATTTTATTACTTGTGAGACACCACTTCTTGGATAAACACCATGAACCATCTGTGCCTTTGCCACGATAGCCTCCTTTAGGGTAACAATTATCATTTGACTTAACTTGGATTTTTCCACAATGATCTTTGATAGCCGTTCTGTGTTCTGCCCATCAAGATGCGCATCAACCTCATCCAATAGGTAGAAGGGAGACGGCCTCAATGATTGCAACGCTAGTAAGAACGTCGTTGCTGCAATGGTCTTTTCTCCGCCACTCAATGAGCTCGACTCCCTTGCAGGCTTCGTAGGAAATTGTACAATGAACATGAGCCCACTACTAAAGACATCATCTGGGTTTTCTATCTCTAACCATGCAGAACCAGCCCCTCCAGTCATCATTGAAAATATGTAACGCACATCTTTGTTCACCTTATCAAAGGCTTCCATGAAAACCTGTTTCTTTTCACTTTCTATATCTTCGATGAACCTTACGATAGAGTTGCGTTCAGATTCCAGTTGGTTCTTCCTAGCAGACATTCCCCTGTAACCATCAATTGTCTCTACATAGGCTTTGTCTGCAAGCTGATTTATTGAACCACGCAAGGAATCATGCTCTCTTACAAGTGCTGCAACATCAATAGAAACATTATATCCTTCCAGGGGTTCTCCATAGCCATACTCCTTCAGTTCCTCCATTAGTTTTGCTTCACTAGTAGTCAGGTCAGTTATCTCCTTTCTATTCAGAGCAACATCCTTCTCCAGGATGCTCATCTTCTTAGAGACCTTGCGCTCTTGATCTGAAATGACCCTTATCTTTGAATCATATTCCTGTAATATACCAACTGAGTTACCAGATGTATCTATCAGATTTTGTTCCTTGTCCCTGAAGGACCTGAGCTCAGTTTCAACGTCTTGCAATGCTTTACTATCTTCATTTATAGCGTTGGCTTTCTCTTTCGCTTCTTCCTTTTTCAATTTAATTTCATTGTCAATATCCATAATCTTCTTCAGCAAACGCTCAGCCTCAGCTTTGTGGGATGAGATTACTGTAAACTGTTCACGTATAGCATTCTCCATACCTTCAACTATTCTATCAATCTCCACTTTCTTAAGCTCTGTCTCACTTATCCTTTTAGCAATCCCTCGTTCATCAATCTCCTCTATCTTGTTATTCATTTCCGTAATTTTGAAGTTCATCCCTTTTTCTTGCAATTCCAGTTCTTCTATCTTCTTCTTGCTATTTGCATGAAGATTTGAAAGTGATGTTATTCTAGACTGAACATGTTCAATGTTTCTAGCAATACGTTCCAAGGAACCTTGAACATTCTCTATCTGTGAAACTATTGTAGCCAGTGATTTGTATGCCTCTGCCTTTATCTCTCCAATATGATTAATTTTTTGTATCATACCATTAAGTTCAGCCTTTTTCTTCACAATAAGTTGCCTTAGGATATCAATGGTGCTTTTCAGATTTTCAATAGATTCACCAAGAAGAATCGTTTTGGTGAGGTCGGTGATCTTTGAATTCAGATCTAACGTAATAGCACTTGCTTTAGGTTCAAAGAGCTCTCCTGCGACGGTAACTGTCTTCCATCCTTCCTTCGCAACTTCGTATGCAGTATCAGCATTATCTACGAGTATTGTGTCTCCAAATATGAAGTCGACCAAGTTGGGTGCCTCGTTTGATGTTATGAAGTTAGATAGTAGACCCCTCACACCATTCTTTATTGGAATATTCCTATCATTTTGGCTTATTGCGATATCCAATGGAATCATTCGCAACCTGGGAAATTTCATTTCCCTTGCGTGTTCTAGCATCTTGAGCATTCTCTTTACGTCTTTCACAACGAGTGCTTTCATCCACAATGATGCGACTGCAATAACAGCACGCTCATACTCCTTTTCCCACTTGACTAATTCTATGAACGTACCTTTGATACCAAATTCTTTCCCATGTTGCAAAAGCATCGAAATAGCATAATCCTCATGCTGGATGTTTTTTGCCATCTTTATCTTCGTCTCGTATTGAACAGCTACAGAGCCAGCTTTCTCCAGCATGATTGACGTATTCTCTATCTGCTGCTCTATCTTAGTCTTCTTCACAGCAAATGTTTGTATGCTTTGATCAGAAGATGCAATCCTTCGCAACTCATGATCTTTCAGTTTCTGCAGTTGATCTATAGATGTCTCCAGTTTCTTGTGTTCATTGACCATGCTGTTTGCACGATTATTATTTGCTTCCAACTTTTCAGCAATGAACTTTGAATGCTCTTTATTGGTGGAAAGATCGATTCTCATATTCCCTCTTGCATTCTCTAGCGCCTTCAATTGCTCCTCCAATCTGTTTTTCTGCTCATTTAGTTCAGACTGTGTATTAAGCAACTCCTTAAGATCAGAATTCAATCTTTCAAGTTCAGAAGCTACTCTACCCTTCTCTTCTTGCTTCAATTTCAACATTGAATCCAACTCGCTGGTCTTTTCATTTATGATATCGATCTCTTTCTTTGATTGTTCTGTATCCTTCATCAGAGATGGAATCACTTGTCCAACTTGCTTTATTCCTTGTTCACTTGAAGCTATGCTAGCCTTTAACTGCTCGTACTTCATTATTATTTTAGAAATCCCACTGTCTACCTCTGCCTTTGCATGTGAATAGACATCGACTTCTTTCAGAAACTTTGCTTTCTCTTCTTCGAATTGTGAAAGCTCTGTTTTTATCTCTTCAAGTTCCGTGCCCACCTTTTCAGTTTCAGCAAGGTTCTGTTCAAAAGCTACCTTCTGGGATTCCAATCTGTTCCTTGCCTCCACAATAGAATTCGAGATCTTGATCGCCTTGAAGCGCCTGATGTCTTTCTCCAAATGCTGAAATCTCAACTGATCGTTTCTCTCGCCTTCCAAGTCGTCTATTCGTTTCCGTATCTCACCCATTCTTGCCATTGCAACCTCAAGCCTAACGTCAGCCTGCTCTAGCTGTTTCATTGCCTCAGCCTTCTTCTCGTCAAAGTATGAGAGCCCCACAATATCCTCTATTATACGCCTCCTCTCCTCAGAGTTGAGTTCAGCAACACGCATGATCATACCTTGCTGTACAACATTGAGTTTGTTCGGTGCCGCCAGAACCACATCCAACAGATCCGTTATTGTACCCTTTGTAACCTTCTTTCCATTAAGATAATAAAGGCTTTCTCCCTGCGGTGGCATTTCACGGGTGATCGTTACCGTGTTGGAATCTATTGGTATTCCTCTATCGGTGTTATCGAAACTCACGCTAGCCCTTACTAACCTATGGACTCTGCCTTCACTTTGGTCATGGAACAAGGAGTGCAGTTTAGGAACACGTAATGTCTTGGGGCTGTTTTCGCCCAGGGCAAACATAATGGCGTCCAATATATTGCTCTTGCCAGAACCGTTAGGACCTGTCACGCACACAACGCCCTTCTCCATGTTTACTACTGTGTTTTTGTAACCAAACGATTTGAAGCCGTAGATCTCTACCTTCTTTATATGAACCATGTAGGCTATCATCTTCCTCAAGTAAGCATAATAAGCGATTGCCAATTTCGGTTGACAATGAAAACAATAATTACAGAGTAACTTCTAGCCCTTTTATGGTCAGGGTTGCGCTACTACAGTTCCAGATGGAGGAGGATACCAAAAAATCAATCGAAGGCGTTATAAAACTCCTTAAGAACGCAGAAGGTGCAGAGGCGGACATTGTATGTCTGCCCGAACAATGGTATCCTAAGATTGTGCAGTTTTTTGAGCAGGATTTCAAGGATATAATTAGTATAGCAAGTGAGCATAGCAGTACAGTAATAATGGGAGCCTTCCTGGAGCAGATAGAAAAGAGCACATACATTTCATGCCCTGTTATCGACAGTAAGGGTACCTTATTGGGTAGGCAGTTCAAGATACATCCATTTGGGAATGAGCGAAGCATGGTAAAGAACGGCAATAAAGTTGAGATATTCACTGTTGGAAAGTACAAATTTGGGATAGCGATATGCCACGACGTTGTCTTCCCTGAGGTATCTCGGGCTATTACTCGTAAGGATGCTGATCTCATATTCTATCCCTCCCGCATAAGGGAGGAGGGCCTAGAGCCATGGCACTTATATGTTCAGGTGAGAGCACTTGAGAACAGGATTCCTGTAGCAGCTCCAAACGTGTGCAACAAGGAGTTTGGAGGAAAGAGCATAATCGTTGATTTGGAATATGATGAAAAAGCCAACATAGCACTTCCGAAGCCTGCCATCGCGTCTGTAAATGAGCAAATATTGGTTATGGATATCGATGTTGAGAATGCTAGGAAGATGCGCAATTTACGTTCTGAAGACTTTAAGAACGATCTCTATAGATCACTTTAGCGTTCTCTCTTACCTTCGACAAACTCTACGAATGCCTTTTTCGCATCACCGTATGACATCTGTTCTGGCGGGTGTTTGAAGCAGTATGCGGAAATGCTAGTCAATGGACCTGCTATAGACCGATCTAATGCAATCCTTGTGCCACGTATTGCATCTATCATGACGCCGGCACTGTTGTAAGCATCTATCACATTCAACTTTAAGTTGACTTCAACTGGAGTGTTGCCAAAGTATCTGCCCTTCAGATATACATAACATACTTTTTCATTATCTAGAAAATGCACAAAATCGCTTGGACCAATACGCATTGGTATTTCATAAGGTATCATTGCCTTTACAGCACTTGATTTGCTTTCGCGCTTATCTTCAAGCCTTTCTTCATCGAGCATGTTGTAAAAGTCTGTATCACCTCCGATGTTCAATTGAAACGTCTCATCTACCTTTACACCCCTATCAACAAGTAGTTTGACAAGAGTTTTATGAAGCACTGTTGCACCAAGCTGGCTCATCACATCGTCGCCTGCAACTGGTAAATTCTTATCCGCAAATGCCTGTTGCCACTTTATATTTGAGGCTATGAACACGGGTATGGCATTTATGAATGCACAGCCAACTTCTAACGCCCTCTCTGCGTAGAACCTAGTTGCATTTGTGCTTCCTACTGGTAAATAACTTATGAGAACCTCAGCACCAGATTCCTTCAACCTCTTAGCAATATCAACAGTTGAATCATCAGACACCTTTACAATCTCGCTCAGATGCCTGCCAACCCCATCTAGCATGTTACCCTTCTCAACCTTAACACTTAAGTTTTCAACATCACATATCTTTACTGTGTTGTTGGGTTTTGCAAATATGGCTTCTGATAGATCCTTTCCAACCTTGGTATTGGCAACATCAAATGCAGCTACAAAATCCAAGTCTCCTGGTTCCATACCATCTAAACTGTACGCTGTAAGTCCAATAGCATCTTTATTTTCAGCATAATACCTAGTTCCTTGAATCAAAGCAGAAGCACAGTTACCTACACCAGCAATAGCAACCTTTACCTTCTTCCCCATGCAGTTAAGCGACGTATGACATAAAATAATCTTTTCCTTACTCTCAAACAATTTATATCTGCACACACTAGCAAGCACGTGAATTATCTGGGCAAGCGTGTGAGAGACATTAGCATAACTGACACTT
>JBHICO010000069.1:0-7284 GCA_046759645.1 Nitrososphaerales archaeon
TATCATACATGACAAGCATAATTGATGAAATGGTTGCAGAGGCAAAAGAGACGTACAGCAAAATGTCTCTTCTCGAATTGCTAGCACATGAAAATGCGATGAGAAAGCTAATGTACTCAGGACGAATTAACAGCAAACTGAGAGTTCTATATAAGATACTCTCTTCGGAGATAGAAAGGAAACTGCAATAAAGGTTCATACAATTTATTTCACTACCCGACCGTAGTTACGACCTATTAAAGATTTGGAAAAATGAATAAATAGATTTGTTAACTACAAGGACCAATGAGGAAATTAGCTGGGCTAGCTGTAGCTTTTACGCTGCTGGGGCTGATGCTTTCACCTTTAGGACAATACCAAGCAGATGCATTTAAGGAAGATAAGATGATGAAAGAAGCTTTCTACGCAAAGGGTGATTTGACTGCTCCTGCAGATGAGAAACCATTTGGTGGAGATGCCATAGGCACTTACAAGGTAAGGGTAAAACACGACAACAAGGTAACGATCATTGCTAAACCAAGTAAAGCCATGATGGAAGAAATGATGATGAAGGATAAGCTGATGCAGGGCAATGTACTAGAAGGCTGGTTAGTTGATGTGGACAGCGGGTACAAGTTATCCACTGGGCAACTTAGCGAGAGAAATATACTTGTCTTCAATCAAAGAATGGTAAACCCGTCGATTTACGATCTGTTGGTTATAACTGAAGAACCTATGAATGATACAGATCCAAGCCCAAACATGCCTATTGGTGGTGCACAGCTAGCAGAACCGTTTGGCCAGTAGTACCCCTTTCTTTTTTTCACAAGTAATGCCAGTAGGATATTCCTGAGGCCTTGCACCCTTCCTTAAGTTTATGCTTCCACCATCACATCAGCTTTGTGATAGCCTGTCGAGCCACTTGGAAATGGTTTTTGTAGTTCCGTTGGCTGGACTTTTCCCGTGTTGTCAGTGGCTCTAACAATAATCTGGTAACTGCCTTCAGCTGTCGGGTTCCAGTCAATAGCCCAAAGAACCCAAGTATTGGCTGATAGAGGGTCTTTCAATCTAGCTGCTTCCCAACTCTCCCCACCATCGGTGCTAACCTCGACCTTTGATATTCCTCTTGCACCAGCGAAAGCTATACCTGCTATCTGCACTTTACCTCCAAGAAAAATTCTTGAGGATAATTCACCGAATCTGTTTGTGAGCGCTTCTCCAGGAAGAACTATTGTAGAATGAGTCTGATATTCAGCGTTGTTATCCCAACCCCTCCTCTGCCAGAAGCCTTCATAGACCGTGTCAACCAGTTCTATCTCTGTTATCCATTTTGCATTCATCATCCCATAGAGCCCAGGCACGACAGCCCTTAGAGGAAAGCCATGATCTGCAGGCAGAGGAACACCGTTCATTTCATAAGCCAATATAGTTCCTTCCAAAAGACTTGGCTCAAGAGGAATTCCCACATCGTACCCGTCAAAACACCTGAATACAATGTATGTTGCTTCAGGTCTAACTTGAGCCTTCTCGAGTATACTTTTCATAGTAACGCCTTTCCATAGGGCTGTACTGATCAGATCTTCTCCTACTTTGTTGCTAATGCATTCTAAAGTAGCATACTCTTCGACCGCAGAGATCGACTTCATCTCCTCATACGTGAGCTCCAAGGGATTGTTTACCAGCCCATTTACCGTTAGCTTCCAAGTATTCATATCAACGACGGGAGTTACGACGTTGATGTCTATTTTATAGAATCGATCATTGGGTGTTACTTCTGAGGCAACAAATGAAGCAAGTCCTGGTTCTGCAAATATATCTGGGATAATGGAAGAGGATTTTGTGGGCTCTGTAACTCTTCCATCTAATGATTTTGTTCGGTTTGTCATCACATTTGGTGGCTCTTCAGGTTTAGAGAATAAAAGATCGAGTCCATAAAAAAGTACCACTGATACAATTGCGCCCGCTACTGCGGTACGAAGGAATAGCCTCCTCTTAATGTCAACGCCTGTCTCTTGAGGAGAGCTCTTTTGCTCGATAAGTTGTGGTCTAGCAAGATGTCTTTGAAACATCTCGTATAAAATGAAACCAAAGGCTATGTGAGGTGGAAGGAGATAGAGAGATATGAGTTGAATTGGTAGGGGCTGGGTTACAATCTCTGTTACTTCCAAAAGGATTATGGCTAATACAAACAGAACAAAATAGGATAAGAGCACAAGTTGTAAAACGTTAACAAGGTATCCCTTCTGAAATAACTTCCTATACGTTCTATGCAGCAAGACTCCAAGAACTCCGTACAGAAAAAGATTGATAGCAATCGCCCCGGCAAATGCGGAATATTTAGCTAAAGATCCCAGTGTCCCTACAGCTTGAGACTCAACTGCTCCTGGTGTTAGGGAGAATAGTGTTTGTGCGGCAAGCTCAGGGATGAATAATCCACCAGCGAAGATTCTCAGAAAAAATGAGAGTGCTAGAGCTACGCTACCTGCCGCAAGACCTATAATGAAACACTTAGTTCTCTCGCGCACTTTAGCACACTCCGCTAAGTTCAGTTTGCAATGGCTACCATTTTACTGCCCTTTAAATCTGCCTGCAATATTCTTGCTTTATGTTATCAGCTAAATAGTGCCATAGCTTGATTAAGCAGAGTTCAAACTAATCTAGGACTTGTATAAATAAAAAAGACTTGACGTTTTATTCAAACCTGTTTTCTTGTCCTAGTTGATCTGCTAAGTAGCGTGCTTTGATTTTGTAGATATAATTAGGCGGCGAATGACGACATTTTGCAACTACCTACTTCTGACGCATCAACTATCTTACCCACAAATCTATCATCTTTGGCTTCTACAATCTGAAATTTTCCAGTATGTTTATGCACAATCTTCGCCCTAATCTGTTGACCATCAATAAAGACAGTGCACCATGAATCTATCATAAACCATGAAATCTATTTGTAAATAGAAATAGCTTGTGTAGAACTGTTTAGCAATTAATTGAACTGTTGTAGGCAACTGTTATAGACATTGCTGCAATATGAAATTGCAAGGTGTTAATCACGACACCCAACATACCCGCGCACCCAAACAAACCATGTTCCAGTAGAGAGGTAACTTCTACCTCTCTACTTAAACAGGCGAAATTTATGTTATGTCAATCATGCTATTGGTGTGCAAGTGAAGTCAAAGTTAATTCAAATGACAAATGCCCTAGATGCGGTGGGCATATACACCGAGAAGCAATTCGTTAGATGCTTTGCAATAATAATAATAATGTAGTTAAAATAATTCATCAGAAGAGACCGTACTTTGAAGTTTCTATCTCGGATTTAAGGTCAAGTTTCATCTCAAAGCCTAACTGTTTTAGCCTTGAAGAGAGCCAATTTACAAATTTCTTTTCAAGACTCTTTCCTTTCACATCGAGAAACTCATCTCCCAGCAAATTTGCGAGTTTAACCAAAAGACCCCTGCTTACGAACAAAGTGAAGAAAGACCAACCCAACGACCTCTGCGGTTCGCCTATAACAAATTCATCCTTGCCATGGACCATTACTTCTACCTCTCTTAGTGCTTCCCGAAGTATCCTACTTTCCTTATCATAATCCAGTACAGCAACATTGATCTCTATCATATCGGTCGCCATACATCATTATCTGCGTATAATTATTTAATAAACCTGTAGGCCCCTCTTTATGATTACGAAATATTTATGCTATATGCTATATGCAGTGAAAAATTGAACTATCGCTCTCTTATGCTCTCTAACACAGAAACAGCTTGCCACAATACTACTCTCACATATGATGGCATATTCGGATCCTGCGAAAGATCGTCAAGCGTACTTATGGCATTAGCAGCACGGACAGAAATACTTTCCTCAGGATCCTCCAATGCAATAGCAATGTCTTTTACCGTTTTGCGAATGTTTCTTGGTGTTGTAGGATTATCAGCCGTCCCATTTAGTATGCCCGTTGCTCTTGCAAGTCTTTCCACATTCTCCTTCTCCTTTTCCTTCTTCGATGCCAACATAACCACCATAAGACAATTTTTTACCAAATACACTCACTTTAAAAGATTGTTATCGTAAAAGGTTTTAAACCTGTGAATACGTATTCATTGTAATGTGTTTCTTAACACGATGCGATATCTGTGGAGAAGTTATGGAATATGAGGACATGTATGCACATTCAAAGACCTGCAAGCCTGAACTGGAGAAGGTCGAGGCTACCCCAACTCAAGTAAAAGAGAAGAAAAAGAAGGCAATATAACTCATTTTTTAAGATGAGTAATCAAACTTCCACATATACGGTATCGCCTTCAACAGTTACTTTGTACGTCTCTTCGTCTTTTAACTTTGCAGGGAAATGGATAAGCTTCCCTGTAGTAACGTCCCACTTCGAACCATGCCAGGGGCATGTAAGCTCTTTACCATCAAGTTCCCCTTCATGCAAGTTCGCACCTGCATGCGTGCAAATATCGTTCATGGCATAATAACTGCCATCAATATTAGCCACAAGCACATCCTTCCCTCCAGCTTCTATATGCACCATCTTTCCATTCTGTATGTCTGCTTTCTTTCCAACTACTACCTTACCCATGCCACATATGCTTTGAAACCATTATTTATAAATTATAACTAATCAACATATGTAACAGGATTACTTATCCTCCCCAGCTTTTCTATCTCTATTTCAACCATATCATCATTCTGCAGAAACTTTGGATCTTTCATGAACATTGCCACACCAGAAGGAGTGCCTGTTGCTATTATATCACCCTTCTCTAAAGTCATTACACTGCTTAAACTTGCTACTATCTTGTCGATCTTTAAGGCCATATTTTTTGTAGAAGAGTCCTGTCTTACTTCGTTATTCACTTTGGTAATTATATGTAGATTGTAAGGATCCGCAATTTCATCTTTGGTAGTAAGCCAAGGTCCGCATGGAGCAAATGTATCGAAACTCTTGCTCTTCGTCCACTGTCTTTCCTTAAATTGAAGATCCCTAGCTGATACGTCATTAAATATCATATACCCTAGTACATATTCCATTGCTTCTTCCTTTTTGACATTTTTACATTCTTTTCCCATAACAAATGCAAGTTCACCCTCATAATCCAGTTGTTTAACGAATCCAGGACAAACTATCTTATCGCCAGTACCTATCAGTGTAGTTTTTGGTTTCATGAAGATAATAGGTTCATCAGGTGGAGTTTTTCCCTGCTCTTTTGCATGATCGAGATAATTGAATCCAAGACAAATAATCTTTGATGGGTTTGCTAGGGGAGTAAGAAATCTGTATTTATCAATTGACTCTGATATGTTAACATGATTATTGTTAACAGTTTCAATCCAGTTGTAAAATAGGAATTCCTCTATACTTTCTGGTAAATTTAAGTTCAGTTGCTTTGCAATTTCTTCTCTCGTCGCCAATTTATTCCGATCAACTATGGCATAGGATTCCACAGAATCATTAAGAACCCTAGCGATCTTCATATAAAATCACCTATGTGTTTGAATAGCAACATTAGGAGAATCTATCCTACAGAAACCGAATCTGACAAACTGCACCATCTCATCAGGTTTTAGCTTTGAAATATATGTAGAGGCATAACCTTTGGAAATCTCCAGACTGGCAGGATTATATTCTTCACCAATATAGAGTGTTTTTGGCACCATGACATCGATTTTAACAGCATCATTTTTGCTAACCCACTGTATCTTTGGATTATTCCGCAGCTCATCACCGTCATAGGTTCCAACTACTTCTTTCTCTGCAACATTCTCAATCTTTACATTATAAAGATCGATCAACCTTACTTCAGATCCTGGTTTCATCTTCTTAGCATCATCGCCAGCAATGTAAAATGTATCATCAACGTTAACTTCCCTTTCACCCATATCTACATCTGGATGATTTTTTATTTTTATAGTCTTGACAGGAGCATTTTTGACCTTTAGAATAACAGGATCAGGAACGAAAAATAGGCGTCTAGAAGATGGGTCTAACATCCTTCTGTTTATTGATTCCAAGGCATCGAATGGGGGTTTGGTATCTGCCTTCGTGAACCCTAACGTGAGAACGAATTCCCTTATCGCTTCAGGAAGAATACCCCTTCGCTTCATCGCCAATAAAGTAGGCAGTCTCGGATCATCCCAGCTCTTTACTAACTTCTGTTCTATCAGAGGAGTTATCTTTCGTTTAGATACAGGCATACCATCAAACTCCAACCGAGAAAATTCCATCATCAACGGTTTCCTTAACTGCAGTTTATCAATGATCGCATAATACAGTTCGTTCCTTAATTCGTATTCTTTCGTTCGCATAGCATGTGTAACACCATCAACACTATCCTCTATCGAAACAGCAAAATCATAAGTAGGCCAGACTCTGTATTTGCGACCCTTCAATGGATGTTCACCATCAATTATTCTGAAGAGCGTTGGATCGCGCATCACTGTATTTTCACTCTTCATATCACCCTTATACCGTACAATTGCCTGATTGGCCGTATATTCATTGAACATCTTCTCCCATCTAGCAATATTATTTTCTTGATCAAGGTGCATGCATTCACAACCAAGACCATTTTTTCTATTCTCTCTGATGCTATCACCTGCACATGTACATACATACGCTCCATCTATTTCTAACATTTGTCTTCCATATTTGTAGATCAATTCCATATCATCTGAAGTGTTCTTTACTTGATGCGGTTTTACACCAAGCCATTCTATTCCATTTTTTATAGCATCATAATATTCCAGTTTCTCTTTCAATGGATTAGTATCATCAAAACGAAGTATCAGTTTGCCTTCATACATTCGCGCATATTCTTCATCAATTATAATGGCCTTTGCATGACCTATATGCGGATAACCGTTTGGTTCTGGAGGGAACCTTGTAACAACCTTACCCATCTCCGCATTTGGCAATGGTGGGAGAGCGCGCTTCTCTTCTTTCTCCTCCTGCACCAGCATTTCAGGCGCAGTTCTCTCCAGTTCTGTTTGCTGTTCTCTTATGCCTAACTTATTTACATCATCTACAATTCCTATAGTCTGGTTAAAAATTACCTTAGCCTCCTTTCTAAGTTCAGGTTTCAAACCTATGACTTTTGCTACTACGGTATCAGATCTGGCCTTTCCATTATGCTCTAAAGCATTTTTCAGTGCCAACTTCCTGACACGACTCTTGACCTCGTCATCGATCATCTATAATATCCTCTGAACAATAAAATCTGCCAGTGACTGCAAAGCATACTTTGGCTTAGCCTCCTCGTATCCCTTTAGAGCTTTCATGGCCTTTGATGCATA
>JBHICO010000070.1:0-7269 GCA_046759645.1 Nitrososphaerales archaeon
ACAAGGACATGCTTGCTCATCCTTGACTAGAGCTCTGCATATTGCAGATTCACAATCAGATGAAGACTACTCTATGGTTTTGATCGGGAATTACTACTCGCCATGGTTCTTTGATATGATCAAACAGATAGAAAAGGTATATGGCCCAGATGAAATAAACTCGATAAAGAAGAGACGCAAGGACTTTAATACTTGCAATTATTTTCTTCAGTTCAGTGATAATGCTACCGCCTTGCTGATCTCACATATGAAAGATGGTCCTTTGAATGTCATCACGGATAGCATGACAACAGGAACCGGTGTAGAGCCTGATGATTACAAGATAGCAGGTCTTAAGATCGTTCCAGATGAGAGATACAGAGTTATCTTCGATATGGATGTGAATACCAAGCATCTTCGGCAAAGGATCAGACAGTTAAGCAGAGGAGCAAAGATGGAAGCATTAAATAAATCAGGCATCACCGAACACGATATCAAGTTATGGAACCTTCACACAGGGGGCAAGGCCTACGTTGATGAGGTAAGGGAAGAATGCGGTATTAGTCTTGAGAAGTGCAAACTAGCATACGATATTATGAATGAATTTGGAAACACAGGGGCATCGAGTTCCTCGATCTTGATGATGAAAACGCTTGAAAGTAAGGCGCTGAAGCATGGAGAATTCGCTGGTGTACTAGATTTCGGCTGGGGTCCCAAAGCCGATGCCTTTCTGTACTGCATTTAGATTGCCACTGCACTTGATTACTTTTTCCAGAAAGAAATCTCCAGCTCTATAAGAACTTCTAACAAGAGGACCCGAGGCTACATAAATGAATCCCATTCGCTCAGCATTTTCTCTATACCAATTGAATTTTTGCGGTGTAACGTATTCCACAACTGGCAAATGTTTAAGATTTGGTTGAAGGTACTGGCCCAAGGTCAATATATCCACACCAGCTGATCTTAGATCTTTGGCTGCTCCAATGACCTCTTCTTCAGTTTCTCCCAGACCAAGCATTATCGAAGATTTTGTGTAGATCCTTGAATCGATATCCTTGATCTTTTTAAGAACCCGTACTGACTGCTCATACGATGCTCTAGCATCCCTAACCTTCGGCGTAAGTCTCATCACAGTCTCTATGTTGTGGCTTATAACTTCTGGCTGAGATTTAACTATCTTTTCTATCGAACCTTCATTCCCTCTGAAGTCAGGAATTAGTGGCTCTACTATGGTTTCATGACATAACATTTTTACAGCTTTGATCGTTTCTGCCATATGTTCTGCTCCTCCATCCTCTAGGTCGTCTCTACAAACAGAAGTAATTACCACATACCTCAATCCCCATTCTTTGATTGCCTTAGCGACTCTTTCAGGCTCTCTTGCCTTAAGTAATGCAGGTCTACCGCTCTTAACAGCA
This sequence comes from Nitrososphaerales archaeon, assembly GCA_046759645.1. GTDB lineage: Archaea > Thermoproteota > Nitrososphaeria > Nitrososphaerales > UBA213 > JBHICO01. Next base: position 1,398 of record JBHICO010000070.1, read on the forward strand.
CAAAATCGACACCCTCTAGTGCATATATCTCCCATGATCATAATTGTTGCTGTTCCAGTTTCCCAGCACTCAGCTATATTAGGACATCTTGCTTCTTCACAAACCGTATGGAGTTTCAGCACCCGAAGTGTTTGTTTAACCTGCACATAATTGTCACCAGAAGGTGCTCTCACTCTAAGCCATTCAGGTTTTCGAATCAGTTCCATCCCGCAATCAAATATAATACACAATAATAAGAGTTCACGTATACTTGATTGGCTTTGCGAACACCCTTCTATGAGATTCACAAATCCCTTGGTGCAAAGATTATAGACTTTCATGGATGGGAGATGCCTCTGCAGTATTCCGGAATAATTGATGAGCACATCAACGTTAGAAAAAATGTTGGTTTGTTTGATGTTTCACATATGGGTAGGTTTGAAGTTAAAGGGTCAAAAGCTTATGATTGTCTACAAAATTTAGTGACTAATGATATCTCGAAACTAAAGGATCGTCAAGCATTATATTCTCCTATGTGCTATGAGAACGGTGGAATAGTTGATGATGCCATCGTGTACCGGATGAATGGGGAGAATTTTCTTGTTGTAGGTAACGCTTCAAATAGAGAGAAGGATCTTGAATGGATTGCTGAGCATTCGCAGTCAGCTTATGTCGAAAACGTCAGCGATAGAATCGCATTACTTGCACTTCAGGGTCCTCTTGCTCAGTATACCTTGCAGAAAACAGTTGACCTAGTTTTAGATCGAATAAAGCCATTTGATCTTATAACCACAAATATCTTTGGAATCGAATGCGTGATATCAAGAACAGGTTACACTGGAGAGGACGGTTTTGAGATATTCTTCGACTCTTCAAAAGTAGAGATTTGGAATAAGCTTATTCAGGAAGGTTCCCGATTTAATATTAAACCGGCTGGATTGGGAGCAAGGGATACACTTAGACTTGAGGCGGGTCTGATGCTTTACGGGAATGATATGGATGAAAATACAACACCGTTAGAAGTCCCACTTAAGTGGACCATGCGCTTTGAAAAAGAGTTCATCGGAAAGAAGGCACTCATGACTAAGCAGGTAACTCGAAAGTTGGTGGGATTCGAGGTTCTGGAAAAAAGAATAGCAAGGCAAGGGAATGAAGTCCTGATAAATGGATCGAGGTCCGGTTTCGTGACGAGTGGAAGTTTTTCGCCAACTTTTAACAAGTCGATTGGCTTTTGCTTTGTTCCCTTACAGGTTCCAGTGGATGAATTAATTGAGATTGATATTAGTGGTAAAGCGTATAAGGCAAAAGTTAGGAACACACGCTTTTATAAGCGGAAATAAGGTTTTATTGCAGAGCACGAAAAATGCGTTGTGGCAGGAGAGATCAGATTTACAAAAGAGCACGAGTGGGTTGTACTAAGAGAAGGATTGGCCGTGGTGGGAATTTCAGATTTCGCTCAGAAGCAACTCGGAGATATAGTTTCGGTAGAATTGCCGAAGGTTGGTAATATATTCAAGCAGATGCAGGTAATGGCTATAGTTGATTCGATAAAGGCTTCCTCCGATATATACTGTCCGCTAAGCGGAGAGATAGTTGCCATCAATGAAGATTTGCTTGAGCATCCAGAGTTGATAAACCAGTCTCCATACGAGTTAGGTTGGGTTGTAAAGATAAAACCATCGAATACCAAGGAATTTGATGATTTGATGCCAAAGGAAGAATACGATAAGTCCGTTGGTGAAATGAAGTAGGAGATTGATTATGGATTACATACCTATCTCTCAAAAAGATAGAGAAGAAATGTTAAAGCGAATTGGAGTAAGCTCGATAGATGATTTGGTTAAGGAATTCAAGCCAGCTCTCCCAAGAAGACTACATCTCTCTAAACCAATGAGCGAACTTGATCTAATGCGACATACCAAAAGTCTAGCTCAAAGGAATAGAATCTTGAAATGCTTTGTGGGAGCTGGGTCGTACAATCATTATGTTCCCTCCGTGGTGAACCACCTGCTGATGAGGGGAGAGTTCTATACGGGATACACGCCCTACCAGGCGGAGATAAATCAAGGAACCCTACAGGCCATATACGAATTCCAATCTTTCATATGCCTTCTTACTGGCATGGATGTTGCCAACGCTTCGATGTACGAAGGCGCATCTGCCTTAGCAGAAGCAACCTTGATGTCTGCATCCTATACCGGAAGGAACCGCATCTTTGTGAAGGATGGGCTTCACCCTCAGTATCTCGAAGTTGTGAAGACGTATTGTGAAGGAGCAGATCTTGAACTCACAAACGAGATTGACGACAAGACAGCATGCGTAATTGCTCAGAACCCCGACTACTACGGAAATGTTAAGAATTTACTACAGCTATCAGAACGCGCCCATAAAGCGGGAGCACTCTTTGTTACTTGTGTTGTTGAGCCAACATCTCTCGCAATATTAGAACCGCCTGGAAATTATGGTGCAGATATTGTGGTTGGTGAAGGACAATCATTTGGTATTCCAGTAAACTTCGGCGGTCCGTGTCTTGGGTTCCTAGGCGTTAAAGATTTTTTGTTAAAAAAAATTCCGGGAAGAATTTCCGGCATGACGGCAGATTCTAAAGGAAACAAAGGTTTTGTACTGACCTTGCAAGCGCGAGAGCAACACATAAGGAGAGAAAGAGCTACAAGCAATATAACTACGAACGAAGGGTTGATGGCCCTAGCTTCAACTATCTACTTGGCACTTATGGGTAGAAATGGCCTAAGCATGGCTGCAAAACTATCTTACGGTAGGGCACATCTCTTGCTTGAAAAATTGAGAAGTGTTGGTTTCGAAGCTTTGAACGAGGGACCATTTTACAACGAGTTCCTTGTGAAGACACTAGAATCTTCTGAAAAGATCACTTCAACCTTGATCAAAAACGGAATACTTGGCGGTCTTGATCTAGGGGAAGATAAAATACTGATCTGTTGCACCGAGATGAATACTGTTCAAGATATAGAAGATTTTGTATCAATTGTAAGGGGAGTAAAATGAAGCTGATATTCGAATATGAAGAACAGACCAGCGGGCATCTGCCTGATGAAGATATTCAGTTAGACTTACCAAGAGACCTCGTTAGAAAGGAACTCCCTCTTCCGAACGTGAGCGAGGTTGATGTTGTCAGACACTACACCAATTTATCAAAAAGGAACTTTGGTGTTGACGTTGGCTTTTACCCTCTCGGTTCGTGCACAATGAAGTATAATCCAAAGATAAACGAAGACTTGGCAAGTTTAGAAGGGTTTAGAGATCTTCATCCTCTTTCTCCAGAAGATTGTGTCCAAGGAGCATTACAATTGATGTGGGAGCTTGAGCAGGATCTAAATGAGATTTCAGGCATGGATAATTTTTCTTTGCAACCCGCAGCTGGAGCCCAAGGCGAACTTTTGGGGATCATGATAACAAAGGCTTACTTTAAGCAAAAAAATGAAAAAAGGACGAAGATAATAGTCCCTGATTCTGCCCATGGCACAAACCCAGCAAGTGCAGCTATGTGTAAGTGCAAAACTGTAACCATTCCTTCCGACTCGCGTGGCAATATGGACATCGAGAAATTCAAACAATCACTTAGCCCCGATGTTGGACTTGTTATGCTAACAAACCCTAACACTCTTGGGCTCTTTGAAGAAAATATTCTAGAGATAAGTGATCTTGCTCACAAGAACGGAACACTGATCTATTGTGATGGCGCAAATATGAACGCACTGCTGGGAATAACTAGGCCCGGGGATCAGGGTTTCGATATTATTCATTTAAACTTGCACAAAACCTTTTCAACTCCACATGGTTCAGGTGGTCCTGGAGCAGGGCCACTAGGGGTAAAGTCATTTTTGGCAGATTATCTGCCAATACCAAGGGTAATCAAGCAAGATAGCAGGTATAGTTTAGATTATACCAGAAGAGAATCTGTAGGAAGGGTTCGAACCTTTTACGGAAACTTTGGAGTGCTTGTTAGAGCTTATTCTTATGTCAAGTCTTGGGGCACAAATATACGAAAGGTATCAGAGCATGCAGTATTGAATGCCAATTATCTGCTTAGCTTGCTAATGGACGTTTACGAAGTTCCTTATGATCGAAGATGTGCTCATGAATTTGTCTTGTCCTCAAGGAAGTTTGGTGAAAAGAGCGCCTGGAATATTGCCAAGAGACTTTTAGATCACGGATTTCATCCACCGACCGTTTACTTCCCGCTGATTGTTCGTGAAGCTTTAATGATCGAGCCTACAGAAACAGAGAGCAAAGAAACCTTGGATAGATTTGCAGAGGCCTTGAGAAATATAGCTGATGAGATGAAAGAAGATCCCGATCTTGTCAAAGGAGCTCCATATACTACATCCGTTGCTAAGTTGAATGAGGTTGCAGCAGCAAGAAGACCAAATCTAAGATGGATCGCACCTTCACAGCCAAGTGATAAAAAGAACAGAGATTACAAAATCCAAAAATCTGATGAACAATGAAAAAGGCAAGCAATACGTACAAGTCAAAAAAATTGGTCAAGGTTTCTCTTGAGTATAACGAGCAGAATAACATAATTCATTCAATAAGGATCACTGGGGACTTTTTCCTCTATCCCGAGGAAAGCTTAGATAAACTTGAAGCAGATCTAATTGGTACTAGATTAGAAAAATATTCTATTAGGCAAAAGATCGAATACTGCTTGAATGATTCAGAAGTATTCGGTTTTGACTCAGAATCTATGACAGAGGCAATCCTCGGATGTTTGAGGTAAGTTAGATGAGCTTCAAGTTTAGTAAAACCAGAGTTTTGAAGACAGGATACAATACAGCACCATGGAACATGGCACTTGATGAAGTATTGATGAATGGTGTAAAAGATGTTCCAGTTCTAAGACTCTACGGATGGAAACCTCCGGCTGTATCAATTGGATACTTTCAGAGTATAGAGGAGGAAGTGGATGTGAAAAAGTGCAAACATATGGCTATCGATTTTGTTAGAAGAATAACTGGAGGCGGAGCCGTCTTGCACGATTCTGAATTGACTTACTCATTCATAACAAGAAATTATCCGAAGAGTATCATGGAATCTTACAGCTTGATATGTGAACCCATAGTAATATGCATAAATAAGCTCGGATTCGAAGCAAAATTTAGTCCATTGAATGATGTAGTCGTTGATGGCAAGAAAGTCTCCGGAAATGCTCAAACTAGGAAGAAGGATACTCTGCTGCAGCACGGAACAATATTGTTAGATGTTAATATTGAGAAGATGTTCTCTGTATTGAAGGTTCCTTCGGAAAAGATAAGGGATAAGATGATTACTGATGTAAAGGAGAGGGTGATGGGCTTGAATAAGACATTCGAAGAAGTTGCATCTGCTCTGAAGGAAGGCTTCAGTGAAAAATTTGATGCCAGGCTTATTATTGACAAGCTGACTATGGAAGAAGAGGAAAGTGCCGAAAAGTTAGCCAAGAAGAAATATGCTACGGATGAATGGAATTGGAAAAGGTGATTTCTCAAGATTTATTGCTAAGCATCTTGAATCTCAGAACATGTATGATGTAGTAGTGATAGGAGCGGGCCCGGGAGGTTATGCTTCTGCTATTAGAGCTGCACAACTCGGTGGTAATATCTGCCTAATTGAAAAGAACGGACTAGGAGGAACTTGTACACAAAGGGGATGCATCCCCACCAAATTTCTTCACTCTCTAGGTGATATAATAAGGAGAGCGGCTGCTGCAAGAAAGAATGGAATAGATGCGCAAATTGAGGTGAATTATAAAATGTTAAAGTCAAGGATGGAGAAGACCGTCAGCAAACTTGCTTCTGGAATAAAACTTCTCATACAAAGTAATGGGATCGATCTCATCGAGGGTGAAGCACATATAGTTTCGCAAAATAAAGTG
>JBHICO010000071.1:0-7174 GCA_046759645.1 Nitrososphaerales archaeon
GCTTCGAAGGGTCCCTTTGCAATTATTCGATCGGTTGAATGTGTTATCATATCGCCAGCCGGATTGATTATCCATTCTCCTGTAGATCTTTTAACTGCTATTATGCGCATACCGGTTTCTTGTTCAATTTTCTGGACACTTACCTTCACAGCTTTAGAACCTTCGGGTACTGTTAGGCTTGCCAGCGTTTCGTCAAACAAGTGAAGAGTATGAAGAAAAGCCGAAGGGATCCCAATATCGGAGGCATGTATTTTTGCCAGATCAACAGCGCCATAGCTTATTTGGGCAGAAGAATCTATTATTTGCAATACACCAGTCAGGCTCTGTACCTCCTTCATTCCACTGGCTGCAAGCATGACAGAAACTCTACCCATAAATATGAGCTCGTCGATCTTCTTTTCTAGTTCTATTACTTCTTCGCTAAAATGGCGTTCCTTAAACAATATACTCGAATATGATAGGTCTAGCATGAGTTCTGCAGTATCGCGTATCTCTGCGATTATCTCTTTAACACTTACTGGCCTGTACTTCAAACGTCCACTCTTTTTCATACTCATAGCTAATACACGATAATTAGCAAAACACCTATAATAATAACATGATCACAGCAAGGAGTGCCAAGATACCAATTATGTCCCCTATAGGAGTAACTGTAGGAATTATAGTGTCATCAGGATCCACTCCCTTTCTGTAACTTACATACGCAACAAATATTGCAGTGGGTATAAGTGCAGATATCAGTATTAAGCCAGCCGAAAATGAGAGTAATACCACACTTGATAGCGGTAATGCGCCAATCCCAATGATGCTTGTAACGAAGTAACCGGCAAATCCCAATATCAGAAATATGATCAGACTTGCTATTACAATCGCTGCTATATTGTTTCTGAATATGGGATTACTAAACTTGAATTCAAGAATACCTAGATGTATACCAGTAGCGAGTCTAGAACCGAAAATTGTGCCAAGGTTTCCTCCTATACCAATCAACGCAGGAACTAGTACTAGGATAGATGGATATGTGAACAGTTGTCCTTCGAACGATTCTAAGATCATACCGGCCACGACGCCTAGTGCAGCCATCCCTATTAGTATGGGCAGCGTTGTTCTTAGGATGCCTCCCAGATTCCAGTAAATATTACTCGAGGGCTCGCTCATACAAGAATCGCCAAGATCATTTTTGCAGTCAGCAGGAGAGCAAAGATGCTGAATATGTCTCCAGTAACTGTGACAACAGGACCAACAAGATTATCTGGATCTATTCCTCTCCTGAAACCACTGTAGGTTATCAACATAACTACACCTATGAGTATCAAACCACTGATCATTCCAGCAAGTAGAGAAATTACCACCAGAGCCCAAACAGGTATCGTTGCAAGCCCGACCCCAAGCAATACTCCATACGCTATAACTGCAATTGCGATGGAGATCACCGTGCTGTTGATCAGTGCAGCTGCGATCGCATTATTCACGTTTTTGTTTACTACAAATCTAGGTTCAACAATGCCAAGATGCAGACCTGTTGCTATCTTAGAGCCGAATGCGCCGTAAATCCCACCTCTCGTGTCCATAACGGCAGGTATCATTGCAAGTAGACCAGGTAGGAGTTCAAGAGAATCCTTCATTTCCAAAAATAGAAACCCTGAGAGTATGCTACCAGCAAGTGTTAATAACAAAATCGGCAGTATCTGGGATAGAATCGCTCTTAAACTGGAGTATCTTTCCAGATATTCTTTAGCTGTGTCCTTGCTATTATTAGCCACGCCAACCTGACAGAGATGTTTTATATATTTGGTTATATAGAGTAAGTATGTTCTACAGCATAATGAAAGATACTTTGATAGTTAGCATATATCTGTTAGTTAAAGGAATAATTTAGCGCCTATAATTCTTCATCCACATAGCAAATTTTTCTAATGCGAGCTTCCTATGTGATGATTCATTTTTCTTAACTTCTAACTCCGCATACGTAAGTCCTCCAGAACCATCAGGTATAAAGATCGGATCGTATCCCCATCCTGCACCACGTATTTCTGCAGAAATCTTACCGTTAACGTTTGCAACAAAAGTTAATGCTATGTTTTTTGGTTCGACGTAAGCAATTACTGATCTGAATGTTGCATTTCTGTTGTTATGTGTTTTCACTAACTGAATAATACCCTCGTTGCCAATTGTTCTGAACACAAACGAAGAGTACGGGCCAGGAAAACCCTTCAGTGATCCTATGAACAAACCATCATCTTCAACAATTACTTTCACATTTAATTTTCTGGAAGCATCTTTTGCCTTCTCCAATGCTATGCTTTCTAGATCGTCAGATTGTATCTCAAGCAGATCGATTTTCGCTATCTTTACTTCTATATCGTAACTGGAAAGTATGGTTTTTACCTCCTTGAACTTGTCCGTATTTGTTGTTGCAAAGTATATTTCAGACGACCCGTGCATAACGACCTCTCCTTTCTATTTCGGCTACTTTTTTAATCATTTTTGAAGTTAACCGGTGACCAGCAATCTTTTCGTACCCCTTTATAAAATTCTCGAATGCACTCTTGAACACAGATGCATGTGCACTGCTCATAATTTCCTTGATAAGACGTAGGTCAACAGCTTTGTCTTCAATCCTATCAGAATGATATGCTAAACCAAAATCGATCAACACAAGCTTGCCATCACTTATAATAAAATTTGATGTAGTCAGATCACCATGCACTAGATTATTTTCATGCAACTTTGCAGTGTAGCTCCCCATCTTTTTGCATAGTTGTAAATTTTTTGACAGGGTATCACGAGAAAGTTTTCCTCTGATATATTGCATTATGATTTCTGAATTTTGAGGATCTACAAAGTATAGCAAGGGCGTTGGCACACCAGCTTTTCTTGCACTTGACAGCATTTCAGCCTCATGCAGAGTACGTCTTTTCCTTAGCTCCTGATCGAGTATTTTGTTTCTGTAACCCTTTGGCTTCCTGATCTTTCTTACAGCTTTCTTCCCATACCAATCAACAAGATAAATATCAGCTTCTGCACCTTTTTTGATCAACATCATTAAAGTTATAACTTGGACGAGCAAATTAATGTGTACTTATGGTAGAGCAGGGAGAGGGTGAAAATATAATTCTTCAGGAAGACTGCAGTGAAGACGAGATAGGATCTGGTTACCTCACGCTTACCAACCAAAGGCTGATATTTCAGAAGGGCGAGGCACGTATGCTAACGCTAAGCAGAAAGACAACCAAGGTTGCCATGGAGGTACCCTTGAACAAGATCAGGTATGCAAAGACTGAAGGATGGCTTGCAAAGAAGGTAGTGGTAGAAGTGTCTGAAGAGGGAGAGCATAAGTTATACAAGTTTGGTGTTTTCAGCCCTGGAAAGTGGAGAGACACAATAGAAGATGCGATAAAGGCATCTAGTTCTTCCAGGTAACATCTACTGTATCAAGTCGCCATGACTGTCTTACAAAGGCTTCCTCGATCCTTGCTTTGACGCCAGCCCTAAACTCAAGTATACCAGTCCAAGCGATCTGAGCACCACAGTCACCAGCATAGTTTATAGGTGTTACAAAGAGTTTTGTGTTTTGCCTTTTGCACACACCCCTTAGCATGTTAGCTAGACGTTTGTTTGCAGCAACACCACCAACTACCAGTAGTTCCTTCTTGTTGCAGAAAGCAAGTGCACGCTCAGTTGTTTCTGCAAGCATAGCAAACGCAGTCTCCTGCAATGAGAAACAGACATCCTCAAGTTTATCACTATGTGCAGCTCTCTTTGCTGCAGTAAGAAGTCCTGAGTATGATACATCGTTTCCTTTGACAGTATATGGTAAACGTAAGTATCTCTTTGACTGTGCAAGTTCCTCTATCCTTGCTCCACATGGTGAAGCAAAACCTAGAGCTCTTCCGAACTGATCTAGCAGCTGCCCGATAGTTATGTCCAATGTTTCACCAAACACACGCCACCTCCTGTTTGAAAGTGCGAGTATCATAGAATGCCCTCCTGAAACCAGTAGTACTAAAGGATCTTTGGCACCAGTAAGAAGCATGCCAAGATCTAGATGAGCTATTGCATGGTTCACTGGTACAAGGGGTTTCCTATGATATCCGGCTAGGCATCGAGCAACTACAGCACCTACTCTAAGACATGGCCCAAGTCCAGGCCCTGCGGAGTAAGCTATCGCATCGATATCACTGAAGTTAATCTTTGCCATCTTCAATGCGTCTCTTATGACTGCTGGACTATGTTCAGCATGATGCCTCGAAGCTTCTCTAGGATGAATGCCAGCACCCTCCGGAGGTTTGTACGTTCTTCGAATGTCTGAGAGGATCCTACCCTTTCTATTTGTGAGCTCAACTACTGAACAGGAAAATGTGTGAGCAGTGCTTTCAATTCCAAGACTCCGCATATTTCTTTATCCCCGGCTCATCGTAGAGACTATCTTGACCACATCGCCGTCCTTCAGTTTATGATCTGCGCCTACTCGCTGCTTGCTTCTTACATCTACAGCATGTAAGAATCCCTTTGCTAGGTCGCTATGTACAACAGCTGCAAGATCCTTAGCTGTTGAACCAGTTTTTACCATATATGCGTCTGGAAGAACGTTACCCTTTTTATCGATAAGTTTGGTGTCGTCCTCCACTGGATATGCTACTATCATATTTAGTAATTTGAAACATGCTGTATTGATTACATGTTGAATACCTGTTGAACTCATTTTGTTCATCAATGTTCTTACCAAATCCAGCGCCTTCCTCTGTTCATGGCTTAACTTACTTGCATCATTTGTTCTGAATGAACTATCACCAGGCATGTAATTGATCAGGCTCTTGCTCGCAGCTTTCATCAAAAGCAATTCCGCTTCTGAGGCACAAGAAATAACCAGCCTGTTCGATTTCTGCATCTTCGCTATGTTCTCTTCAGCAGGAGGAATATCAGATTTGTTAGCAGCTATCACAATAGGCTTTGACTTTTCCCGTAAAGCTTTGCAGAAATTAAAGAGATCTGCTTTGCTCCATGCAGATACTTTAGTTTCTTTGAATTTGCTCAAAACTTCCAGTATATCAATTTCACCAATTGCAAGACCACTTAGTCTTCTAGCAAGCAATTGCTCAAGTTTATGACCCTGATGCTCCGCCTCTCTAACAGTCTTGTCCCATTCACGGCCTACTAGCGAATTTAACCAAAGATCAAACTCCTTTTCAACGAATTCTATGTCAAACATGGGATCCTGTGTGCCCGGAGGACATGGTTTTCCCTCACTGTCTGTCGATCCAGAGGCATCGACAACATGAATCAAGGCATCAGCCTGCCTCGCATCGTCAAGAAACTTGTTACCCAATCCCTTTCCTTCATGTGCTCCAGGAACAAGACCAGCTATGTCGATAAGTTTCACTGGTATGAACCTGTTTCCGTTTATACATATAGAATGAACCGGATTATCCTTTATATCAAACTCTTTGCATACGCAATTCACCCTTGTATATGCTACTCCAACATTTGGATTGATCGTTGTAAAGGGATGATTTGCGATAGGAACATCCAAGTGTGTTGCTGCATTAAAAAGAGTTGATTTTCCTACATTGGTTTTACCCAATAAGCCTATGATCATGTCGATCGTTTATTCATGCTTGGATTTAATGGTATGGTAACTGCTAATTTTTATTGTTGTAATACTGTTCTTACACAGTCAATTGTTAAATAAAAAAAGAATGATTGATATTCATAGCCATCTTTTGATTATTCATGCTTGTTATAACTGGAAATCCTGGTGTAGGGAAACATACGATAGCTAAGATAGTTGCCAAGAACCTTTCTCTTGACCTTCTTGATATAAACGCTGTTGCTATAAAAAATAAGGCAGTGAAATTAAAAGACGGTTCAGGATATGTAGTCGATCTGCTGAAGTTGTCTTCGTTGTTGAGAAAGCATGTTAATAAGAAAAAGTTAGTAGTTGGACATCTTGCTCCATACGTTCTGAAAAAGAGTGATGCTTGCATGGTGGCTGTGATAAGACGTTCGCCTTACGAATTGAAAAGTGTGTATAAACATAGGGGTTATAGCACTCAAAAGATGGGTGATAACTTATCTAGCGAAATAATAGGTGTTTGCATATACGATGCGATCAAAAGGTTTGGAAAGAGTAAAGTAGCAGAATTCGATAACACTGGAATAAAACCAAAACTAACTGCGGATAAGATAATAAATATGGTTAAGGGAAAAAAGGACTACAGTGTAGGTCAAATTGATTGGCTGGATTTAATTTTTTCAAAGGATGATATGCGCAAGTTCTTTGAATACAGATAGTGTGTCAGAAAAGATTTGATTTAGGGTATCTGAGTACGAATTATAAGTTCATTTATAGATTATGTCAGAGCTCAAAACTTTTGATGAGATACCGTTGCCTTAATCATAAATTCCTTGTATAGAACTCCTCTCTGGCGACATTTCACCGTGCACGTTCTAACTTTCAAAATGACTCTGCGGAATTCAGTGACTTCATATAATAGAACTAGCGATAATTTGTAAGATGGAAGCTGGCTCAGGTAAATTTAGTGATGAGATATTTGGTTTTACAGGAAAGAGGGTCTATGTAGAAACCTCTGAAGGAAGGATTTACAAAGGCAAACTTGTTTCGATTGAGGAAAATCTGAATCTAATAATTGAAAACACAGACGACAATATTGACAAATTGATCATAAATGGAAGCTTTGTAAAGGAAATAAGACTAACAAAACCATTCGATGTAAAGGCTTTTGTTGAGAGACTGAATGAGGTATTTCCGGGTCTCGTAAGGGTGGTTGAGGATACCGTGATAGTTATGGATAAGATCCGAGTCACGGAGCAGGGAGTAGAGGGAAGCGGATTAGCCGCGGATCGTGTGAAGGCAATTTATGATCAATTTGTAAGGGAGAGTAGGTAGTTGTTTGAGGTACGATATACCGACCTTGCTGCAAGAATAGGTAGGTTAGAAACCCGTCATGGGTTTTTAGAAACACCGGCTTTCGTTCCCGTAATACATCCTCTAAAGCAGGAAATCGAACCAAGTAAATTGAAGGCGATGGGATTTGAACTTTTGATAACAAACGCCTATATAATTAAAAAAAAATACGGTGATGATGTCAACGACATACGTAGAATAGTAAATTTCGATGGACCTGTCATGACAGACTCTGGTGGTTACCAG
>JBHICO010000072.1:0-7022 GCA_046759645.1 Nitrososphaerales archaeon
CCAACTACCAATCATAATATTGCTTAACCGAATACGGGACAGAATAGAACCTGCAGTGAACAGTTTGGGATTGAAGTTCGCAGCAAGCGGTCTCTCTCCCAATTTCTGGACTTCTATAGGTTTTACGCTTGCTATTTTATCAGCTTTAACATATGCTAGTAATAGCATTGGAATAATGCATGCTGCCATTTACGGTGGCATAATTTTGCTGATGTCGGGGTTTTTTGATATCGTGGATGGAAGTGTCGCAAGAGCAACTAAAAAGATCTCTCATAAGGGTGCTTTTTTAGATTCGACATTTGACAAGATTGCAGAAATTGCCATATTTCTGGGAATATTGTACGGAGGACTTGGAGATGGAATAATAGTGTTGCTTGCACTAGGCCTCTCCCTACTGGTCAGTTATGCTAGGGCAAGAGCTGAATCGTTGGGAATCGAGCTAAAAGGAGTAGGTATTGGTGAAAGGGCTGAACGTTTGATTGTGATAGCAGCCTTCAGTATTGCTAGCATTGGTATAGCTGATGCTGTTAATTATGGCATGATAGTAGTGGCTATAATAGCTGGTATAACATTAATTCAGAGAGTTGTGTCTGTTGTATCACACCTAAACCAGAATTAGCGTAACCGGCCACCCATCCTTCGTTCCTTTTCTGATCGAACCTTCACGACGCCATAGTAAACAGCACACGATACACAATAGTACTTTACTATAGTTGGAGACGAGATATATGTACCACTGGCTCTGAGTTCCTTTGCTAGTTGTGGTTCCACCAAACTTAATCTTGAAGTTACCTTCTTTGCCTTGTCTCTAGGAACCCAGCGAGCGCAATTACTGCACTGAACTAATGCAGAGCGGCCCTTACCACCTTTAGATCGGCCTCTACTGGCTCTTTTCTTTGGCATGCATTTTACACCATTCTTGGTTGTTTTAAGTGTTATGTCCGTTTATGATAGAACAGCGGCAACTAATAGAACACTAACGTTGGTACACCAATAGGCTATAGATAAGACACAATTATAATATCAAACACAAGGAATCTGTCTATGAAAATAGCTGTAGTTTCGCATACACCCATAGACTACATTCAAAGCAGTAAAGTAAACACAATTACGATTGGTGGTCCTACCTGCTATGGAGGTTCAATGATAAAATCATTTTCCCACGATGTCAGTCTCATAACCAAAATAGGCACAGATTTTGATCTTAAAGATTTGCTAAACAAAAAAGGTTTAACTATCCATGACAATTTCATCTCAGATAAGCCTACCACCAGATTTAAAATTCTCATAGATGGAAATGAAAGGCGTCTTTTCCTTCTGGCAAGATGTGCTGACATAACCGTTGAGGATGTTGATAAGGACTCTGACGCGGTTATAATAAGTCCTATAATACATGAAGTCAGGTCTGATGTAATAAGCAAAATGTCTAAACGATCAAACTTTATTTTTGTTGATCCACAAGGATATTTAAGGAAATTTAGTAATGATGGGAGATGTTATCTCGATAAAACTACCTTCGATTTTTCCAAACTAAATATAGATGTAATCAAGGTAGACATAGAAGAGGCTTTTGCCCTAACGGGTTCTCGTGGGGCAGATGCGCTATACAAGTTACCTGTTAAAACTGCGATAATGACAGTCAAGAATAGAACGCTGATGTTACACAACGAACGCATATACGAAATTATCACAGATATTATAGGTACCAAAGATACTACGGGTGTTGGTGATATCCTTGGGGGTGCTTACACATCTTCGTTTGTGCAAACTCATGATGTGCTATGGGCATTATGCAATGGTGTGGCAGCATCGGTCCTGGCATTAAAAACAAACAAAGTAGGAATAGAAAAGATACCACGTAGAAAAGATGTGGAGGAGTATGCTTCAACACTTCAGAACAAGATCAGAACAGTGACCACATGAACAGGTTTTTTATTTAGTTTCTCATATTAGTGCTATGCCGAAAGCCCTAGTGCTCATCACAGTAGATTCTGGAAAAGATATGGAAGTTGTACAGCAATTGCAAAAGGTGTCTAATGTAACGGAAATCTACGAGGTGTATGGTGCTTATGATATCATTATTATGTTAGAAGCGTATTCCCAATCGAAAGTAAAGGAAACGGTTTTCAATAAGATAAGGCAGTTGGAACATCTAAAGTCTACCCTAACGATGATGATAGTTGAGGAATAGAACTTCTAAATTTAAATTGAAGTAATTACAGATCAATTTCTGTGCGTATAGCACTTCTTGGTGGTGAATTGAGCAATGGCATGCTTTTACAGGTGAAAAATACACTTGATAGTATGGATGTGCAAACGGTAGTTTTGAAGAAACAGTATGCAACTACACAAGATGCAGATATCGTAATAGTAATAGGAGGAGATAGAGGATTGCTTCATTATTTCCATCAGATGGTCAGTGATTCCCCCCCAGTGCTGGGCGTATACGAATCAGATTCCACTGGTTTCCTTGCACAGATTGAGACAAAATACTTAGATGTTGCAATCAACAGATTGAAAACTGGGGATTTCACAGTTGATGAAGTTACTCGTATAGGCGTTAAGGTAGATGGTAAAGAGGTAGAACCTGTTCTTAACGATGTTGCGATATTTCCTTCTAAAAGTGCTACATTGATGGAGCATAAATTGAAGATCAATGGAGAGGACGTGTGGCATGATAATAGTGATGGTGTTATAATATCCACACCAATAGGTTCGACGGCATATTCGATGTCTGCCGGCGGACCAATGATTCTACCTAAAGCAAAGGTGTTCATCATAGTATCTGTAAGCTCAGTTGATGTAACTAGAAGACCATTAGTTGTGCCAGATGATACACTGGTTGAAATTAACGACATAGCAAGTAGATATCATTCTGAAGTTGTTTTAGATGGAGGCAAGCGTCTTAGAGTAAGGAAGACCCTTGAGTGCTCAAAACACCAGTTCCCTGCTAGGTTAATTAGTCTTGCAGAGGATTCAGTCGCAACATCACTTATCGCGAAGAAGGTAAAACTCGCAGAAGATCTTCTTGGTATGCCTCCAAGTGCAAAACTTGTCCTGAAAACTCTTGAATATGAAGGACCGCTAAGCCAGAAAGATCTAGCGTCAAGGAGCATGCTTCCAGAAAGAACTGTCAGGCTTGCTTTGAGCTACTTGCTGGAGAAGGGCTATGTAAAGAAAAAAGTATCGTTAAGGGATGCCAGACAGAGAATATATGAACTTAAGATCTGATCTTATTGTTCTTTACAGCAGCTTCAATAAATGATAGAAATGCCTCTTCTGGTTTTCCTGGTCTGCTAGTAAATTCTGCATGGTATTGTGCTGCAAAGTAGAAATTATGTTGCGGTACTTCCAATATCTCCATTCTCCTACCGGTATCGCTAGCACCAGAGAATATCATGCCGAGTTTCTCGAACTGCTCTCTATATTGTTGGTTGAATTCATACCTATGCCTATGTCTCTTCATTATCTTAGTGGATCCATACACTTTGTGAGCAACTGTATTGGGCACAATGTCTATTTTATGGGATCCTAATCTCATCGTTCCTCCCATGTTATCGATACCATCCTGTTCTGGTAATAAATCGATCACAGGATTTTCACTATTTGGATTAATTTCTGTTGAATTCGCATCTGATAGGTTACATGCAAATCTGGCAAACGCAACAGCTGCTAATTGAAAACCGAAGCATATTCCCAAGTACGGAATATTCTGTTCTCTCGCATAATTTGCTGCGATGATTATTCCCTCACTTCCACGCTTGCCAAATCCTCCTGGTACCAATATTCCGTCATATTTTTCCAACGACTGCAAATTACCATTTTCGAGTTGCTCTGAATCTATAAAATCTATTTTGGCTTCATAGCCAAGTTTCGCTCCAGCATGGCTCAACGCATGGTTAATGCTAACATAGCTGTCCGCTAACTTCACATATTTGCCAACCATCGCTATCTTCACATCATCTTTGAAATGCTTGTATGAGTTCAATACTTCATACCAGCTACCCCATCTGAATGGTTTCGTATCAAGATTGAGTTTACGTATAACGGTAATATGCACTCCCTGATCCTCCAAAACCTCAGGAACTGTATATATTGAAGGGGAATCATGGCTAGATATTACAGCTTTCTCTTCAACGTTTGCGAATAAAGATATCTTTTGCCTCGCACCTATATCCAAAGGAATCTTCGATCTTACCGTAATAATGTCTGGCTGTATACCGATTCTTCGTAACTCCTGAACGCTGTGCTGTGTAGGTTTGGTCTTGATCTCGCCTACGACATCAAGCGATGGTGCTAGGGTAACATGTACGAATAATGTATTATTCGTTCCTTCCTGTAGACGCATCTGCCTCATTGCCTCCAGAAATGGAAGGCTTTCAATATCACCTACAGTACCTCCACATTCTACAACTAATACATCTATGTTATCATGGCTTGCAGTAGTTTTGATCCTCTTCTTTATTTCGTCTGTTATATGTGGAATTATCTGCACGCATCGCCCTAGATATTCTCCCCTTCTCTCCGACTCCATGACTTTGGCGTATATCTGTGCAGTAGTTATGTTGTGATCCTTCGTAAGATCAATATCAAGGAAGCGCTCATAGGTCCCAATATCCATGTCACACTCGCCACCATCGTTGGTAACAAATACCTCTCCATGCATTATGGGATTCATTGTTCCAGCATCAAAATTCAGGTATGGATCAATCTTTGTACATGAAACTCTTAAACCGCATAACTGCAACAATTTTGCCAAAGATGCTGTTGTGATGCCCTTTCCTAACCCAGACATAACACCACCAGTGACGAAGATATACTTTGAGGTAGAATTTCCTTCTGCTCTCTGCATATACAGGTATGGTATAACCACTTTTTAATTGTTATTCTACTTTTTTACTCGTAGCACTCTTTAGACTTCTCACTAACTCTTCTATTCTGTTCATGGTACCCTGCCCATTATTCTGATCAATTAGGTTGATAAAAGCACTACCTACTATAATTGCATCAGCGCCATTGTTGAGCATGAACTCGACGTGTTCACTTTTACTTACACCAAAGCCGACTGCTAGTGGCACTTTACCTTTAGAGAATGTCTTAACGCGGCGTATCGCCTTTGCAGTGTATTCTTCAAAAACCTTTCGTTCCCCCGTTGTACCAAAGACAGATACCAGATAAAGAAAACCTGATGTTGCGTTTACTATCAACCTCAACCTCCTTTCACTAGTATTAGGTGAAACCAAAAATATTGTATCTAGATCATATTTCGATGCATATTTCTTAAATTCAAATGATTCTTCAACGTTGAGATCAGGTACAATCAAACCATCTATACCCTTAGATTTAGCGTCTTTCAAGAAACTGTCAAAACCTGGCCTGTACAGTAAGTTACAGTACGTCATTATAGTGAGCGGTACAGCGAGGCTATTGCTGATCTCTTTTGCTATATTCAATGCATTGCTAGGAGTTATTCCCTTTTGTAGTGCACCATACGAAGCTTTCTGTATAGTTGGTCCATCTGCTATCGGATCTGAAAAGGGTATTCCTAGTTCAACCATATCAACACCACCATTTACCATAGCCTTGATAACATCAAGAGTAGTATCAGAATCTGGGTAACCAGCTACAGCATATCCTATCAACGCATGCTCGTTCTTAGCATTTAACGTTGCAAATGTTTCAGCGATCTTGGTCATTGTGCATCGTAGTGTACCGTTCAACAACTTCTACATCCTTGTCACCTCTGCCAGACATGGTTACGACAATACAATCATTCCTCCCATAGTTTTTTGCTATTTTCATTGCGTACGCAAGCGCATGTGCAGGTTCCAGTGCTGGAATTATACCTTCATACTTCGATAACGCTAAGAAGGCTTCGACTGCTTCAGCATCGCTGACATTTGTGTATTGCACGCGTTTCATCCTTTTCAGAAATGAATGTTCAGGACCAACACCAGGATAGTCTAGGCCTGCTGCAATGCTGTGAGTATCAAGTATTTGACCATGGGTGTCCTGAAGCAAATATGTTAGCATGCCGTGCAAGATCCCTTCGCTTCCTGCACAGAGAGTTGCTGAATGCTTCTCTATGTTCAACCCTTCACCACCTGCCTCGACACCATAAAGCGAAACCTTGCTATCCAAGAATTCATAGAACGTGCCAATGGCATTACTTCCGCCTCCTACGCACGCTATGACTGCACTTGGCAATCCCATTTCTAGTTTTATGATTTGTTGCTTTATCTCTTTGCCAATCACACTCTGAAAATCACGAACCATCATTGGATAAGGATGAGGGCCTACCACAGATCCTAGGAGATAGTAAGTTGTTTTTACGTTTGTTATCCAGTCCCTTAACGCTTCATTGATAGCATCTTTCAATGTTTGCGAACCCACATCAACTGAATGTACTTGCGCACCCAAGAGTTTCATTCTGAAGACATTCAATTTTTGCCGTTCAACATCCTTGGAACCCATGTAGACCTCGCAGTTTAGTCCGAGAGCAGCGCAAGCCATTGCAGTTGCAACTCCATGCTGTCCAGCACCAGTTTCAGCTATTATTCGTCGCTTTCCCATCTTCTTAGCGAGCAGAGCCTGTCCTATGGTATTGTTAATCTTGTGTGCACCTCCGTGGAGGAGATCTTCACGTTTCAAATAGATCTTCGGTCCTCTGAATGATTTAGTTATATTATTTGCAAAGTATAAGGGAGTCGGCCTTCCTGAATATTCCCTTAAATAATATTCTAGTTCATGTTTGAACTTTTTATCCTTTCTGAACTTCGAATATGCTTTTTCAAGCTCTTCCAGTGCCGGAATAAGCGTTTCGGGAACGAATCGTCCTCCAAATCTACCAAACTTACCCTTTATAGGATATTCTTTAAGTTTCATATAGCCATCACTAGTTGTCTTACCTTTTCTTTAATGTTATTGGACTGCATTATGCTGGTCCCGACGAGAAACGCATCTGCACCGATTCTCTTGAGATATCTTACGTCATCTGGTTGTGATATTCCGCTCTCACTTAC
>JBHICO010000073.1:0-7003 GCA_046759645.1 Nitrososphaerales archaeon
AAATATGCGCAGAGCGATAGCGAAGCAGGCAGAGGCAGAGAGGGAGAAGAGGGGAAGGATAATAATAGCTGAGGGGGAGCTCAAGGCAGCCGAGAAGATGTCACAGGCAGCTGATTTTTACACTAGGAATATCGCCGCATTGCGCTTGAGAGAATTACAGACGTGGGCGGAGGTTGCGAGGGAGAAGAACATGGTTGTAGTGACAGGAGGAGACTCTGGCAGCTTAGGGCCTCTTCTTGGAATAATGAAGGGACAGAGTCAGCCTGCAGACAAAATTAATGAAGGCCAACTTAGGGGTATGATAAGGCAGGAGATAATGAATCTATTCACAGGTAGAAGCACCGGAGAGGAAAAGCAAAAAGAAAAGAAGGGGAAGCAACAAGAAGGCTAATCGGGAACAAATGAGATTTGTACCTGCCCTATTAGTGATTACAGTTGCGCTATCAGTTTTCATGGTGGGATCAGGAGAAGCACAAAGCAAGAACGTCCTGTGGGTCGAGGTCAAGGATTTCATATCTTCTGCCACTGCCGAGGATATAGCATCCGCTGTTGATGAAACTTCTGCAGACGAGTACTCTGCTATTGTCTTAGCATTGGACACACCTGGGGGATCGCTGGAGGCCACTCTTGAAATAATAGAAAGCATGCAGCGTTCTGATGTGCCCATCGTAGGATATGTTTATCCACAGGGAAAGAGTGCATGGTCTGCTGGCACAATAATCCTAATCGCGAGTGATTATGCGGCGATGGCTCCCGTAACAACAATCGGGTCCGCCCAGCCAGTTTTAGGAACCCAGCCAGTTAACGATACTAAGATCATCAACGCCCTGGTGGAGAAGGTTGTATCTATTGCAGAGTTGCATGGAAGAAACACCACACAGGCTGCTAGATTCATAACACATAATGACAACTTAACACCTGAGAAGGCGTTAGAGCGAGGTGTGATAGAAGGTATAGCAGAGGATCCTCAAAGATTGCTAGAGAAGGTTCACAATGCTGAGGTAATGACACTAGAGGGACAGAAGGTTCTCGATACGAAAGATGCAAAGATAGTGAAGCATGAGCGAAGCCTAAGGGTTGAGCTCCTGCAGATTCTCTCTGATCCTCTGCTCGCCACTGTGTTGTTGACGATAGGCTTCTTTGCTTTGATCTACGGTCTTACATCACCAGGATTTGGGGGCGAGATAGCTGGTGCTATATTGATAATCCTAGGTCTTATGGGGCAAGGCTTTGATGTGAACTGGGCTGCCTTTGCTCTGCTTGCCATCGGGGTCGGTCTGCTTGCTTACGAGCTCTACAGCCCCGGATTTGGTGCAATGGGTATAGGAGGAGTAATAGTAATCTCCGTGGGTACCGCCTTGATGATAACACAACCTGTTAAACCCCTTTTGGTTCCCGAGGAACAGCTCGGAAACCTTGCAACACTATCCACTGTAATCATAGCACCTTTTGCAGGATTTCTTGGATTCATAACGTACAAGGTATGGCGTGCAAAAACAAAGAAGAGGGTTGAGTTTGTGTATCAGAGAGAAGAAGGAAAAGCATTAGATCCGATCTCCAGCGACAAGGAGGGATTCGTGCTCGTTGGGGGAGAGTACTGGAAAGCAACAAGCAAAAAAAATATCAAGCGTGGACAGTTAGTGAGGGTCATCGAAAAGAGGGGTAATCTGCTAGTGGTTGAAGCTACCGAAGAGAAATCTGGTGGGAAGCAATAAAATAAAATAATGTAAATGAAGTTCTAACCCATGATTCACCCCCCTATTTGCTAATTGTAGGACAAACCCGAGAACAACGGAGAAGAAACAAATTATGGCTCTACTGTGAACTGCTTTCGTACTACAAACTCCTGTTTCTGGTCCTTACTCATCTGCTTTGCAGATATTGTCCAGACTCCAACAGCATCTGAACCGGAAAGTGGAACAGGGAATGTTATAGAGCCAGCTTCATCGACAGTAACACGTTGAGCTGTAGGACTGCCAGGCCCATCAATAATAATGTCAAGCAGGGATTCAGGTCTAGCACCTGTTATGGTTATCTGTGCGGTATCTCCCACTTTGTACATTTCTTTGTCAGTAGATATCTTAAGAGTACCTGGATCTTCCCCCGGTTCTCCAACTGTACCAGTTCCACCATTGCCACCATTGGTCGTCACCACTGTAAATACTGTAGTGGTTTTGTGCACTATCTGAGATGCAAATACTGTATATCTGCCCGCAATAGCATTGCCGGGAACCGGACATGTGGCATCCCAGAGAAGAGTTTTATTATCAACCGCAGGATTTGTACCACAAATTATACCACCGCGCGGATCAGTTATTTGTAAGGAAACGGGAGTGTCAAGCACTGCAGAGCCAGTTAATCTAACCAAATCCCCAGGGATGTACTCTTCCCTATCAGTTCTCACAACAAGTCTACCTCCTTCAAGGGGAGGCAATGAGCCTACCGGTGCCTCGATCAAAATTTGGATAATGGATGATTTGTTCGCCGTATCTACAGCTTTGATCAAATGTAATCCAGTAGCTATATTGCTTGGAATAAGGATAACAGTGTTAAACATGCCAGAAACATCAGCGATAACTCGTCCTATTTCCTGCTGATCAATATATATTATGATCTCTGAATTCGCGTTGTATCCCTTACCACTTACTTTGAGCTGTTCACCCTGTGCCACCTTTACGTTATCTACATTAACTTCTGGCTGAGTTACTTGTGGCAGTATAGAATCTTTTGGTGGCTCTCTAATCCTTATCTTTGTTACCTCCCCACTCTGAAGCTCACTACCATCTCTGGCATCTGCAGTCCATTCGAACACAGCAGAAGCAGGATCAGAGATCTTTATGATGAATATTGTCCTTCCGCTAGGACCTAGGTCCGATCGTGTAGCAGTGAATGTCATGGTATTACCATCTCTCTCACTATCCCAACCTCTGGCTATAGCAACAATTGGTTTGCCCTGTGTGAATGTTATTTCAAATTCATGAATTGAATTAGTACTCTTTGAGGAGTTGACTACAAGTATCATAATGACAGATTTCTTCCCTTTAGCCAATACCCTAGCAGAGAATCTATCTTCTTGTGCTAAAGCACTTGCAGTCACACCGGACATTAGTATCGCTGCAAAAATAATTGCTAATATTGCCTTACCATGCACAAGCCATCTGAACAGCCGATTCTTTTATTTGTTATGTTTACTTTTTGCCACATAGTCGTTAAATCAAATTTTGTGGTAACTTTTTATGCTGGGGAGAGATTGATTTAGCGAAAACAAGATTTAGTCTATCATTATAGCATTTTCTTCGTATCTTAGATCTACAGCGTTGCCACACCTCCTTTATATAGTATCTTTCGGAGAGGTTGAATTCTCTGTATGGCCTGGACATGGAGGATTCTCCGTTGAGTTAGCATCTACTTCTGAATTAGAAGATAAAAACTAATTATTATTGGATACCCTTTATGCGGCCATGCGTAAGGGAATCAAGATTTTTACTCCAATAATAACGGTTTATTCATAGTCGATCTTTCTATTTTGCTGGACAAAGCACACGAACAAGCTGCAAAACATGGATGGTACTTTGATGTTGATAATGTGGAGCTTATGATGCTTGAGACTATAGAATCTTACTGGTCATACATATATGCTGAGATCAGTTGGAGCGGTGTGCGGTATTCTTTACATAGCAAAGAATGAGCAATAGAATAAATGTAGTAGTTTTCTGAGATATATATATGCAGATCAACTTACGTAAGAAATGGCGGAGGCTAGTGGCTTTTGGTGCAATGTGGGCATTCATATTATTCCCTATTCCATTTCTACCCTTATTTGGATTCGAGCCAACCCCGCAATCTATTCAAGCGCTAATAATAATAACCAGCGTCGTCTCAATTCCGATGATATTCCTTGTCATATTCATGAAATAAGTTGACCTACATAATAAATATCCATGTGCTTGTTTACTAATGTTTTAGATCGATCGTACACTTTAGTGAAGATGGGTCTAAGAAACACGATCACAAGTTATGAAATGGCTTAGTAAGGAAGGCAAAAGATATAGATTCTATTCTTGCCCTTAAGGATCTGAACTAATGCTTATCATCATCATTATATTTTATGGCATTCGGAGTAATGAAAAGTCGATAATTAGATATTTACAGAATATCACTTGCTCCTTTGCATCTTCATAATTCCTACAATACCTAAAATTACAAC
Source organism: Nitrososphaerales archaeon (assembly GCA_046759645.1). Lineage (GTDB taxonomy): Archaea > Thermoproteota > Nitrososphaeria > Nitrososphaerales > UBA213 > JBHICO01. The sequence continues at coordinate 4,208 of JBHICO010000073.1, forward strand.
AGCGACGAAAATAATACCGGCTACAAATGTGTAGTCGCTAACAGATCCAACTATAATGCCCAGGAATGCCAAGCCGAGTCCGGCTATCACCAATTTCTGTATTCCAGTTTTACGTCTAGCTACCAATTTCTTACCTAATAATTGCAAGTTTATTAGCATTGTTTTACATGGGACCAGATAACTTTCAATTAGTTTCAAGGCCCGACAGAAATTGGCCTGAATAATGGAGGCGTTTCTGCCGGGCCGCATGGGCCGTGGCTGTACTGGGCACTTAGGGCTGTTGTTCGAGAATGCAACTAAATACTACTTATGATATCGGGTTGAAAATTTTGTGGTATTTAGTTTATGTATAGTAACGCAATTGAGCATGATAGTAACTAGAAGTTCAACTTTTTACTTACCAGATCGGATTTTATATAAATTTTACAACATCTGGATGTTTCCATCGTCAAGAGTTTTAAGAGAAGATAGCATGGATAAAACAAAGAGCAAAGACAATATTTCATCGCAGATAGGCATGGCTGTTAACCAGATAGAGTTGGCCAAACAGAAATTTGACAAAAGGTTTGCAGACGAAGCAGTAGAGGACGACCTTATCATCGGCTTGGACTTTCTGGTTATGGTAATAAGACTGTACAGGAATTATAGAAAAGATACTATGGCAAATGCATAACAAATCAATTCGAAAATTTTTCTTTTTCCAGATTCATGTATAAGAAGCTGTAGAATGATAAACAGCATTGGAGGCAATGTCATAATAGTCTCCGACCAGAAAAATGAAGTTTTCCACCAAAAAACTTGAATTTGATCTTAGAGCGGATATGCCTTTAGGCGATATGCAGTGGATTGAAGTAGACCCAAGGAGGGGGCAAAGAAAGAGATCGGAATGCCTACAGGCATATGGTTCTATACTGATGACATAAGATCAACGTATGAAGAACAGAAGAAGAAAGGTGTGGGTATTACAACACCTGTGAACCAAGAACAGGGGGATTATGGCAATTTTCTAGGGGTAAGGATCGAAATGGGTTCATTCGTATAGAATTCCAGATGTAGCTATTCACAAGTTTCTCCCACCTTTTTCGCTATGATATCAATTATCTTGCCTGATGCAGCAAGGTGTTTTTTCGGATTAAATATGATGTTCAATTCCTTACCGCTAAGCAGAGATAAAATCTCCTTATCCCCGCTTAAAGCATCAATGAAATGAATCCTTTTCTTTGTGCTATCAAACGCTATTTTCTGTATTGTTCTATAAGCATTTGATCTCGGCACTCCTCTCTTTATGAGTGCATCGAGTACAAATTCTGCGTATATCTGTCCCTTCGTAAGTTCTAGATTTTGAGATATGTTCTTCACATCAACCTTCAATCCAGTAATAACCTTAGTCATACTATCTAACATCTCATCCAACAATATTACAGCTGTAGGTATTGTAAAACGTTCATTAGCAGAATTGGAGAGATCTCTCTCATGCCATAAACTTACATTTTCCAATGATACTTCTACCATTGCTTTAACCAATCTTGCAAGTGATGAAGTTCTTTCGCTCTTTATAGGGTTCTTTTTTACTGGAACTGCACTGCTTCCTATCTGGCCTTTTTTGAACGGTTCTTCTACTTCAGCAATCTCTGTTCGCTGTAAATTGCGAATTTCAACCGCAATCTTGTCTAACGTTGAAGCTATGAGTGCAACAGTAAATATGAATTCTGCATGTCTTTCTCTTGACACTACTTGTGTTGCTGCATCTATCGTATACAACTTCAATTTTCTGGCAACTAGTTTCTGAACATCAAGTGCCTTACTGCCCATCAATGAACCTGTTCCTACAACACCCAACGTCTTGCATACAAGCACACGTTTTTCGATCTCCCTAAGCCTTTGAATGTGATTGACCATATCTGATGCCCATACTGCAAATTTCAGGCCAAATGTGATTATACTTGCATGCTGTCCATGCGTTCTGCCCACAGCAACTATATCTTTGTAGCTAGTGGCCTTTTTAGACAATATGCTGGTTAGTTTACTTGCCTTCATTTTTATTATCTCTATGGAATCACGTATCTGCATTGATATGACGGTATCAACAACATCATAACTCGTTAAACCGTAATGAATCCATGCTTTCGCATCATTGCTACAAAGCTCACTTATCGCTTCAACCATTGCAGCTGTATCATGTTCTATAACAGCTTCAAGTTCTTTCACTCTTTTCATTTTTATCTTTCCAGACCTTGCTTTGGATGCAATCTCTCTTGCAGCTTTGGAGGGTATAAGACCTGCCTCTCCCTGAGCTTCAGCAACACTCGCCTCGAATTCTAGCTCATAGGCTAGCCGATTCTGTTCTTCAAAGATACTCTTGATCTCATTGCTGCCATATCTGCCGGTATCGATAGGGAGGATAGGCATGACTTCATTGCTTGAATCTAGGAAAATAAACGTTTGTTGTCAACACTATGGAATGGTATTCTCATAGTAATACTCATCCTCTAATTATAATTTTTTTCGGCCATAGTTCCCATCCGTGTTGGCTGTTTGAGATAGTTTGAGAGTTCAATCACGCAAGAAGTGTATACGAAAGGTACAGATCTTTGCAAACTAACATGATAGGGAACTTCCAGATTTGCCTGAACATATTCAGCCTGCAATTGTTAGCCGAGTACCAAAAATTGTCATCAATCTTTTTCCATTACCGTCTTAATAGTTTAAATTGGTCAAAGTTGAGACAAACTTAGGTGGTAGTTTTTGGTTTCGAGGGATCAGATTAGGAAAGTTGGCGACGTCGAATATAGGATA
>JBHICO010000074.1:0-6995 GCA_046759645.1 Nitrososphaerales archaeon
CCCAGCAAAGAAGCAAAAGTTACAAAAAATATTACCGTTGCCTCTATACTGCCGTTAATCAGCGCAAAGGTTCCTAATGCGAGTGTATAGATCAAACCCATTCCTATTTCGAGCCCATTGAATCCACCAATCATGTTCACCATGTTTGAAGCACCTACAACTCCGATTGGAATTATCAAAAGGGGAAAAAGAATTCCGAAGTCGACAGGACCTATTAGAGGCAAGGCCATTTGTGTGTCTCCAGCCATTATCGCCATAAGGGGAAATGCAGCAGGGATGGTGAGCAAAGGTTTCTGCCAGTCCTTTAAGCCTCTCTTACCTTCTGCATAGCCTCCTCTTCTGACCTGGCCCGAGTTTAGATCATCAAATAAGCCGGTAAAGGCTATTATTAGAATGCTTGTCATCGCGGCGAAGAGGGTGACCAGCGCGATATTATTCTGCTGAATGAAGATATTTATGAATACGAAAAGGAGTAAGCCCCCTATCAAACCAATTGTTATGGGTACCCCCCCAGAGTTAGGAATCAACGGTTCGTTCTTCTTGTGCACATCAGTGGTTGTTAGATTGATGAATCTGAAGTATTTTATAGCATGAGGTGTTATGAAAAATGTAACTAAAAAAGCAGCAATCATTGAGAAGATGAATTCCGTCACTGGCTCACCTAATGAGTTAGGGTATTTAAAATTGATAGGTCATTTTAAGTTTAGAATGCTTATGATTGATTAGCCAATCATGGCCTGTATAGATGTATTATAAGGTGGAGCAATAATTCCTTTCTCCGTAATAATACCGCTGATGAGTTCAGGAGGTGTGACATCAAATGCTGGGTTGAATACCCTTACACCCTTCGGTACAACCCTCTTACTTCCCATCATTACAACTTCATCGAATGATCTCTCTTCAACTGTGACCTCATCAGGATCGCTCTTCAGATCGAAACTTGATAATGGTGCAGCAGCGTAAAAAGGGATATCATGTTTTTTTGCCAATGTAGCGACCTGGTATGTGCCAATCTTGTTGAATATATGTCCAGTTCTTAAGACCCTATCAGCTCCAACTATTACTTTGTTAATCATTCCTCTCGCTATGAGTGACCCAACTGCAGTATCAGGAGCTACGCTGACGTCTATGCCATCGTGCTTTAATTCAAATGCTGTCAACCTTGAACCCTGTAAAACGGGCCTCGTTTCTGTTGTAATTACATTTATCCTCTTTCCTTGGTCGCGAGCAGCTCTTAATACTCCTAACGCTGTGCCATATGCAACCGTTGCTAGTGCACCAGCATTACAATGCGTTAGTACTGAATCGCCATCATCTATCAAGGAAGCACCAAATGAGCCCATTACTCTGTTTGCTTGTACATCTTCGTTTGCCATCTTCAATGCCTCCCCTAACACAGCTTCTTTAATAGCTTTAACAGTAGTTTGCAACCTTGCCATCTTCATAACTCGATCAAGTGCCCAGAATAGATTGATTGCCGTTGGCCTTGTGTTTCTAAGAGTCTTGAAAGCTGCTTCGAGTTCATGTAGGAGCTCACTTTGGCTCGATGCCTTGCTCTTCAAAGCTGCCAAAGCCAGTCCAAAGGCAGCTGCCACCCCAATTGCTGGAGCGCCTCTAACTACTAATCTCCTGATACAATCTGCCACCTGCTCGTAGTTCGTACACTTCACAAATTCAAGCTTATTTGGGAGCTTGATTTGATCAATCATAACGACTGAATTATCCTTCCAACTCACTGTCATCAATTCGCTGGAGCGCATAGCAAAATGGAGGCGACAATTGTATAATTACTTTACTTACATTGTAAACTTATTATAAAATAATCAACCTATGTATGAAATTCCTATCAGTATTAGAGAGAGTTATGCAGCTATGAGGCATTTGTTCACGGACCGTAATAGATAAACTGTGATTTTTTATTGTTACCTTAATGTTTTTTCTTTTTACTTTGCTTTTTTATTCCCGATTTCTTTCACTTCCCTTTTTTTATTAGGATGCTTTAAAATATGTGTAATCTATGCAGATAGTCGAGGTGAGAGAATGGGGAAGATTGTGTTGTTAGCTGGAGGAGGAGGACATACTAGCTATGCGTATGCGCTAGCACAATATTTGCATGGGAAATGTGAGATCCAGTCTTTTGTGCCGGAAGGTGATGATTTGAGTTATGCAAGGCTCAAGAGATTCGGTTCAGTTGCCACGCTTCCAAAACCTAGGGGACCCAAAACCGCTTTTGCTCCTTTTTTGAAGGGAATGGGCGAAGCTCTTCTTCGTTCTACTTCGCTCAAAATTGGTGGTGATTCCGTTACCGTAAGTACTGGTAGCAATTTCTGTGTGTCACCATGCATCAAAGCGAAGACAAAGGGAAGTCCAATAGTTAATATCGAGAGTTCGGTAAGGTTTGTAAAACCTTCGCAAACTGCCAAATATCTCTCCAGTATAGATTCACTTACAGCTCTACAATGGCCTGAGCAAAAAAGACTTTTCCCCAAAGGTGAAGTTTTCGGACCAATATTTGCAAAAAGAGAAGCCTTACCTCGTGACGAAGGATATACTCTGGTTACTGGAGGAACGTACGGTCATAAATCACTGCTAGAAACTTTGGATGTATCTGATCTAGAAAATGTGTTCATACAAGCAGGTCCACATTACTCGCCAGAATATGTTAAGAAGCACCCAACATGGAAAGTGATAGAATATAGTGATCGCTTTCATGAAATAATAGCTGGAGCGAAAGTTGTAGTGACACATCTTGGAGACACTGTATTGGATTCAGCTATAGTTTATGGAAAACCAACTGTCATAGTAGTAAACCCAGAATGGACAAGAACCGGTGGGGCTGAAGATGCTAAGTACCTATCTGAAAAGGTAAATGCTGTGTTGTTGAGTGAACTATCAAAAGAATCATTAATTGAAGCGATCGAAAATTCCAAACACATTAGGCCTGCTGTTATAGCAAATGGCGCAGAACTGCTAGCTCATAGAATAATTGAACTAGTGGAGAAAATTTCGTAAAATCTTATCTGATTTCTAATAACCTTAGCAGCTCTTTAAATTTATAGTTCCATTCTTTCCTTCTTAAGGATCGCAGTTCCTTGATCTCATGAGTTAAACGATCCTTCTCTGATATTGCTTTATTTACTGCTTCTACAATGTCTTCCGCGGTGTTGTTAACATGAATGGTGCCCTTGTTGAAATACTTCACGAGGACCGACCAGTTTGAAGTTATCAAGGGTTTTCCAACGGCTACAGCTTCGCAGGCACCCGATAGCATGGTATTATCATTTGTTGTTAAAACCATTATAGCGTCAACGCTATTAAGTAATGATGAATATTTCTCGTAATCGAGAAAGTCAGTATAGAATAGGTTCCTGGGCTTATTCGTTATATGCTCGTTCCTTGCGAATTTCAAGTTTCCAGTTACGTAGAAGTTAACATGAGGAATCATACCTGCTGCTCTAATCACTTCCTCCAACGGCTCATCCTTTGCGAAAGTTGATATCACAGCTATATTACTTCCTTGAAATACTTCCACGTTCGAATTGGAGTTGAGGTCTGGTATAGCATCTTCCAGCACGAAAGACCTTATCCCTGAAGAAGTTAACCGACGCTTCACTTCTTCATTTGTTACTAATGAGATACTTGATCTTCGCATTACAAACTTTGTCAAAGGGGCAAATACTTCCCAAATTCGCGCTGATGTATGGGCATCTGTTACTAACCTAGATCCTGTAGCCTTGCAGTATAGCAATACTGTAGCAGGACAAAAAACTGGTGGCATCTGTGCAAATATGATGTGTGGCTTATCTTTGCTAAGAACTTTTAGTGTTCTAATCGTTAAAAGTGGATATTTTAACCAGGCATAACCCTTTTTTCTAAATTTCCAATGAAGAAGGTAAAGTTTTGCATTTAGATTATGTGATAAGTTTTCAGCTCGGGCTTGATGAGGTGCCCATACTACAAATGCGATCCTTTTGGCTTTACTAAGAACTTCTCTATTGTTTGGTGACTCCAATCAACCTATCTACTAATGTGGCAAGATTATATTTGTATGTCAGTAAAGAGTATCTTATCTTAAGATAACAATTTTTAGGAGGTCATTCACTTTAACTCGCAGTACATCCGAAGTGATCAAAAACTTATGTATGTTTTACTTCATGAAATGAGAATCTATAAATTCTGCAATTTGGGTTCTGAACCTGTCAGGATTGAACTTCTTCGCTTTCTCTCGTTGTATTCTTGCTTCATCAATATCCCAACTTTCAATTGCAACTTCTATCTTACTTTTGGCATCTTCCAAATTGTCCATATCCTCCTCAAATCTAAATTCAGGTGCTACAATATTATCTTCCTTTGCACCACCAGAGTTGTGAACAACCGGCATCATTCCAGCACTCATAGCTTCGAGGATTGCAATGCCAAAATGTTCTCCGACCATTGTATGAAGCATGACTTTTGCAGAACTTAGGATTTCTTGCTTTTCTGCATGACTGATGTTAACATGAAATTTTACATTCTTGGTGGCGTTTTTCTTAAGCTTATTAAGGTAGCCTAAGTTGTAGGGCACACATGAACCTATAAGATGAAATTGTATGTCAGGTAGAGATCTTGCTATGCTTAACACAGTTTCGTATCGCTTCTCCCTAGAAAATCTACCGAGTGTGACTACAGCATTTTTTCTGTTGTTTTCGAGACTAAATGTATACTGGGGAACGGGAGGATATACCACGAAGGCATCTCTGCCCCAAATCTTTTTTATTATATTCTTGGTAAAGTTGCTATTTGTTACTAGTATAGCCTCTTTCTGCGGATATAGATTTTCATAAATGAACCTCGCTGGTGTAGAATAAATCTTCCAAAAGCTACTGTTGTACTTGCCTCCATATAACTCGTGATCGTAAGGATAGTGGACGTAGATAATTGTCCGATCAATTAAATCCTCTGGTATGATGCAAAGCCCTGAAGTTATAAAGATGCAGTCAGGAGTTACTTTAGCAAACAACTTCTTGACAGTGAAAGATGAATAAAACAGTCGTTGATATATGCTTAGAAAAGGCATCAGTTGGATATTTCCCTTGGTAAAGATAAATTGGTCAACGCAGTTGCTAATGTCCAAGTTAAACCTAGTAGAGATCAGTTGAGGTTCTGGAAGCGATGTAGCTGCAAGTATTACCTCATGGCGGTGATCTTTAAAGGCTTTAATGGCATGCAATGCAACCTGTTCCCCCCCACCTAGGGTTTCTAAACTATAGTGTATGACTCCTATTTTCATACTTCCATTGCCTTTGATGTTTTTTTCCTCAATATTTTAAAATAGACAAAGTGTAACATAGGTATGGATATAGAAATCAGGTATAATAGTAGTAGCGATATCACACGCTTTGACAATTCAATTCCAATTATAGATGAGTCTAATATGTCAGTTTCTATCGTTTTCTTGTCTTTAACAGAAATCATGAATCATCTATTTTGATGTAATAAACCCTTGCTGTGGGAAAGATAAAATTAAGAATCTTCTAAACCAGCTTGTTTAGGGTGAGTTGACTGAAAATTTTGATGGTGTCGGGAGAGTATCCGCCTATGCAGGGGGGTGTTGGAAGGTACACTAGCAATCTCGTTCATGCTCTTAGCAACAAAGCTGAGGTTGTAGTAGTTTGTAACAAATCTAATGTGAATAACGAAGACAACGTATACAGTCTAATTAGTACTGGCGATTATGACAATTCCAATGCAATTCTGAAACTCATGAAAGACATAAGGCCTGATATAGTACATATACAGTATGAAAATGCACTTTATGAAAGAGGTACAACTCTGTCTGGTATTGTAAAAAACAGGATTTCGTATTCACCAAAGACAACTTTGGATAAATTTTATCTAACCAGTAGTGTGCCAACGGTAACTACACTACATACTGTATATCCTTATGACGAATATATAGCATATGTGAGGGAAAGAATTCATGAAAAGGAAGGGAGATTTAGATTTCTGCCTGTGCGATTTAGAGCTCCGATAAGAAGATGGGTTTTCGATAAAGGTTACAACCTCTTTACTCACATAACAAAATTCTCAAATGAAATTATAAACCTGGCGAGGGCAACGCATGACATAGTTGGACGCGGGAGAGTAATTTATCATGGCGGTGAACCTATTCCTTCAGATGCAAGTAGGGAAGAATTAAGAGAAGAATTTGGATTACCAAGGGATAAAATGCTACTTCTTGCATTTGGTTATGCTGATTCCTCAAAGGGACTTGAAATACTGAGCAAAGTAGAATTGCCACATGATTGGGTAATAGTAACAAAACAAACTAAACACTATAGAAGCTTAGACAAAACTGTGAATGTGCAGAATGGCATAAACTTAGACCTCGGTTACATGAATGAGTATTCCATGTCAAAATTATTCTTTGCATGTGATGCCATAGTATTACCGTATGAGATTGTTGCAATATCGGGTGTTATGTTTGATGCGTTAGCTCACGGATTGCCATTTGTAGCATCAAATTTGACTTTCTTTCGAGAATTTGCAGAACAAGGATTAGGTGTGGTTTCACATAGAGAGCCCAAGTCCTTAAGTAATGCGATAAATTTACTGTCATCTGATTATGAAAAATTTAGGAGAAATGTAGAGAATTTCAGGCCCGAATTGAGATGGGATATGGTTGCCTCTAAGCATATGGAAGTTTACCTAGAGCTCATTGATGATGATAGGGAAAGCCATAAACATGATCCGATCATTAAAGAAAAATGATAGTGATATTTAGGGGTATACGTCAATCATACAGTGCGTCTGCATGAAACTAAAACCACTTGCAAGAAAAATCATGGGTAAAAGGTTACTACAGTATACGAGGGACACTGTTTATTCATATAAATTATGGAAAAATAGAAATGGTATAGCAAGAGCAATAAAATATGAAACATACAGACATATTGAAATGATAATGACTAAAATAAAAAAACTAGAAAAACAACACATTGTTACCTTGAATGGAT
>JBHICO010000075.1:0-6944 GCA_046759645.1 Nitrososphaerales archaeon
TAATGTTGCAGATGAATTCAAAGTTGGTGATGACGTATACATCTTCAGGGTATTCCGAGATGGAACATCTCAGTCCTTCAGATTAGCCACAGAACACCTTGGAGCAAATACTGAAACGCATCAGTTCAAACATACCGCAAAGGAAGCTGGAGATATTAGGTTACAGGTTTTCGATACAGATGGCAACCTTCAACATGTCTTGGGCTCTCTGAGGGACACATCATCCACATCATACAAGGGTTTACTTGGTATAGCTGGAATAGAAGTTGATCAAGCAGGTAATCTCTTCATTTTAGATAGTGATAGTGGGACCATAACTAAATTTAACGCTGAAGGAGATTTGATGGGCAGCTTCGGCTCGCTTGGTAGCAATATCAAGGAGTTCATAGACCCAACAGGAATTGCTCTTGACTCTGAAGGAAACCTGTACGTTGCTGATACTGGAAATGCAAGGGTTCAGAAGTTTGATAAGCATGGCAACTTCGTAGGTGCATTCGGCTCTATGGGCCTTCTTTCACTTGGAATGATGGTAGATCCAAGTGAGAAACCTGAAGAGAGCAAGCAACATGAGTTATTTGAGAGGCCTGAAGCAGTAGTAGTTGACCAGTCTGGCAACCCAATAGTTGTTGACAGAAGAACTGGTATGGTAAGCGTCTTTGATAGTTATGGGAACCATATGAGCTCCTTCGGCTCTCTTGTAACGCCTACATCTATCGCAAAAGACTCTAAAGGCAACCTGTACGTTCTTGAGCAGGGTAATAGCAGAGTAGTAAAGTTTGATCAGAATGGATTTGTGGTCAAGAGATGGGGAACATTCGGTGTTGAAGATGGTACATTCAAGTCTCCATTTGGAATTGCTATAGACTCTAAAGATCATGTTTACGTTACTGACAGCGCTAACAATAGAATACAAAAGTTCGATAGCAACGGTAAATTCATAACAAAATGGGGTACAAAAGGAGCAGACGAAGGGGAGTTTATAGGGCCACTTCATGTTGCGGCCGATCCTTCAGATAATGTCTATGTTTCAGACTCTGGAAACTACAGAATACAGAAGTTCGATAGCGATGGTAACTTCATATCAGAATTGCGTGGCGGTTCAGACATTGCTGACTATATGCGCCCTCACGCTCTAGCTGTTGATTCACAGGGCAATCTCTTCGTGACCGATATTGAAAAGAAGAGTGTTCAAAAGTTCGATAGGGATGGTAACTTTGTTAGAGAATGGGGTTCTGAAGGTCTTGGTGCTGGTCAATTCAGGGGTCCATTTGGTATTGCAGTCGATGAATTGGACAATATCTATGTAGCAGATCCCTTCAACAGAAGAGTTCAGAAATTTGATGGTGACGGTAACCTACTGCTAAGATGGGGAAGCGGCGAGATAAGGGGGGAACGTTCTATTGACGATATGCCAAAGGGAGAACACTACATTGCATTGGATACCAATTCACATGAACCTATAGGCTTGGTAGATGCAAAGATAGTAGAAGAAAATGGTAGAGGTTCATACTTCATCGAAGGCGGACAGATATTCAAGATCTTGCACATATTCATGGATACCGTTTACGTTAAAGCTCTAGAATATGTGAGGCATGGCGAGCCAATATTATCATGGACACCAGACGGGATAGATGTTGATTCTTACGGTAATGTATTCATAGTTGATAGGGAGAATGAGGTTGCAAAGAAGTTCGATAACGATGGCAGGCTAATATCTAAATGGGGTTCTACAGGTATAGGCGATAACGAATTTACCAAACCAACAGCTATGGCCCTTAATTCTGAAAATGTTGTATACATAGTAGATACAGGAAATAATAGAATACAAAAGTTCGATAGCGAGGGTAACTTTGTAGCAAAGTGGGGTAGTTATGGACAGGAGCCAGGAATGTTTGATGATCCTCGTGGTATAGCCATTGATATGGAAGACAACGTGTATGTGTTGGACAATGGAAACAATAGAATACAGAAGTTTGATGGTGATGGCAACTTCATTAGAGAATGGGGATCAAAGGGTTCTTCTCCAGGACAGTTTGATAACCTGAGCACAGAAGGAATCGCTGTAGATCCTTCAGGTAGAGTATATGTTGCTGATCTTCCAGGAGAAAATAGAGCCAGTCACTGGATAGCTGAAGTAGCGATTCCATTATTTTTGAAGAGTGATACCTTTGGAATGTACCTAGCAGAGGGAACATATGGGGATTATATGGCATTAGATACCGATAATCCAAATGCTGTGAATATATATGATGTTTATAGAAAGGCATGGCCAGCTGGCACGGTTTCTATACTCCCTGATACGTGGGCCAAGGGAAGGCTTGTGAATATGGATGAATTGAAGGTAGATAGTGAGCTAATTATTGAAAACGTAAGAAACTGCACAAATGAAGTCTGTGGCGATCTAAATGAGTCACAAACACACCCAGTGCTTACAGGCAACGATGTGGTAGTGACAGCATCAGTACGTGCCGAACCAAATGAGAAGTTTGAATATGATAGGGTTCAGGTTACACTACAATATAGTGTAGATGGTGAAGAATGGGTAGATGCAGACTCCAAGTCTGTACTTGTGCATGGTGATCGAGCAGGAGCAGTTAATCTAAAGTTCAAGCCAGCCAATGGCGACTATAAACTTAGGGTAGTATCATCTGGACTGCTTACAGAAGAAGCTACAAGTGATCTAATTGACCTGACTGTAGAGGAATCATACAAGATAATGTCCGATTTGATATGGTCTCCTGATAAAGTAATGCAGGACGAACCAACTAAATTCGAAGTAACTTTCACCGGTGCTGACAGCGAAGTGTTGAGCAACCTTAACTACGATCTTAGGATAATCAAGGATCATAAAGCAATAGCAGATTTACCTCAGATTCAAACAGAGGATGGCAAGGGTGAATTCCGTTATACATTCAAGGAAGAGGGCCAGCATCTAGTACAGGTGCGAGTAGTTGGCTTGGGCACCCCTGACGACTTTATGCCAATGAAGAAGGTCTTCACCTACAAGATAGACGTTCTCCCAGTTGATAGTCCTATAAAAGTGAGTACAATACAGAAAGGAGAGGCGATGAAGATCATAATCAAGAATCGTGACATGAGTAGTTTGCCTCTTAACGCTATTACGCTATCTCTATCAAACATAGATAAGATTGAGTATAGACTTCCCCAAAGTTGGACCAGTAGCCTAGATATTGAAACAGATGAGATTCAGTTCTTTACTGAACATGATCCATTAACATCTGGAGATTTTGTATCATTTACTGTAAAATCGAAAGCTTTTACAAAATCGCTATATAGTGCGTGCTGGGACCTTGAACAATCAACAGTTGTACTAAGACTCTGTTGATAATTTTGTTTTAAAAATTGGCTCTGCTTCTGTAAGAATCATTCGGGACAAGACTCTAAATATTTCGGGGTTGCAGTACTTTGAAATGGCATTAGATCCCCGCACTAATTCCAATATGGACCCACTCCAAATTCCAGACTATATCTGTAAGCATATTATTAACATGGACAAAACGATAAGATTTGTTGGTATCATAGACTTTTTCGGTCATATAGTTGCAGCTGAGTATAGAGAAGGGTTAGTTCCATTACTATCACAACAGGAAACGAGACAATCTTTCATACAGTCGATCATGAGAATGAACACCAGAAAATCATTGGAAGCCAAGCTTGGCAGAACCCTTTATGCATTTGCATCCTATGAGAAGGTAAAACGTGCAGCTATACCCTTAAGCAGTGATTACGTTCTCATAGTAGCCTTTGACGTTGAAGCAGATCATGATCTATTGATTCGTGAGAAGATTCTTCCTCTTGCAGCTAAACATCCATACTGACCCAGTCCATCTGCAACGGAAGTTATCTTAATCACAAGCCTAGGTAGCAAGGATACAGATCTCTAATATATATTCCAAAAATAGATGCTTATTCCATATAGATAAGCCTATTAACTTCCATTTCATTTTCCTATATGTGAACTCCAGGGAAAGGGTGATCAAGGTTTGAAAAAAAATATGAGTAAGGATATGGATGAGAAGAGACCACGCAGATCTAAACTAGAGCAAAAGATGGAAATACTATTGAGACTAAAGGAGAGGCCGTTAAGCAAGACTCAGTTGATGAGTACGACTATGATCTCTTGGAAACCCCTTAAAGAGATTTTGGATGACTTGAGAATATCAGGAGCTATAAACGGACCTAGCGATGGAATGGTTAAGTATGGAACCAGGTTTAAGCTCACAAACAAAGGTACTAATGTTTTAAAGTTATACTCCAAACTCTTAGGCAAGATCGGAAACAATGCCAACTAACTAACTAACTAACTATCTTAAATCTAACACATCTCATTGACCATGCAGCTGCTTTATGGCATTGCTAGATCTTCAACAGATTCAGCTATGATTGTATCAACTCTTTCCTTAGTTTGCAGAGCCAGATCTTCTGTATGACTGATTTGTGTTCCCGGTATTGTGGTTTCTTCAATTTCAGCCTTGCTAGCATCAAAAATTGTACTCGCCACATAAAATGTCGCGATACCAGCTATCAATGATACTGGAATTGCCACAACGAACCAAGTAAATTCCTGGTTAATCACTCTATGCACACACCTGATCACTCGCTTGCTTGCTTACTTTGTTATTTAACTGAACATGTTGAATAGTCCTTGAAGATTGGTAAATACTGTTTGTTGATGTTTGCTGACCAATAAGCTAGCATTGCAGGAAGGGCATTTGCTTATCTTCTTATCAAGAGACGCGAGAGAATCACTCCAAAGGCATTCTGGACAGAAGTGCAAATACGGCTTATCTCTTTCTTTCATAAGCGACTACATTTACTACTGGGAATTGAAAAGGCTTGTGCAGGTGGAATACTTACTGCAACTTATGACATTGAATAAGGGTTCAAGAGCTAGATTTGAAGTACTTTACCAATAGGGTTATTCTATTTGCTATGCTTGATGATCCCAAACTATTTCTAGTTGAAGATCACTTACAAATGCCGAGAAGCATGGTAAACAAAAGTGATATTCAAGTTTGCTCGGCATGTGGCTGTGTCTATAATAGAAAGGCGATGAGAAATCCTTACAGATGTCCGGTTTGTAATGGTGCATTATTCGAGGAGATCGAAGATTTCTAGTAACATGTAATTAATAACAAAAATCTCAGAGATGAATTCAGAATATTTATCCCTGTATTATCTTGACGATACAGTCTAATCGTTATATGCGAACTTTAGGTATGATTGCTATTGACATCAAAGTGTGAATGTGGTTGGGAACTGCCAAAGGAGGTAGACCTGAGAGCAGAGGGTAAAGAAGGTGTTCAGAAGCTGAGAAGGCTGATGGTCACCGTTATCTGTCCTATTTGCAACAGTCCCCATTACTCTACCGGTGACGAAACCGAGTATAAACAGAAGGCAGTACATGAGATGTATGCGTAATTTTAGTGCAAATATCATCTTTCTATCTACAATGAAGCAAATCCTAGAATCGCTAGCATAAAATATAATAGATGAGATGTTCATGAGATATGTAGCGGCTAAGCATCTACCTATCTATGGTCATTCTGATGCCGCGGCCGGAGGAGGGTATTAGATTGTCCCCGCAGAACATGGCCCTTATCCTTCTCCGGTTAATATTGTTGATGGACCTTTAACACAGATTTCTCATACCATATTATAGTCCTCAGCATGACCAGTTAGTCTTTATAATATAGATTTCTACTTCATATTTAATACGCAATAACACAGATAGATGAGTACCAGTAAATTCAAGTTGACTACTGATATAGACCTTAGCACCAGAATGCTTAAGAATCGTCTTTACTGATCAAGAACAGATAGGCAGAGACATGAATCATTTAAAGCCATTTGGAATGGCTCTCACGCTAGTATTGTTATTGCCGTCTCTCGGTTTATTAGCGGCATCCGGGCAGACCGCTCCTGAAACACCACCATCAATAGATAGACCATCTGCAGGTACGCAAGCAGATTCTGTTCCTGGTGAAATAGTGGTTGGTCTTGAACAGCCAGATCCACAGTTTGATAAGGAAGTTAGAGGCAAGGGAGGTAAAGTTTTAGATAAAATAGAATCTCTAAAAGCGCTTCTTATCAAAGTACCAGTTAATGCAGAAGATGCTTTCATAAAAGCTATTAAAAATAATCCTAACGTACTATATGCTGAAAGAAATTCCGTTATAAGAGCTGTTGGAACTCCTAATGACAGTTATTGGAGCTACCAGTGGAACCAAAGGCAGATCAAGGCAAACGATGCTTGGGATACTGAACCTGGAGATCTATCGGTCATTGTAGCTGTTGTAGATTCAGGAGTAAAGTATAGTCATCCTGATCTTTCAGGTCGTGTAATCAACGGATACGATTTCATTAATGATGATAATGATGCTATTGACGACGATGGTCATGGAACTCATGTAGCTGGTATTGTTGGTGCTAAAACAAACAATGCACGTGGAGTAGCTGGCACTGGTGAATTATCGATACTTGCAGTCAAAGTTCTTGACAGCAGCGGATCTGGATCGAACTGGTCCGTTTCAGAAGGAATAAAGTATGCTGCTGATTATGGTGCTGACATTATAAACTTGAGTTTAGGTTGTTACTGTACCTCAACATTGATGGAAGACGCCACTAACTACGCATATAATACTAAAGGCAAACTTCTGGTGGGATCTGCTGGTAATGATGACACAAACGCAGCACATTATCCCTCATCATATCCTACAGTGATAAGCGTTGCATCTACAAATAATAAAGATAACAAAGCAAATCATAGCAATTGGGGTGCAGATATAGAGCTCTCGGCGCCTGGCGGTGATAAGGGAGGAGGACCTTACACTAAGACGTATGTATTATCAACTTGGAAGGATAACAATTACGCATTCGCATATGGAACTTCCATGGCCACACCACATGTAGCTGGTGTTGGC
>JBHICO010000076.1:0-6851 GCA_046759645.1 Nitrososphaerales archaeon
AGAGAAGAGCGGTATAAAGACTAGAGTGTTACATGCATCATCATCTATAACTTCGATTATAGGAGAATGTGGATTACATGTGTACAAGATAGGAAGAATTGTTACATTAACATCAGAGAGCCAGTCAATTTCAAGTATTTACTATACCATTTACAGCAACCTCTTGTCCGGGAGCCATACGATCATATTGTTAGAATACGATCAAGACAAAAAACTATTCCTTAAACCAAATGATGCCATTAAGAGGTTGCTGGAATCCGAAACTGATCAAAATCATAATGTATTTTCAGATCAAACATTTGCAATTGTGGCTTCTAGAGTAGGTTCTGACAGTCAAAGCATAGTCTCCGGAAAGTTTAGATCTTTACTAGCAAGTGAGTTTGGGGATCCGCCACATTCGCTTGTATTGACTAGTACA
Source organism: Nitrososphaerales archaeon (assembly GCA_046759645.1). Lineage (GTDB taxonomy): Archaea > Thermoproteota > Nitrososphaeria > Nitrososphaerales > UBA213 > JBHICO01. The sequence goes on from JBHICO010000076.1 coordinate 419, forward strand.
TTACATTTTACAGAAATTGATGCGTTAGGGGTATTGACAAAACTGCTTGATGAGCCAGCAGATAATTCACAAGTGATAACAAAAATACCCGAACAGATGATCAAGAAATATGTGCCCAAGGCAAGGAGAGCACTTGAACACGCAAAAAAATTGGTTAACAAGGAAGCGAGCTTCAGCAACATATTTGAGAACGCTGAATACTATATTGCTGATGCAGAGAAGTTCCTTAAGGAAGGTAAAGCAGAACTTGCGGTTTTAAGCATAGGTTATGCCGAAGGTCTCATAGATGCTATAAGATTCCTAAAGGGCGTAAATGTGTGGGAGTAGGAAACAGTATTTATACATGATTTTTTATTATAAATTGATGGAACTTGACGGTCAATTCGTATCCGGAATTGCTATGACCGTCTTTGGCTTTCTGCTGATATTAATGGGCGTATTTGTTGATATGTTAAGCATCATGTTCCCTGTGGCATTGGTATTCATATTTGCAGGTATTGCACTGAAAATAATTTCTGTGAAGAATTTGGGGTAGCCATAAGCAGCTCTTTGGTTATAGGCAAAACTCAAACCTTTTATTTTTTTATGAAGTTATGGTATGCCCACCGCTAACAATATTTACTAAAATAAATTGGTTTATCTTTAATCTGTATTGAATGAGTGCCCGCAAGAACAGCTTTTAGTTACGTTAGGGTTGTTTATCTTGAAACCTGCACCCATCAAGCTCTCTATGTAATCTATTTCTGTACCCTTCAGATGTCTTGAGCTGTAGCTGTCGATAAGCAACTTCACTCCATTTTCTTCTATGATAGTATCGTCCTCGTCGCCCTTTTCTTCGAAACCCATACCATATGATAGTCCTGAACATCCTCCTCCCTGCACGTATACCCTGAGGAATAGGTCATCCTTACCCTCCTGTTTCATGAACTCCTTTACCTTCTCCGCTGCCTTTGGTGTTACAGTTATCAATTTTTGAGCTGTTTCCATACCATGATAGCATATATTATATATTATAAGAACTTTGTGCTACTTTTGATAAAAAGTCAGATCTTATCATGCTATCATATTCTTTCTATTATTTGATCGATGTAACTTTATAGAGTCTGAAATCAGATTGCTACATAAGAGCCTAAATTTCAACTCTCCCAGTGGTAATATGGTATCTCATCATCATTTGTTACATAAAAAGGGATATCTCGATTACATGAATGAGACAATTACTCAATTTTCCAAAAAATTTAGACATGCAAGATTACCTTGAGAGAAAAAGAAGATCGAATATAAGGTAATGAAGATATGTCTGTTGCCTTAATTATTATTCACCTCGTTGTTTCAAGAGTTTAAGGAATTGGACATGAATATTTGTAACATCTGTATATTACAAATGCATTTTAGCCACTCAGAGTTCTAGATTCATATGAACAGACGATCAAGATTGGAAATACATATGGATATAATGATGACCTTAGCTGATGGTCCAAAAAGTCCAACAAGACTGATGTACACAACAAACCTTTCGTGGGCACCATTGCAGGAATGTCTGAAGGCTCTAATTGACCAAAGCTTGCTTCAAGAGTCAAAACAGAGTTTTCGCAGAAGGAGATATGCTCTTACGGAAAAGGGCAAGTATGTAGTAAGCAGATATGCAGATTTCATGAAAGATCTAGGACCTGGCGCAGCTGAACAAATAAAGGAACTTCATTAGAAAAGATACTGCTCCATATTCCATATATATCAAAACTGGTTAAAAAACTAACATAACCACCATTTGGTAATTTTTTACAACCAACATACTATTTTTGCTGGCTTCAGCATGAAAGTTAGGAAGTAACATTGCATAATATAGCCTGTAAACCCTCATTGACAATAAAACATCCTTCAACGAACTAGGATTATACTGGCTTTTTGAACGGGAGAGAGGGGTACAGGCTCTTCGAGTCCCATCCATAGGAAGGTTTCAATACTGAATTCGCCGGGACTTTCGAATATCCATGATAAAGAAGGCTCTACCTCTTCATTTGGAGGAACCGAAAACTCTAATTCTGTTAATGAAATGGTGAACCCCTGACTATCTTTAATCTGAATTATGGCCGTAAAGGTGATCGATTGGTCAACCTTGCTTGAGACCATTGACTTGATCAATACAGGTTCAGAAATCTCATGAATGTTAGATTCTACGCCGTTGTCGTCTATAAATGACAGTTCAGATATTCCTATCGTATTTACTCCGTATGTAGTAGGTATGGGTACCACCTCTGCTAATCTTCCAGATTCCTCTAACAATGACTCTGAGTTTAAGAATGCGCTTAAAGCGAAATCGAACGCATCGTCTGTTACCTCTAAGGGTGCTGCAGAACTGTCAAATGATGTAAAATTGAAATAATTCATTTGTGTAAAGAATTCCTTGGATCTCTGAAAATCATTATCAATGTCTGACAATTTTGACTGGATATCCGATGGTAGGCTACTTTTGTCATAACCTTTCTCTTCCATCTTCAGCAAGGAATTGTAAAGATTGAATTGCGCCTGATCTAGCAGAGAAAGCACTAACCCCCTATCCATAGTGTCAAGATTAAATGCACCAAACTCGGTAACGATTAACCCACATCGTTCGCCTGGTAATCCGCACCCTAAAGTTGCGGGAGCAGCATAAGTCATGGGAGTGTAGCTCCAGTCGAAGAACCAGCTATTGAATTCGCCTTCTGATGGACTATAGCCATCATGTGGATGCCTTAAACCCAAGACATGTCCCATTTCATGAATTGTAAGACCAGATAATCCGGTCCCAAAATCAAGAGAATTTTTATTGGCAGCTACTATGGCGCCCCAAGGTATTGTACTATCTACCGGATCTGGTAAAGCAGCCCCAACTACAGGTACTCTGTCTACAAAAGCATCTGTATCGAATACAAAAAGAACAATCGGTATAAAGGCGGTTGTTTTGGATTCTTCTTCCTGGAGACGAGCCTCCTCCTCTGTTAGTGTTTCCTTTACCCAGCTCCTGAGTTCTGTAATAAACTCTGAGCTCTTTATCAGCGTGCCCTGATCTCCCCCTCCGTAGAAGGAAAGTGATCTGAGGATCGCTCGTTGCAACTCACGCGGCAGAGAATCGAAGCTCTGACCCGTGATCTCGCTTTGCCACTGAGTGTAGGGAATAAGTTTAACGAAGGCTTGCTCTATCTTCTCTCTCTTGAGATAATCTACTGCTACATCATGGAAGACGCGGCCAGCAGTCATGTCTATCAAGAATACCTGCATCCTGTAGTTCAGTTTGTAAAGAGGTGAGAAGAGGTAGCCTGGTGTAAAGAGAAGCGTTATCACATCGTTCACATAATCGGCTATGAAATCGTAGTACTCTTCATTATTCTCTAGATCGTGAATGTTTCCATGAAACTCTGAGAGAAACTGTGTTTCGGATAGCGGTATAAAAGGGTAAATCCACGGACCAGCTGTGAGATCTATGAAGTAGAATCGATGCTTGCCTCCAAATCCCATCATGCCCTCCTGTACGAAAGCTCTGTCGGTATCAGGATCTGTGGAAAATGCACTATATGTGTGCAAGTAACCTATTTGTTGACTAGATGGGTTGAGGAAGTAAATGGTGTATCCCTTCTCTCGCTCCAGTTCTGCAAGTCGATCTTCAACACGATATGCATCAATTAATTTGTAAACCAGCTCTTCCTTTCCCAGGTGTGGTGCCTGAGCAAACTTCCACTGCTCAATTACAGTTGGGACTGCAGTCTCTACCCCGATAGTGTCAATGAACTTGAAAAGTTCTTCTGAAAACTGCTGTGACTCACTTCTGAAGGTGTAAGTATAATTGTATCTGACACCGGCTGGTTCATCTTTTGAGGATATTCTGGGTGCATATGATTGTAAAAGTTTCTTTGTGATCTCAGTTTTATCTTCTTCTGACCAACTGTCTCCGATCAAAACAAGGTTTATCTGCATATCGGTCTCAATGAATATATCCTTAGGTAGCCTATCTGCAGATAAACCATCAGAAGTTTGTGCAAAACCATTTGGAAATATGGGGAATAGAATTGTGGCTAACAGTAATGATGGCAACCACCTATTATTCATAACAATGTAAAATCAATGAACGCATTATATTAATTATGGCCACTTCATTACATCAAATCGTTGAGTAATCAAGTTAATCATTAGATCGCTATTTACTTCTTCACTTGTATATAAGGTCATGAGAAAAAGTAAGTAATGGCCCCTATATTACAAAAACTTAAGAGTAATCAGGGTTCATACAATACAAAGTTCTTTAATGATAGAAGCGAGCTGAGTTGTAGAATGACAAGAGTCAAATCACTTGCTTTGTCTTTGCTGCTAGTTTTATCGATTCTTATTAATCTCGTGCAGATCGTACCTGCATTCTCTAGCTCAGGCATGGTTCGAGAGCTACTTGTAGATGAGAAGAGAGAACTTTATGTTGATAGTGTAGTTTCATCTGAAATTCCTGATTCAGAGGAGAAGAAAATTAGCATTACGGGCATCTGCAAGAATCTCCAACCAGAGCCAAGTTCGTGCGTAGATATCTTCTTCTTTTCCCTTGTTGATAGCTCTGGGAAGGAATATCCCCCCCAGATCACTGAATCAAGTATACTTCCGCCAAGGCTACCGGTGCGGGATGTATTGCAGGGAACTCTTACTTTTGTTATACCTAAATCTGAGAATGCTACACAATTGATCTATAATGAACCTGATACCAACTTCATCATAGATTTATCCTCTACAAAAAATCCTACCGATAAGCCACCTGTCAGCGAATGGAAATTGACCAGACTAAAGGGTGTCACGCTATCAGATTCTAGAGTAGAATTAAAGATTTACAGCGAAGTACTGGACAATGGTCGCTATATTCTTGATATATCGATTCTTAACAAGGGAAGGGGAGTGGTTGATTACAACCTTCTGTACGCATATCTAAAGAGTCCTTCTGGCTTCTTATTTGCTGCTGATCCATTCTCGGATGTTGAACCAAAGATCGATTCTGGGGCTCTGCAGCCTGGTGGGTTGGTCAGGGGAAAGATAGCTTTTGATGTTGGCGGTCAGTCAGGATCATTCATGCTAATATATGATGATATCGCTGGTTCTTATCTTTCTTCAGGGAAATTCGCTCCCCGTCCTATACCAGTTACAGGAAGGATCATAGGTTCTGACGATTTGATCAAAATAACAGAGTATAACACATACTCGGATCCGGTGAGCGGAGCGTATAAGATATTGGGAGAAGTCTCGAATGATTCTGGGGATTTTGTTAGCAATATACGGATTCATGGTGTGTTAAAGGATAAATTAGGTCTTGTTATGGCGGAACTTGATCGCACTCTAACAAACTTTCAATCCTCTGCGCCTACAATGTTAGCTCCCAATACGAAGATTCCATTCTTCCTAGAATTTGAAACAGATAAAGCCTCGACAAAGAATATCGGCTCTTACGAGCTATCTTTACAATACACTGTATCAGAAGCAAAAGATGCTGTACTTCTCATAAATGAAGCTGAATTGATCCAAGTATCGAAACCAACTCCTCTATCCAAGAATATATTGTGGCAGATCAAGGGTAGTTTGGTTAACAATGGTGACGAAAGAAGTACTCATACACACTTAATTGTATCACTTTATGATTCCAAAGGTACTATAATTGGCGTTGGTGGCTTTTCCGTACTGGATCAGCAACCCAAAGACATGAATCCCAATCGTATAGAGCCATTCACAATCGAGATCTCTCTCCCCACCACTTTCAAGCCCACATCCTTCTATATCTATGCTGACTCTAGACAGTTTGTGATTCAAGAACCAAAGATCGATGAAACGGTAGAAGGAGGAGAAGGAGAGGAGAAAGAATTGGAATTAGAAGGGCCAGAGTCATTGCCTCCTCAAATAGAGAACCACACTCTTGTAAATATAAAGTCGAAGCAGCGAGGAGATCTTTTGGATCTGGTGATAAAGAATTCGCCCAACAGCACGGGCAACATTTACAGTGTTCAAGTGTACATAAACGGTACCACTTTAGATGCGCTGAAGACGAAATTGCGATGGGATAGTGAAAAAAATGGCAATAACGAACTCCTATTGCATACGGCAAATAATCCTATCAAGCCTGGGCAGACAGGAAGGTTCCTATTCAATGCAGCCGACGATGTTCCTCTAATCGTCTGGAGAGCCTATGATCTGGATGATAAAGTACTTGTTGATAGTGAAGTTAAACCGTTCCAAATAAGATTTGGATAAGGCGCGTAGACTTCACTTGCTTATTTAGCAGTAGCAGATATCTATCATATTAAACAATAAATGATAAGAAAAAATCACTTGATATTGTCATTGCTTACTCTTGCTGTTGGTGAAAATATTATTCTGTCGGTGATTCTTCAGTAACTATAACATAATTTTCCTGCACATGCTGCTCCCATTCCTC
>JBHICO010000077.1:0-6761 GCA_046759645.1 Nitrososphaerales archaeon
AAGCACCACAAATAGAAACTTCCCAGGAAGGATGGGGCACGTTGAATCAAAAACGTACCTGGCATCACCCAAGATTGTGGCAGCATCGGCAATAACTGGTTTTATAACTGATCCCAGAGACATAAGGTGAGTGATTCTTTGCAAGGTCTAGCACACAAGTACGAGAAGGACAATATCGATACCGATGTTATAATTCCAGGACCTTACCTCAAAATAATGGATCCTAATGAACTTGGAAAACATGCTATGGAAGGATTGGATAAAGATTTTATCCAGAAGGCACGCCAGGGTGACTTTCTAGTTGCGGGTGAGAACTTTGGCTGCGGCTCCAGTAGGGAGCATGCACCTATAGCATTAAAACACGCGGGTATAACGGCTGTTCTGGCATTATCATTTGCAAGGATATTTTATAGGAATTCCGTCGATGGTGCGCATTTGCTTCCTATAGAAATAGATAAGGATGCCTATGAGAACATACAGGATAAGGATCACTTAGAGATTGATATAAACAACAGTGAGGTAAAGAACCTTAGGACTAATAAAATATACAAAATTAAACCATTTTCAGATTTGATCAAAAAAATAATTGATGCTGGTGGTCTACTTAACTTTACTCCCTAAATTTCCAACTGTGAAAGTATATCTTCCAGATCCTGTTCTTCCTTAACTTCCTCAGAGAGTATTTCACCGACGAGTTCATATGTCACAAAATCCACACCGTTTACCTTCTTCATTATTTTATTGTAGTGCTCTGTCACAATTCCTGCAATTTCCATGGCTTTCTCTACGGATTTTTTGAAAGTAAGATATTGCTCTGGTTGCACATCTCCAACATTGCTGTTTTTCAACCACTCAGCTGGATTCGTGAAAGCAAACGCACCAAGCTGGTTCAGTCTATCCGCAAGCATTTCGGCATGTTTTAATTCACACATTGCATTTTTTTTGAATAACTGTGTAAGGGTTGCGAAGCCTAGCCCTTCCATGTATATGGAGGTATACCAGTAGAAATGAAAAGCAACCATTTCGTCCGCATACGCTTGCTTTAACATGCCAACAATTTCTTCGCGTACGGAACCTACTATTTCCTTACCCTTCTTTCCCATAAGTGCAGACTTTAATACACGCTATTTAACAGTTTATCAAGTTGGTTAGGAAAGGCAGGTTAGAAGAGACACTCAGCAAGGCCCTCCATGCAGATAATCCCAAGTTGTATAGCGTAGCGTACAGAGATTACGAAGAAATCAAGAAAGTTCCACTCCTAGAGTTCCTCCGTTTATCAGAAGATTTTCAGACCATACCTGCAAGCAGGATCGTTTACGTAAAAAGGTTAGACTACATAGTATACAAAAAATTCTGATAACAATTCCTATGCAGAAGCATTAATTCCAATATACCCATTTCTGCTACTCTATATAATAACAGTATATCAAAACTTAATATCAGTGAAAAAGGGGAATGGGGAACGGGCGGAATGAAAAAGGCATCTGGGTTCATGATTTGTTCGACATCAGGATACTCAGATCACTTCATACAGAGAATAGCCTACACTGGATTACACTTTGCAATATATTTTACATATTCGGATCGTCATTATCATGACAATATATCTAGCTGTACGCTCACTCTACCTATCTGCAGCAAGAGGTCCCAAAAAACAATGTTAGCGGAATGAGCTAACGATAAGACTTTTGTTTTTTTCTCCTAGCACCCGGACCACCAAACTTCTTGGGTTCGGTACGCCTAGGATCACCAATTAACAAATGTCTATCATATTCCATCAGTCTTTCCTTAATCTCTTCTCTAACAGATTTCTGCAAGGGATGCTCTTTAATATCCTTCCTTCCCTTTGAGTAACCTGTCAGAGCTCTCGATATGGCAACTGCACTTGCAAATGCTCTCCCAGTAAACCCCCCACCTTCAACTCTCACGCTGATATCAACTTTATTTCTAGCATCAGCGGCAAGCTCTACTGGTGTAAGGATTATCTCCTTCGATATTTCTGGCGTAATCAATTCAGCTGGAATATTGTTGATTCTTATTCTGCCAGAACCCTTTACTATGCTAGCAACTGCCCTTGAAGTCTTTCTAGACGCAGGATAAAGTTCAATTTGAGTCATTATTCAAACCCCCCAATAGATCTGGCAAGTTCTCTTACGCTCAAGTAATATGCTGCAGATTTTCTGATCTTCGCATCATCAAACTCTTTCATTTCACTTCCTTCGTAATCTTTGGGCACACCCATGTAAACTCTCAAACGCTTCATGGCAAGAACACCTTTCGCTTTTTGCTTTGGAACCATACCCCTGATCATCCTTGTTATTATCCGGTCAGGTCTTCTTGCATGGTAAGGGCCGTGCTTGGGATGAACAATGCTACCTATCTCTAGATACTGATGCCATTCCCTCATTGTAGAATATCTGTCGCCAGACAACATCGCCTTCTCTGCATTCAATATCACCACACTATCTCCCTTGAGCAATATTTTTGCTACATATGAACATAATCTACCCGCTATATGGTCTGTCGCATTAACTATTATTTGCTTAGCCAACTATCTTGACCCCACTTCCCTCTGGGAATTTGTTAACAAATTCCTTTATTGTGAAGATCTTGCCTCCAGCATCAATTATCTTTTTAGCGGACTGTTCTGATATTGAAAATGCACACAGTGTAATCTTGTGATTAATATTCCCCGACCCTAATACCTTACCAGGAACAATTACTATATCCCCCTGTACTGTAAATTTAGTAAGTTTACTCAAATTAACTTCAGTATTAGAACTAGATCTCTCCATCATCTCTTGCAATTTCAACCATATGGGGGCCTTGCTCTTCCTGTAGGCAGCTCTGAAGCTCCAAATAGCTTCACTAAGCACTGGATTGTTTAACAAATGCTTTCAACTCATTAACTTTATCGCCAAGGATATTTATTTTCTCATCAAGTATCTTTATCGATTGCTGTATCACCTCTGTTGGTGTTATCATTCCAATAGTTTCTAGTTCCAAAATGAATTCATCCTTATTGCTATCACTCTCTTTTAATACAGCAGCAGACACTGGCTCCCATTTTGCATGCATCTTTCCTGTTCCCAACCTGGCGTATGCTTCCAACTTTAGCTTCTGTTCAGGGGCAAGAACTACAATTGGGATTTCAGTACTCGCTGGCTTCACATAATCATCCTCGGAATTTAGTTCACCAGACAACACAGATCTACTCTTATCCTGTGCGCTGGAATCAAGGTAAAGCATCACCCTACATTTAGAACAACCCAATGTACTTTTGCAATCGCATTCATGAGACATCACGAACCTTTCCGTTTCTGTTCGGAGAGGTATGAGACCTAGCCGATGTGCTATTCCTTCGTCATGCATAACAGATGAATTGTCTAATATAACAACGTCATCTATAGCCATCGTGGGAACCTCACTCAAAGCTATACGTCTCAGAGCGTTAGCATATTGTCTAGGAATGCCTTTTAGCTTTATGACTATCTTATTATCTGACTGGTCGATAATATCTATCGATGCCAAATCCTTTTCACACACACTCGCTTTCAGTCATTTAAAAATCTACCGAAGTATTGGTGAAGTTGCACATATTATATATACATGGCAACGTGATTTGCTATTATGGCAGCAAAATTAACAATAGTTAGGTTGGCCATAGAAGGTGAAAAATTTGAACTTCTGGTTAAACCTGATCCCGCGCTTGACTTTAAGATGGGAAAGCGTACCGATATTTCGAATATTTTGGCGTCCGATGAAATTTACGCTGATGCCAACAAAGGCACAAGAATTTCTGATGAGAAATTGATGAGGTGTTTTAAAACAATTGATTCCACAGCTATAGCAAAAATGATACTAGAGAGAGGTGAGTTAAATATGACTGCAGAGCAGAGGAAACGACTCGTGGAAGACAAAAGAAAGCAGATAGTGCAAATAATATCTAGAAGCTACGTCGATCCAAAAACACATCTGCCACATCCCACAACACGGATTGAAAATGCTATATACGAGGCAAGGTCTACAGTAGATCCATTTACTAAAGCTGAGGACCAAGCCAAGAAAATTATAGACCAATTACGAGAGATTTTGCCATTAAAGGCAGAACAGTTGAGGTTGTCAATCATAATCCCTCCACAATTTGCAGCACAATCTTACAGCGTACTGAAGAGTGTGGGCGATCTAAAGAGCGAAGATTGGCAGGCTGACGGTTCACTTAAAGCAACAATTGAAATACCGGCTGCTATGCAATCTACCCTGTTGGATAGGTTAGGCTCTGTTACAAAGGGTTCTGCACAAGTGACGGTGGTCTAGTGCAAGACATAAAAAGAAAATACGTAGTTCCTGGCGACTATATTGCTGATGGTAATGTCAAACCTCTTCTTAACGTAGTCAAGATTAACGATAAGATTTACGCTGCTAGGATAGGCATCGCCGAGGTTGGAGGGAATGGTGCGAAAGTTATCCCCTTATCTGGTGTATATATGCCAAGAGTTGGAGACCTAGTCATTGGTAAAGTTATCGATCATTCTGCTATGGCATGGGAGCTTAACATAAACTCATGCTTTTCTGGGCACTTGCCGGCCCAGGACGTATTTGGAAAGGAATACTCGCCTTCTCATGACGATTTAACTAGAATGTTCCGCACAGGGGATCTGATTACATGTAAGATCGCTAACTTTGATAGGTCCAGAGATCCGTTGCTCACTGCATCTGACAGGGATTTGGGGAAGATCCCGAAGGGTGAGATAGTGAGGGTTTCACCAACTAGGGTCCCAAGGCTTATTGGTAAAAGAGGTTCTATGATTCAAACTATTGAGCAGAGCACTCATTGTAAGATAATTATTGGGCAGAACGGCATTATAGTAGTTTCAGGAGATTCCCCAGATAACATACTCCTGGCAGTTAAGGCTATAAAGATGGTGGAAGAAGAGGCTCATACTGTGAACCTTACTCAGCGTGTTAAGGATATGTTACAAGGTTCAGAAGGTGGAAATAATGGGTAATTTAATCAACGAGCAAGGAATTCGAACTGATGGAAGAAAGATGGACGACCTAAGGCCCGTAACGATTGAGGCTGGCGTATTAAAAAATGCAGATGGTTCGGCATACATTGAGTTTGGAAAGAACAAGATTATGGTAGCCGTTTATGGACCTAAAGAAGTGCATCCGAAGCACATGGCGTTATCTGATAGAGGTGTACTTCGATGCAGGTATCATATGGCACCCTATTCTGTTGAGGAGCGAAAAAACCCTGCGCCATCTAGGCGGGAGGTTGAAATCTCAAAGATCACAAAAGAAGCATTAGAGCCAGCTATTATACTGGCAGATTATCCCAGAATGGCTATTGATGTTTATATTGAAATATTGCAGTCAGATGGTGGTTCTAGGTGTGCAGGTATAACGGCTGCATCTGTTGCACTAGCTGATGCGGGCATCAATATGCGGGATCTGGTGGCTGCTTGCGCAGCAGGAAAGATTAGCGATACAATTGTTTTGGACATAAATGATGATGAGGACAAGGAAGGACAGGCAGACATGCCAATAGCCTTTTTGCCAAATCTCAAACAGGTTACACTGATGCAAGTAGATGGCGTACTATCTAGCGAGGAATACAAGATATGTTTGGACAAAGCCATTCAAGGCTGCCTGAAGGTATATCAGTTGCAGAAAGAAGTACTCATGAAGAAATACTTTGGTAACGAAGTCGAAGTGGGAGAGATGATTTGAGCGCTGCAAAAAAGTCTAACATGATAGTAGAGCATTTACGAAGAGCTCAGATGCACGATCTTCTAGTACAAGGTAAGAGACTTGATGGCAGAGGACTGACTGAAAACAGACCCATAAAGATTGAAACGAACATAATCCAGAAAGCCAATGGATCTGCGCGTGTCACTTTGGGCAACACACAAGTTATTGCAGGTGTGAAGATATCTACAGACGAGCCATATGAAGGATTAGAGAACAAGGGAATATTGATATGCAGTGCTGAAGTTCTGCCCCTTGCCTCAGCATATTCAGAGCCCGGCCCACCAGACGAAGATGCGGTAGAACTCGCTAGAGTGGTCGATCGCGGTATAAGAGAATCAGAGATGATAGATTTAAACAAACTCGTACTGGTAGAGGGAAAGATAGTCTATGCTACTTTTGTTGATGTGAGTATTTTAAATATTGGTGGAAATTTGTTTGACGCTGCATCTTACGCTGCCGTTAGTGCATTGATAACGGCGAAATTACCAAAATTAAAGGTAGAGGATAACAAGGTGGTTGATACTGGGGATGTAATGCCAGCACCGATACGGACCATACCAGTATCAGTTACGATGGCAAAAGTTGGCGATGCGATTTTTACCGATCCAACTTCGGATGAGGAACCAGTTATGGACGGAAGAGTTACTATGACGACTGACGCAGAAGGTAATGTCTGCGCCGTACAGAAGGGGGGTTCTGGCGCATTTACAGTAGAACAGATACATAGTATAGTGGATACGGCTATTGCCAAAGGTGAAGAGATAAGACCTGTACTAAAGAGGATTGCAGAAGATGGCTAGGTCTAGAACTAAGGAAGCATTGACTGGCCTGCACCAGAAGTATGGCGCCACTCTTAGGCGTAGGTACACTAAATCATACCTTACTTTAAAGCAGAAGCGAAGATGCCCTAGATGCGGTTCAAGAAAGTTCAGAAGGAAGGCTCTGGGCATATGGAAGTGCCCTAAATGTCAATACACCGTAGCAAGCGGAGCATACGACCTTGTCAG